>CAYZAD010000007.1:0-41134 GCA_964476315.1 uncultured Rhodobacterales bacterium
TCAGCCACAGCTTTCAGCGCGGGTTGATGCGGTCGGTCGCGTCGCTCGACTATCGCACGGTCCAGGACGCGATGGACGGCGCGCCGAACGACAAGACCGCGCCGTTGATGGACGATGTGATCCGCCCGCTTTACGCCGCATACAACGCGTTGGCCGAAGCGCGGAACCGGCGTCAGCCGCTCGACCTCGACCTGCCAGAGCGCAAGATCATTCTGGCCGAGGATGGCACGGTGCAGTCCGTCAATTTTGCCGACCGTCTGGATGCGCACCGGCTGATCGAGGAATTCATGGTGCTCGCCAATGTCTGCGCCGCCGAAACCCTGATCGCCAAACGCACGCCGCTACTCTTCCGCGTGCACGAAGAACCGCCGCCCGAGAAGATGGAAAGCTTGCGCGAAACCGCCGAGGCGGCGGGGCTGACGCTGGCCAAGGGGCAGGTGCTCAAGACCGCGCAACTCAACCGCCTGCTGCACGACGCTGCCGGATCGGACGAGGCGGAACTGATCAACCTCGCCACGCTGCGGTCCATGACGCAGGCCTATTACAACCCGGAGAACTTCGGGCATTTCGGCCTCGCGCTCCAGAACTATGCGCATTTCACCTCACCCATCCGGCGCTATTCCGACCTGATCGTGCACCGCGCACTGATCAAGGCGCATGGCTGGGGCGATGATGGGTTGTCGCCCGAGGATATCGAACGTCTTAAGGCAACTGCCGAGCATATCAGCGACACGGAACGGCGGTCGATGATGGCCGAACGTGATACGACCGACCGCTATCTCGCCGCTTTCCTGTCCGACCGGATTGGCGCGGAATTTACGGGGCGGATCAGCGGCGTTGCGCGTTTCGGTGTCTTTGTGAAGCTTGACGAAACCGGGGCGGATGGGCTGATCCCGATCCGGTCTCTGGGCAACGAATACTTCCATTTCGACGCCGATGCCGGAACGCTCATGGGGTCGGACACAGGAGTGATGATCGGCTTGGGGCAGCGCGTGACGGTCAAACTGATCGACGCGGCACCGGTGACTGGCGGCATCGGGCTTGAGCTGCTGACACTGGAAGACGCCAAACTGCCCAGCGGGTCGGGAAAAGGCCGCATGGGGCGTGGGACGCGCCCCAAGGGCAAGGGCGGGCCGAAACGCAAACTGGCCAAGGCGAAAAAGAAAGACGCCAAGACCAAGCGCAAGGTCGCGCGGCGGCGGCGGAACGGGTGAATATCCCGATTCAGAGTTTGTTAAGCCATGACGGATAACTAGAAAGCCACGACCGTTCCGAACAAGGGATGGTGACGTGTGCGCGGCCGTACCTTCGAATGCGCCGACTTGCGCCACCTGGACGGCAGAAGATCGCTTGGGCTGGTTTTGATTGCTTCGCAAACGGAAACAATCGCGATACGCTGGGGTCAAGTTCGGAGAACGGACACGAGCAGTGGAGTTGTCGAAATGCGGTTTCAGGTGTTTGCGTCGATATTTGCGGTATTTGGGTCCGTCGTTGCGGCGGGTCCGGTCGAACAGTCGTTGCGACCGATGGGACGTGTTGCCAGCGATAGCGAAGCACCGCGCAACGCGGTCGTCCTGGCGTCGTTTGCAGCGCCAATCAATTCATTGCGCCCGGAAATCAGACCGTTGCGGTCCACCGTACCGGCAAACCTTGAACCGTCATCATCGCAAGCCGGTTTGAACGCATGGATCACATCCTTCCGCTCAAGGGCCTTGCAGCAGGGTATTTCGGCGGCCGTTTTTGACCGCGCTTTTGCCAGTGTCTCGTATGATGAGGATGTGATCCGGCGCGACCGCAACCAGTCGGAATTCACCAAGACGATCTGGGATTACCTTGACAGCGCTGCGTCAGACGCGCGGGTGAACAATGGCAAGGCCGCGTTGCGCAAGCATAATGCGCTGCTTGACCGGATCGAGGCGCAGTACGGTGTCGACAAAGAGGTCGTGGTTGCGATTTGGGGGTTGGAGTCGGCCTATGGCACCTTTCGGGGATCGAACCCCGTGATCGGATCGCTGGCCACGTTGGCCTATGACGGGCGGCGCGGATCATTTTTCGAAGGCGAACTGATCGAGGCGTTGCGCATTCTGCAAAGCGGGGATGTTCGGCCCTCCGATTTCACCGGGAGCTGGGCGGGTGCGATGGGGCATACGCAGTTTATCCCGTCTTCGTATCAGCGGCTTGCCGTGGATTTTACCGGTGACGGAAAGCGGGACATTTGGTCGGATGACCCATCGGATGCACTTGCCTCAACCGCCAACTATCTTGCGCGGAACGGGTGGATCAAGGGCGCGCCCTGGGGGGTCGAGGTCAGACTGCCATCAGATTTCGACTATGCTCTTGCCAGACGGGATGTGCAGAAAATGCCTTCGGACTGGGCGCGTATGGGCGTGGTCGACATGAACGGGACCCCCGTTCGCGATCACGGAACTGCGTCTGTGCTTTTACCCGCCGGGGCCCTGGGCGCAGCCTTCCTGATCTTCAGGAATTTTGACGTGATCGAGACCTACAATACGGCTGATGCGTATGTGATTGGTGTCGGTCACCTGAGTGACCGGCTGTCAGGCGCCGGTCCGATCAAATCCGAATGGCCCCGGCAGGATCGCGCCCTGAGCTTTGCAGAACGCAAGGAGATGCAGCGTCTTTTGACCGCGCAAGGGTTCGACACGAAGAAAATCGATGGCAAGATCGGGCCGCTGACCATCAATGCCGTGCGCCAATTCCAAAAGTCCGTCGGGGACATTCCCGACGGCTATGCGTCGCTCAGGATACTGGAAAAACTGCGCTGATGTTCGGCGCATTCAAGACGCAGACGGCTCGCGTCGTTCGAACAGTGACGCCTGGGTACAAGGCCCTTTTCGGCCCGGATCAATCAGACTGATCTTCCGGCACGCACGGCCCGCCATTCATGCATTGGATGACTTTGGCGTCTATCGCTTCGGAAGGGTCGCGGTACACCATCCCGCCGCATGGACCCAACCTGATGACGAACCGCGTGTCCTCCTGCTTGAGAAACGCAAGGTGTTGGCCCGGTTCGGTGCCGCCGCACCATTGCCCGAGACAGACAACCCGCAACAAGACGTCACGCTCGAACCGGCGCACGAATCCCTCGGGCGTCAAAGAGTACCCATCGAACCACGCCGTCACCTCTGTCTCGGGGGATGGACGTTCGTAGATATCGGGATTGCGCTTTGGCAACGCCGACTCGTCGAAGGACAGTTGCCCTTTCACGATGATGAACCGGTCATCCGACGTGGCCGCAAATGCATAATCCCGGGCAATATCGGGCCTGAGGCAGCTTAGCGACCAAACGGGTTGCGCCATGCAGGCAATAAGAGCGGCCACCGCCCAACGCATCAGAGGTGATCCTTGAACGCCGACAGCACCCGTTCATAGACCTGACGCTTGAAGGGAACGATGTGGTTCACAAGCTGATCCGGGGCCATCCACTTCCAGCAGCTGAACTCCTGATGGGCTGTCTTGATGTTGACCTGCTCATCGGCGCCGCAGAACCGCATCAGAAACCATTTCTGTTCCTGGCCACGATACCGGCCTTTCCAGAGTTTGCCGACCAGTTCGGTCGGAAGGTCATAGGGGATCCATTCCTTCGATTCCGCTTCGATCGTCACCAGATCGGCGGTTACGCCGGTTTCTTCCCAAAGCTCGCGCAGCGCGGCATCCCGGGGTGTTTCGCCCTTGTCCACGCCCCCCTGCGGCATCTGCCAGGCAGGGCCGGGGTTGTCGATCCTCTGTCCGACAAAGACATGGCCATCCCGATTGACCAGCATGACACCGACACAAGGACGGTATGGCAAAAGCGCGATGTCTTCGGGGGTCATTTCGGGCCTCATTGAAACGCGGCACAGGTGGAACTGTGCCGCGTTATACCTTTACTCCCGCGGCGGGGCCAGCGCCGTCAGCCCTTTCAGGATGTCGATCGCATAGGCCAGTTGGTAGTCTTCTTCGCGCAGGGCAGCGGCGGCTTCGGCCTTGGCGCGGTCTGCCTCGATCTGCTGGATCTCGTCCTCTGTCAGACTGTCATTATCGAGACTGCCACGCAGGTCAGCTTCGGAGCGGGAAAAGACATTTTCGTCCTCTTCCTCGGTGACCTCGGCACGGCGCGGTTGCTCGACAACGATGTCAGGGGACACGCCAAGCGCCTGAATCGAACGGCCTGACGGCGTGTAGTAGCGCGACGTGGTCAGACGCATCGCGCCCTCGCCCCGCAGCGGCATGACAGTCTGCACGGACCCTTTGCCAAAGCTCTTGGTGCCGACAACAATCGCGCGGCGGTGGTCCTGCAAGGCACCGGCCACGATTTCAGAGGCAGAGGCCGAACCGCCATTGATCAGAACGACAATCGGTTTGCCCTCGGCCAGATCACCCGGCGTCGCGTTATAGCGCTCTCCGTCCTCGGGTTGGCGACCACGGGTGCTCACGATTTCTCCCTTGTCGAGGAACGCATCACTGACCCGGATTGCCTGATTGAGCAGGCCACCGGGGTTGTTGCGCAAGTCGAGAACGATCCCTTCGATGTTTTCAAGCCCGCCTGCGGCTTCGATCTGTTCGGCCAGTCCTTCTTCGAGATTGGGATAGGTCTGGTCATTGAACGTCGTCACACGCAGGACAACCGCGTCGCCCTGCAGGCGTGTGCGGACCGCAGTGAGTTTGATGGTGTCCCGGATGATGGACACGTCGAACGGTTCCGGTTCGCCTTCGCGCACGACGGTGATGATGATTTCAGACCCCACCGGGCCGCGCATCATGTCAACCGCTTCGTCCAGCGTCAGGCCAAGAACCGAGTCGCCGTCAACATGCGTGATGAAGTCGCCGGATTCGATCCCTGCGTCCTCGGCAGGGGTGCCATCGATCGGCGACACCACTTTGACAAACCCGTCTTCCTGGGTGACTTCGATGCCCAGGCCCCCGAATTCGCCCCGCGTCTGGACCCGCATGTCAGCGGCATCGTTTGGCGACAGGTAGCTTGAATGCGGATCAAGCGAAGTCAGCATGCCGTCAATCGCAGCTTCGATCAGATCGGCGGAATCGACCTCTTCGACATATTGCGCGCGGATGCGTTCAAAAATGTCACCGAACAGATCAAGCTGTTCGTAGACATTCGTTGATCGTGAACTTTCCTGCGCAACCAGCGGCCCCACGAATTGCGTTGTGGCTACAACACCCGCGAGCGTTCCGCCCATCGCTGCCATGAGAACTTTTTTCATTCGGTTCTTCCCTTGTCATCTGCAAACCACCCGAGGGGGTCTTCTGGCGTATCGCCTTGTCTGACTTCTATATAGAGCGTTTCCGACAGGGCAGTGCCAGCCCTTTCACCAGATGGTGATAGAATATCACCGTCGGCACCATCAGCACCGCCCATCAATCCGACCGGGCTGTCACTTGGCAGGACTTGCCCTGTCTGTCCGAAAACCGCCTCAAGCCCTGCGAACACAAAAAGAACATCCGGTGCAGGCTCGAGGATGGACACCAAACCGTAATCAAGGAGCGGCCCACGGTAGCGGATTGTCGCGGCGACGGGCGTTGTGACCAGCGCCCGCGGGCGCGTCGCCACGAGGATACCGGGCCGGGTGATCCCGGCTGCATCCGTCTCACCGGCGCGGCGCAGGATTTCTCCGGCGACGGGCAAGGGCAATGCGCCCTTGCGGTCCGCGATCGCCGGCAAATCGAGGCTTGCTTCGGTTTCGCCTTCACCGATTTGGGTCAGCCCGCTTGCGAAGCCGTCAAGCGTTTCGCTTGCCGCGATCAAAAGCGCTGTGCGCACGGGGTCTTCGGTAAACTTGCGCGGCAAATCCGTGCGATCCGCCATTGCCTGGCTCAGTTCGGTCCGCGCCACCTGAACGCCGGCCAGACCCTTGCGCAAGGTCTCGGCCGCATCTTGTTGCAGTTGCCGCAGAACAGTTGCTTCCTCCACGTCCGCACGCAGCGTCGCCGCGGCGTCCGACAGCGCCGGGGTGACCGAGGCCATCAGCAACCCGGCACGCGCCGCACCCACCGCGCCCTGTGGATGCACAAAAGCTTGCGGACCGGCAGACGATCCCAGCGCAGACAATGCGGCCAGAAGCCGTGTGACCTCTTCTTCGCGGGCGGCAAGATCGCGACGCAGCTCGGTTTCGCGGATCGACACAAACCGCAGACCGTCGCGCATGGCTGCCAGACCGGTTTCGAAGGCGCGGACCGCTTCGGTCAACGCGCGCACACGGTCCCGTGCACCGTCTGCGGCATCCAACTGTCGTGCGGCAGCCTCAAGCCGATCCATCGCCGCGCGGGCGGCCTGCGCAGGAGTTTCCGCAACCGCGTTGGTCGCAAAAAACATACCGGCGGCAAGGATCAATGCCAGTTGCTTCATCGCTGAATGAGGCTCTTGCCAGTCATTTCTTCGGGCTTTGGCAATTCCATCAATTCCAGCAGCGTCGGAGCCAGATCGGCCAGTCGCCCCGCATTGAGCGTTATCCCATCCGGACCGCCATAAAGCACAACCGGAACAAGGTTTGTGGTATGTGCCGTGTGCGGCCCACCGGTTTCCGGATCAATCATCGTTTCGCAATTGCCATGATCGGCGGTCACGATCATCGCGCCGCCTGCTTTCCTGACCGCCTCAAGCACCTGACCAAGACCCTGATCCACGGCTTCGCAGGCCTTGATCGCAGCCTCCAGATCGCCGGTATGGCCGACCATGTCGGGATTGGCGTAATTGGTGACGATCAGATCGTAGCCGTGTTCGATGGCTGCCACGAATTTTTCCGTGACTTCGGCAGAGGACATCTCTGGCTTGAGGTCATAGGTCGGGACGTCCGGGCTTTTGGGCATGTACCGGTCTTCACCGTCTTCCGGGGTTTCCTGGCCGCCGTTCAGGAAGAACGTGACATGCGGGTATTTTTCGGTTTCTGCGAGGCGAAACTGTGTACGTCCGTGTTTTGCCACCCATTCTCCCAGCGTATTTTTGATTTCCTGCTTGGGATAGGCTGTTGTCATGAACGCGTTATGAGCGGTCGAATAGTCGACCATTCCCAGAAGTCCGGACAGATCGGGCTTTGAACGCTCGAAACCATCGAACGCCGGGTCGCCAATTGCCGACAGGATTTCGCGCGCCCGGTCCGCCCGGAAATTGAGGCAGAAGAACCCGTCACCGTTCTGGAACCCCGTATACCCGTCGATCACATGCGGTTCGATGAACTCATCGGTTTGATCCTGCGCATAAGCGTCATCAACGGCCGCCAGCGCCGTATCCGCTTTGTTGCCCTGGCCCAGCGCCATTGCGTTATAGGCCCGTTCTACCCGGTCCCAACGCGTGTCGCGATCCATGGCAAAATAACGCCCGATCACCGTGCCAATCCTTGCATGTGCCGGAAGACCGGCGGACAGGTCGGCGATAAATCCCCTGGCCGAGCTTGGCGCGACATCGCGCCCGTCCGTGATCGCGTGGACGATGACGTCCAATCCGAGGTCCGTCAGCAGTTTCACAGCAGCCATGATGTGGTGAATATGGCCGTGCACCCCGCCGTCGGACACAACGCCCATCAGATGCGCCCGACCACCGGCGGTTTGCACCGTTTTTGCAAAGTCACGAATGGCGGCGTTTTCAAAGAAGCTGCCGTCTTCTATGGCCAGATCGATTTGCCCGAGGTCCATCGCCACAACGCGCCCTGCCCCGATATTTGTATGACCGACCTCCGAATTGCCCATCTGGCCGCTTGGCAAACCGACGTCCGGCCCATGCGTGATGAGCGTTGCATTGGGACATGTCGCCATCAGGTGGTCCATTGTCGGTGTATGCGCCAGCTTGGGCGCGTTGGCCGTCGCCTCTTCGCGCAGGCCCCAGCCATCGAGGATCGTCAGAACAACGGGTTTCGGGGTTGTCATGGCTAGCGCCCTTCTGCTCGGCCTCTTGTTGAGCGCGGTTTAGCAGAGGTCCGTTGAGATGTGGAGAGGGCAGACATCGACCCCTTGAGCCAATGGGTCAGGTCTGCGCAAACAAGCGCCATCCTGCAAGCCAGCGTGTGCCCGTTGTGACAAGGCACAAACCGGCAAACACCAGGGCAAGCCATGCAAACTCCGATGGAAACAGGCAGAAGGCCACAAAGAGCGCGATGGTCTCTGTCCCTTCGGTCAAGCCTCCAAGATAGAAAATGCCTTTGGTCGGATATTGGTCCGACGTGACGCCGCGTTTTTCGGCAATCACGGAAAAGGCAAGAAAGCTGGAACCGGTACCGATGAAACTGGCAATCAGCACCGCCGCGGGCAACGCATTTGTTGCGGGATCGTGCAGGGCAAATCCCAGAGGAAAGAGGCCGTAGAACATGAAATCGAGCGCAATATCGAGAAACGCGCCCCGGTCCGTTGGTGTGGTCATCCGGGCGACAGCGCCGTCCAGCCCATCGGCCAACCTGTTCAGGGCAAGGCACAAAAGCGCGAGGCCAAACAGGCCCAACGCAGCGCTTGCGACACCGGCAAGGCCGATGCCGAACCCGACACACGTGATCTGGTCCGCACTGATCCCGCGCGCCACCAAGGCCCGTGCAGGACGGTCGATCGCGCGTTTCACGTAAGGCAGGATGGCGGCGTCGATCATGGCAGGTCTCGTTCAGCGTTGCGCATCAATCGCCATAATTGCCCGTGACACGTCCGTACACTGAAATTTTGCACACCTGTTTGTCATTTGACCCAGACAGGGTATCGCTGATTTTAACGCGACCACCCAAGCCATGTGCCTGCAAAACCAAGGATTATATACTGATGCGCATCTTTTTCGCCGCCACCCTGGCAACCTTCGCAGCTTTCACAGCCGCGGCAGAACCGGACCCAACCGATTGGGATGCCGTGACCGAAGAAGCGCGTGGGCAGACTGTTTATTGGAATGCCTGGGGTGGATCGGACACGATCAACAGCTTCATCGACTGGATCGGCATGCGCGTGAACGAAGAGTACGGCGTCATGCTCGAACATGTGAAACTGTCGGATACGGCCGAGGCCGTGAGCCGCGTCCTGGCCGAGAAAACCGCCGGAAAAGACGAAGGCGGCGCCGTTGATATGATTTGGATCAACGGCGAAAACTTTGCCGCCATGAAACGACAGGACCTTCTGTTCGGACCATGGGCCGAGGCGATGCCAAGCTGGGCGAATGTGGATGTTGCAGGCAAACCTGCCGTGATTTCCGACTTTACGGTCCCGACCGACGGGCTGGAGGCGCCTTGGGGCATGGCGCAGGTGGTGTTCTATTATGACACCGCGCGACTTGAGACACCGCCCAAGACCATGGCGGACCTTGCCGCCTGGGCGGCGGAAAACCCCGGACGGTTCACATATCCCCAACCGCCGAATTTCCTTGGTGGCACGTTCCTGAAACAGGCGCTGATCGAGTTCGTACCCGATGCATCGGTTCTTCAGTCTCCGGTCGATGCGGCGAATTATGACGCGACCACCGCTGATCTCTGGGCGTTTCTGGACGAACTGACGCCGAACCTTTGGCGCTCTGGCCGGGCCTATCCGCAAAACGAGTCGCGCCAGATCCAGTTGATGGCCGATGGAGAGATTGACCTCGCGATCAGCTTCAACCCCAACGAGGCCAGCAACGCGATTGCGAATTTCGAATTGCAGGACACGGTCCGCACCTATGTCATGGATGCAGGCAGCATCGGCAACGCCAGCTTTGTCGCCATTCCGTACAACGCCAATGCAAAGGCCGGTGCGATGGTTGTCGCCAATTTCATGATGTCGCCAGAGGCACAGGCCATGATGCAGGACCCGAATGTCTGGGGTCTTGGGACAGTGCTGGACCTGACCAAGTTGTCGGACGAAGACCGCGCGCGGTTCGATGCGCTTGAACTGGGTGTGGCAACATTGCCCCCGGAAGAATTGGGCGCCACCCTTCCCGAGCCGCATCCAAGCTGGATGGTTCGGCTGGAGGAAGACTGGACTGACCGGTTCGGCGTTGCGCAATAGGCGCATCATCCGTGCCAACCGAATGTGACACCCGTTCGGGGCGGGCCACGCTCCTGCCCTGGGCACCACTGCTGACCGTGGCGGTCATGGTCGGGCCGGTGGCCGCTGGCGTGTTGGGCACACTTGCCCCGGCTTTCGGCGTCTTGCCGGCCTTGGGTGGCGACAGCCTGACCTTCGATGCCTTTGCCATGCTGTTCGACTGGCCCGGCATCACGCGGGCCAGCATACTCAGTGTGACAACAGGGATCGCGGCAAGCGTGATCTCTTTGGTTCTGGTCGCACTGATCTGTGCCGCCTGGAGTGGATCAGGGGCGTTCCGCCTGATCGAGCGCGTCTTGTCGCCGCTTCTGGCGGTGCCACACGCGGCCGCTGCATTCGGTCTGGCATTTCTGATTGCGCCCTCCGGATGGATCACACGCGCTGCATCACCCTGGATGACGGGCTGGGACACACCCCCCGACATCCTGATCCTTCAGGACCCGTATGGCCTGTCCCTGATCGCGGGGCTTGTGGTCAAGGAAGTGCCATTCCTGCTGTTGATGACCCTCGCGGCCCTGTCGCAAATCCGCACAACGCAGGCGCGCCAAACGGCCATGGCACTGGGCTACACACCGGTATCGGGTTGGTTCAAAACAGTTTTCCCAAGGGTCTACGCCCAGATCCGATTGCCGGTATATGCAGTGCTTGCCTTTTCAATGACCGTGATCGACGTGGCGTTGATTCTGGGGCCGACCACCCCGCCAACCCTTGCCGTTCAAATCCTGCGGTGGATGAATGATCCCGATCTCGGGTTGCGGTTCGTCGCCTCTGCCGCAGCGGTCTGGCAATTGGCGTTGGTGATCGGCGCGCTTTTGCTGTGGAGACTGGGAGAAAGCGTAATTGCCCGCATTGGGCGGCGGTGGGTGATGTCGGGCGAGCGCGGGCGCGCGGTACGCTCGATCCAGGCGATTTCCCTGACTGCGGCAGCGCTGAGTGCAAGTGCCATTGTCTTTGGCCTTATCGGCTTGTTGGTCTGGTCTTTCGCCGGGTTCTGGAGCTTTCCGGACGCCCTGCCGCAAGGGTTTTCCACCCGGACCTGGATGCGACACGCAATGGCCCTGTGGCCCATCATCCGCGAAACCCTGGTGATCGCCTCCGTCGCGACACTGATCGCGCTCTTGTTCACGCTTGCCTGTCTTGAGGCCGAAGAACGGCACGGGTTGAGGCCCAGCACAAAGGCGCTGTGGCTGCTCTATGTGCCGCTGATCGTCCCGCAAATCGCATTTTTGACCGGGTTGCAGACCCTGGCCATCTTCACCGGGATCGATGGAAACCGCACGGCCGTGATTGCAGTACACATCATCTTTGTGCTTCCTTACGTGTTCCTGTCGCTGGCTGATCCGTTCCGCGCCTGGGACGCGCGGTACGGGCATGTTGCGCGCGCCTTGGGCGCATCTTGCGATGGCGTGCTGTGGCGCGTGCGATTGCCGATGCTGTTGCGGCCGATCCTGACTGCGGCTGCGGTTGGCTTTGCCGTATCGATCGGGCAGTTCCTGCCAACGCTTCTGGCCGGTGCCGGGCGCGTTCAGACGCTGACCACAGAAGCGGTTGCCTTGGCATCGGGCGGAGACAGGCGCGTGATTTCGGTTTACGCCCTTACCCAAACCGCAGTTGCATTTCTGCCTTTCGCATTTGCGCTAATGGTACCAGCCCTTGTCTGGCGAAACCGGAAAGGGCTCAGACATGCCTGACACAGGATTGATCCTTGACCGAGTCGCAATCCGTCAGGGGAACAAGACGTTGGTGAACATCTCGGATCGCATCGCACCGGGAGAGGTTTTGACGGTGATGGGGCCAAGTGGATCGGGCAAATCCACGTTGCTGTCCTACATCATCGGTACGCTCAACGGTGATTTCGAAGCGTCGGGGCGCGTTGTCCTGAATGGTCGGGACATTACCGGGTTGCCCCCGGAACAGCGCCGTGTTGGCATCCTCTTTCAGGACGAACTGCTGTTTCCACATCTTTCGGTGGGCGAAAACCTTGCCTTTGGCTTGCGGGCAACCGTCAAAGGTCGCGCTGAACGCCAGAGGCAGATCGAGACGGCCCTGAGCGATATCGGGCTAGGCGGCTTCGCGGCGCGTGACCCGGATACCCTGTCCGGCGGACAAAAGGCGCGCGTTGCGTTGATGCGGATGCTGTTGTCCGGACCAGAAGCGTTGTTGCTGGATGAACCGTTCGCGCGTCTGGACACGGAACGCCGGGGGCAGGTGCGATCCCTTGTGTTTTCACAGGCCCGGGCGAAAGGGCTACCGGTATTGCTGGTCACGCATGATCAGGCAGATGCCGAAGCCGCAGGCGGACGGGTGCATCGGTTGACCGCTTAGGCCAAACGACTGTCCGTCCCTTGTTGGCCGTCAGAACGACTCTGGTGCGGGTTGTATCGGCCGGCCTGAGAACCGCAGCTTGAGCGCATGCACGACCTCTGTCGGCAAGATTGTAAAGCACTTTGCATAGCGGGGCATAAGCCTTTTCGGTTGCATCGAAACACGCCAAAGCCACTCCATGTAAACCGCCCTGACCCAGACCGGGGCCCGCTTCTGCGTCCCGGCAAAGAAATCAAGACCGGCACCGATCGAAGCAAATCCGACCGATGGCAGCTGTGCTCTGGCATAAGCGGAAAACAATTCCTGCTTGGGTGCTCCAAGGGCCAGGAAAACAAGGTCGACCTTCTTTTCCCTCAGAGCCTCGATCACTTGATCCGCGCTTGCACCCGTGGGGTCAAAATTCATAGGTGGCGCAATCGTTGCAACGATATGTGCGCCGGGAACCTGCTCTTCCAGATAACGCTTCGAATCTCGTAGCGTGGACTCGGTGCTGCCAACCAACGCAATGCTTCTGCGATGCCTGGTTGCAATCGTGACCAGTGGCAGAATGGCGTCGGATCCGGGGATCAATTCAACCGGGCGGCTTGCCAGCCTGGACATCCAGACAATTGGATTGCCGTCAGCGACGACAAGATCATGTGCCGCGTACGCGTCCCTGAAACGGTGATCTGTCCGAAGCTTTACCAAATGATCCAGATTGACCGTGGCGAGGGAAAACCCTTCTCGTGCGTTAATCCTGCCGGATATTTGCCGTTCCAACGAAGCCCAGTCTGGTACGTTTACCGTAACGTGGAACGCCTCACCCCAAAAGCGCATCCAAAGCTCCTCTTTACCAAATCACTCGTCACACACAGACTATACCAGCTTATACGGCGGAAACGGGGCAAGCCAATCGCAAAATCAAGACATTGATGGAAGATTTCGCAACAATGACATAAGCATAGCCAGTTTTGTCGAAATTTCACCATTATCCTTTGCTTTATCACGGCTCAGGCCACCGCAGAATTCTGGATTATTTGTGAAACGACTCGATTGTAATGATTTTTGTGCGCGTCGCCCAAGCAACCTTGTTCCTGGACACTTGAGACAATTGACATGACCGGTGTGATTTCGATCGTGGGATGCGGGTTTGTCGCGGACCTTTACATGCGATCCTTGCAAGCGATGGACGGTATCACGATAGCCGGTGTCTATGATCAGAATGCATCGCGCCTCAAGCAATTCTGCACTCATTGGAATGTCCCGTCGGCCCAGTCTCTTGATGCGCTGTTGGATCAGCATCCGCGTGACGGGCTTGTTCTGAACCTGACCAATCCTTCCGCGCATTTCGAGATTAACTCGGCCTGCCTTGCTGCAGGGTGTCACACCTATTCGGAGAAACCTTTGGCCATGACTGTCGAAGATGCGAAAACATTGCATCGACAGGCTTCGGCCGCCGGGCTGATGCTGGCATCCGCGCCGTGTAGCGTTCTGGGCGAAGCGGCTCAAACGATGGGTCAGGCGCTGCGCAATGGGATCGCAGGTGAGCCCCGTGTCATTTATGCCGAACTGGACGACGGGTTTGTGCCGCAGGCCGCCTACAAGAAATGGATCTCTGATTCCGGCGCACCTTGGCCGTATGAAGACGAATTCCGCGTCGGATGTACGCTTGAGCACGCTGGATACTACCTGGGGTGGTTGATCTCCTGGTTCGGGTCGGTGCGCACCGTTGTTGCAGCCTCGGCTGAAACGATCCCCGATAAAGAAGGGGAAGGACCCTTTGCGCCGGATGTTTCCGTTGCGACGCTGTTTTTCGAAAACGGGCCGATGACACGCCTGACCTGTTCCATTGTCGCGCCCCACGATCACCAGATCCGGATTGTCGGCGACAGCGGCGTGGTGGCCTGCAAGGCGGCGTGGGACAATTCCGCCAAGGTCACGTTTGCAAAACGCATGACGGTGCGACGGCGGTTGATGGAATCGCCCGTTCCCCGGACACTGAAACTGCCCCAACCGACACACCCCAAGGTCAAACGCTGGGGGGCTGCCGCAATGAATTTCATGCTCGGCCCGGCCGAGATGCTGGATGCGATCAAGGCGGGACGTCCATCACGCCTGTCGAACGATTTTGCCCTGCACATGACCGAAGTGACATTGGCCATGCAGAACGCGGGAGAAACCTCCGGGGCGCAGGCCATGACCACCCGGTGCAACCCCATGGAGCCGATGCCATGGGCGACGTAAGACAGGTTCTGATCACGGGTGCATCCGGTTTTATCGGAAAAGCCACCGTTGCGGCGGCCAAGGGGGCGGGTCTGGGCGTGACCGCGCAGGGACGCGCGCAGATCGATCTTGCTGCGCGGAATGCCACGGCCAAGCTGCAGGATGCGATGGTACAGTGTGACGCCGTCGTACATCTGGCAGCGGCCATGGGCGGCGATGAAGAGGCACATGACACGGTCACCGTCAACGGGACGCGGGCCATTCTGAATGCCATGCAGGGCGCAGGGGTGCGCAAGCTTGTTCTGGTCAGTTCAATGTCCGTCTACGCGCTGGAACAGCTTGAGCCCGGCCAGTGTCTGACTTCGGATGCCCCGGTCGACACCCCCGAAACAGCGCGGGATGTCTACGCAAGAGCAAAGATCAAACAGGAGATTCTTGCGAAGGAAGCGGGCATCGGATCGTTGACGATTTTGCGGCCAGGCATTGTCTATGGTCCCGGTCGGTACTGGAATGCGCATCTGGGTGTTCGGGTCGGGCCTGCATTGCTGGCCTTTCCGAAACATACAACGCTTCCGATGTGCGAAGTCGGGCACCTCGCGAATGTCATTGTCGACAGCGTCAGGTGCCCGGCGGGGCGTACCGAACTCGTGACGGATCCGGAACTGCCGACGCGCAATGACATCATCGAACAGCTTGGCGCTGCTGGTGGGCCGGGGATTGTTCTGCCGTTTCCATGGATCGGGTTGCGGATGATCGCCAAAGCCCTGACGCCGTTTGACAGAAAGCTGCCGGGACTGTTGCGCAGCCGTGTCCTGGAACAGCGGATGTTTCCGATGGGCCGACATGCTGGTCCTGCGTCCGCGGGGCGCCATCCAAGCGAGGCGCATTGAACATGAGCCTGCCCAAAATTGCCTATCTCACAGGTGAATACCCCCGCGCGAGCGACACGTTCATTCAGCGCGAAGTGGCGCAATTGCGCGCGTTGGGACATGACGTCCTGACGTGCTCTATTCGCACGACAGGGGCCGAACATCTGGTCGGTCCGGAACAACGCGATGAACATGCGCGCACTTTCAAAGTGCTTGAGGCGGTAAAGAACCCGCTGACCACAATGAGGGCGCACCTGCGATGGATGGCCTCTCCCCGGGCATATCTGTCGGCATTTGGATTGGCGTGGCGCACGGCCCCAAAGGGCATCAAGGGGCGGTTCTACAACCTGGTGTATTTTGTCGAAGCGGGCGTTCTTGCGCATAAGCTGCAACGGGAAGGCGTGACGCATCTTCACAATCACATTGCGAAAGCCTCCTGTACGGTCGCGATGCTGGCCGGGGCGCTTTCTGGCATCAGGTGGAGCTTTACCATTCATGGGCCGGATATCTTTTTCGAACCGCATCATTGGCGGATCGACGAAAAAGCCGCCCGGGCTGCGTTTGTTGCCTGCATCAGCCATTTTTGCCGGTCGCAACTGATGTGTTTTGCGGACAGCACGCACTGGGATCGGTTTCATATCATCCACTGCGGTGTTGAACCGTCGCGATATGCCCCGCAGCCTGCCAGAGAAGGCCTGACTGCGTTGTTCGTTGGTCGGCTTGCCGGTGTGAAAGGCGTTCCGATCCTGATCGACGCGATGAGCAACCTGGTCGAAAAACACCCCGACCTGCGCCTGCGTCTTGTCGGCGACGGCCCAGACAGGCAACGGCTTGAAGCAGATGTAGAGGCGCGCGGTCTTGGGAACCGGATCGAATTTCTGGGATACAGGTCGCAAGCCGAGGTCGCGGAAGAACTGGCCAGAACGGATGTCTTTGTCTTGCCCAGCTTCGCCGAAGGCGTGCCTGTCGTTCTGATGGAAGCGATGGCGGCGCAGGTTCCCGTTGTCACCACGCGTATTGCCGGCGTGCCAGAGCTTGTCGAGGACGGTGTCAGCGGGCTGTTGGTGCCACCGGGTGACAGCGATGCATTCACCGCTGCTTTGGATGCCCTGCTTGCCGATCCGGACAGACGTCAGGCGCTCGGTGCTGCGGGACGGAGGAAAGTTGTTGCCGATTACGACGCAGCGCAAGAGGCGCGGCGTTTGTCAGTGCTGGTTCAGGCCTATGAGACCGACGGGCCCAAACCCGGCCTGCGCCCTGATGAGAGAGAGGCGTGATGCAGGTTGACGTCGTCTTGATTGGTCGAAACGAAGGCGAAAGGCTGGTGAAATCCCTTGCCTCCGTGACCCCGCAGGCGCGGAATGTGGTCTATGTGGACAGCGGCTCCACGGACCAGAGCGTGGACAACGCGAAACGCGCGGGGGCGTTGGTCGTCAATCTCGATATGTCGGTTCCGTTCACGGCGGCACGCGCGCGAAATGCCGGTTTTGAGAAACTGCTTGAGCTGGATGAGACACCACAGTTTGTTCAGTTCCTCGACGGAGATTGCATCATGTCGGCGGGTTGGCTGGCTCATGGGGCGTCCGCAATGATGTCCGACGCTGGTCTTGGCCTTGTCACCGGTATTCAAGCCGAATTGCGCCGCGATACGACCGTGTTCAATCAGATGTCCGACTTCGAGTGGAAACGCCCGGCCGGGCCCATTGATGCCTGCAGCGGCAACATGATGGTGCGGGTGTCGGCCTTCGAGGATGTTGGCGGGTTCAACCCCGATGTGATCGCGGCGGAAGACGACGAATTCTGCACCCGGTTGCGCAATGCCGGATGGCGTCTTGTTCGGATCGCAGAACCGATGTCTTTGCACGATGGTGGTGTCTTGCGCTTTGAACAATGGTGGAAACGCGCGGAACGGACCGGGCACGGATTTGCCCAGGTCGGTCAAATGCACCCGAACTACTTTGTCAGGGAACGTCAGCGTGGATGGGTGTACGGGCTGGCCTTGCCCGGCGTCGCGATTGCTGGCGCGTTCGTATCCCCTTGGGTGCCTCTGGGTGTTCTGGCGCTTTACGGTGCGTCGTACTGGAAAACAGCCCAGGGCCTGAAGGCCGAGGGGTTGCCAAGCGATGAAGCAATGCGTCACGCGGCTTTTCTGACCTTGTCGAAATTTCCGAACGTGATCGGCATGATCCGTTATCACTGGCGCCGTTTCAGCCACGCGCAGATGCGCATTATCGAGTATAAATAAGAGGTTAAGCGCATGGCACTGTCAAAAGTCCGGGTTGGTCTGATTGGGGCTGGTTATATTGCAAGCTGGCACGCCGATGCCCTTCGTGCGACCGATGGGGTTGACATCACGGCGATTTGCGATCCGTCCCAATCGGCAGCAAAAGCGTTGGCCGACAGGTTTGGCGCACGTGTTTTCGCCGATGTGGGCGAATTGATCGATGCCGGTGTCTGCGACGCGGTGCATATCCTCACCCCGCCCCACCTGCACCACCCTTTGGCCTTGCAATGTCTACGCGGTGGGTTGCATGTGCTGGTCGAAAAGCCCGTGGCAACCTCTGCCGAGGAAACGGCGGAAATTCAGGCGACGGCCCTTGAACACGGGGTGCGTTTTCACGCCGGGCACAATTTCATGGGCCTGCCATCCTATGATCGGCTCAAGCATATGCTGGCCAAGGGCGATCTGGGTCGCGTGTCCGTGGCCGAGGTGCATTGGTGCCTGCCGCTTGCGCCACTTCGGTCGGGTCCGTTCGGCCTCTGGCTGCTGCGCGAGCCGAAGAACCTGCTGCTCGAACTGGGGCCACACCTCATGGGGTTCATCGTGGACCTGTTCGGAACGCCAAGCATCGAGGCGGTGAACCTGTCAAAGCCCATCGACCTGCCAGGGCCTGACACGCGCCATCAGGCCTGGCGGATCATGGCGCAGGCTGGCGATGTCGATGTCATGCTGACAATTTCGATGGTCGAAACGATTGACGACCGATCTCTGACAATCAGGGGCTCATCTGGGCGCGCGCGGTTGGACTTCGCCGCCGATACCTTGGTTGTCGAGCGTGAGAACGCGTCTGACCTGGTGCTGAACCCATTGCGGCGACAGTTGGACCAAAGCTGGCAACACCTGCGTGAAGGCGTTGGAAATACGTTGACGCAGGTCGCCTCTCTGAACCGGAAATCGCCCTATGCACTCAGCTTTCAGGGGATGAATGCCACCATCTACGACGCCGTACGACGCAACAAAGCCGCAGACCCGCGTTTCTCGGGCGAAAGTGCGGTTCAGGTCATGACAGCCTTGGACCAGGTTTTGGCGCTGGTGCCCAAAACGCACCTGACCGCCGCTGCACCCACCCCCAGGACCCGCGATCCCAAGCCGACCGCGATGGTGATCGGGGGAACCGGATTTATCGGGCGCGCACTGACGCGGGCACTTGTGGCCAAGGGTCAGGACGTCCGGGTGTTGAGCCGTGGCAAGCACGGGCCATTCCCCGATCTTCCCGATCAGGTCGAAACCGTTGGGGTTTCGCTTTACGACAAGGCGGCGCTGGTCGAGGCGATGGACGGCATCGACGTCGTTTACAACCTTGCCCGGTCACTTGAAGGAACCTGGGAAGAGGCACTTGAACACGATGTCGGCGTTGCGGTGCGGGTTGCCGAAGCCTGTCAGGAGGCCGGCGTCAAACGGCTTGTCTACACGGGAACGATTGCCAGTTACGACATGTCATCGCCGGTTCAGAAGATCACCGAAGATACGCCGTTCCCTACGGATATGAGCGACCGCAACATGTACGCACGCTCCAAGGCAGAGTGTGAAAGGCGGTTGATGGAGATGCATCGCCGCGATGGTTTGCCACTGGTGATTGCGCGACCCGGGATCGTCGTGGGGCATGGCGGCCCACTGCAACATTGGGGCATCGGACGTTGGCACGGAGCAGGGGCCGTGCGGATTTGGGGCAATGGCCTGAATATCTTGCCGTTCGTGTTGATCGACGACGTCGCCGAAGGCCTTATCCTGATGGCAGAGAACCCGGATGCGGTTGGCCAAAGCTATAACCTGATCGGTGACCCGATGCTAAGCGGACAGGGCTATTTCGATGCGATCCATAAAACGCTTGGCGCCAGACTGCGGGTGAGCACGGGAAACCTGACCCTGTTCTGGGCGGCAGATGCGATCAAACATGTGCTCAAGGTTCACGCTTTGCGGCGGCGCGGATTGACCCGGCCTTCGCTCGCTGATTGGAAAAGCCGCGCGCACCTGTCCCCGTTCGTAAACGCCAAACCGAAACGCGAACTGGGCTGGACGCCTGAGCCAGACAAGACACGGTTCATTGAAAAGGCGATTGGGCAGGCCAATCTTTTCGGGTTTTGATCTCTGATAATTGATGAACAATCCCCTCAAATCGGACGTATTCTTGACAGATTATCCTGTCATGTCTGCTGGGTGCGTTCCTGTCCGCACCAATGAAACCGGAAGATGACGATGTCGCACAATATGGGTGGCACATGAGCGAGCAGCCAAAATTTCAGCGTCGCAAGCGGCGCACGCCGAACGCGGCCGCTCCTGAACAGGTGCGCGCGTCGCGGCCTGTTTCCCAGCCTCCCGAACGGGATGTTGACGCGCTTCTGGCGGAGCGGGAAGCCTTGTTACAGCGCAAGGCAGAGTTGGAGGCACAGCGCCTGAAGGCCGCGCGGGATGCGCAGGCGGCAGCGGAAAAGCAGGCTGGAGCAGAAAGACAGGGCGCCAAAGACGCGCGTCCCGCACCGAAACCTGTGCAACCGAAGCGCCCCGAACCCAAGCAACCGCTGGTACTGGCACAACCGCCAAAGGTCACACCTGCCCGCCATGATGCGGAAGCCGTTTGGGCACAGCTGGATCGGTTCAGTCTTGATCCAGAGCGGCTCGCAAAACGGCATATCGTGACCGCCTTGCGCGAAGATCCCGCACATATCCGCTTTGACATTCTGCGCACGCGGATGTTGCAGGCTTTGGCAGAGAACGGCTGGAAGCGTGTTGCGATCACGTCACCGACGAAAGACTGCGGAAAGACGTTTACCGCGGCCAATCTTGCCATCAGCCTGTCGCGTCAAGAGAACTGCAAGACCGTATTGCTTGATCTCGATATGCGCAGCCCAAGCCTTCACAAATTGTTCGGCGTCAACGACCCCGGCGTTATCAGCGATCTGCTGCGCGGCGACATTGCCCCCGAAAAACATCTGCAGGGCTTTGCCAAGAACAGCATTTCGGCCGGATCGCATGTTGCGATCGGTTTCAACGGAGTGGTTGAACCCTATGCCGCCGAACTCTTGCAAGACCCATCGACCGAAGCCGCGTTGCAAAGAATTGAAGCGCAATTGGAACCGGACGTTATCCTGTTCGATCTGCCGCCTGCCCTGCTGAACGACGACGTCTTGGCCATGCGCCCTCATTTTGATGCGTTGCTGCTTGTTGCCGGTGGCGGCACGACGCGGGCGAAAGACATCAAGGAGACTGAGCGTCGCCTTGGTGAAAGCCTTCCTCTTTTAGGGATCGTACTGAACAAGGCCGAACAGGAAGAATCCGTCGATTACGCGTATTAGGCTCTTCGGGTATTGCTGGTGATGCCAAGCAGATCGATCAGAGGTTTCGCCAAAGCAATAACGACACCGATCACCAAGGCTGCAGCCACGCCAAGGCCAAATTTACGCCCATTGCCCTTGCCTGCCTTTGATACAGGCGAGCGGGTTTCGATAACCGGTACCGAGATGACCGGACGCAGGCCCAATGTGCGTTCAAGCTGGTTGGCATTTCGCAGCGGCGGATTCATCATTTCCAAAAGAAACGCGACACCGACGGCAAGCAAGACGCTGGCAACGCCCCCCATCATCGCAATCGATCGTTTGCTTCTGGAGACGGCGTAAACCGGAACAATCGCTTCTTCCAGCACTTCGAACCGCGCAAGCTGACGTTGCTCTTCCAGGCTCTGGCTCATTTCTGCATCTGCCTTGCGGCGCGAGATGACGGTGAACTGTTCGTTCAACTGCGAAAGCTCGCGTTGCAGCGACACCAACTCGCGTTCGACCGCAGGTGCCCGGGCAAGCAGCCCGTTGATTTCGGAAATGCGGGATTCAATCAGATTGATCTGATCCTCGAGGACAGCGACCTGGCGTTCGAGTTCCTCTGCGCGCGTGCGGCTGCTGTTGGCTTCAAGACCCAGGATTTGTTGGCGAAGGGTCAGCAGCGTCGCGTTCAAGGTGGTCAGCTCGCCCTGCAGAACGGTAATATTCGCGGGCAGAAGCTCTGCATTTGCGGCTTGGAAATCAGCAATCACTGCCTCGGCCGCGACAATCTCTTCCCTGATCCGGCGTTCTTCAGCGATGAAGAACTCAAGCTCCATCTGCGCGCGATCCACACTGCGTGCACGTGCCTCTTCCATGACGCGGGCAAGCAGATCGTTTGCGACGTCGGCGGCTGTCTGGGGGTCGTCAAGGTTGGCTTCGATCACCATGCCAGAGACGCTTTGGTTCGGTTGCCAAGCCTCGCCCGCCAGGATGGCATTGATCGTGACCGCCTCACGCATCATGACCAGACGTTCCGTCGGTGTGATGCTAGGGTCATCATCGAAGAGCCCGTAAGTATCCATGATCTCGGTGAGGGTGCCGCGCGACATCACGCGTTGTTCGATCAGGCGCACGGTGCGCCGCGCATCCAGGCTTGAGCGCGTTTCCGTCGGGGTACCGACACTGCTGTTCGTGCCGGCAACTTGCGCATCTTCGACCTGCACAACCGCCATTGCGTTGTAAACAGGGGTTTGAAGCAAAGCGAAAACGCCCGACAGCAGGCACCCAAAAAACGTTATGAGAACAATCAGGCCTTTCCGGCGCTTCAATGCCGAGAGGACCTCTTCAATTGACTGAAAATACATCATGTTTTCAGCTCCAGCTTAAGGCCCCCGCCTTATCCGCAGCCAACCACGTAGGAGCATGTGCCACAGACAGGACACAATTTAGCCAAATCTGGTTCAAATTACCAACACAATGGGAGCCATTTTTGGAAACAGCGCGTTTCCAGCCTCAGGGCGCCGCTTGCGCGATGCCCGTTACCGGCAAACGAGAGACGACGTCCCAGACAGTGCGTTGCATCAGGTTGGCAAGATCGGGCCCCGGCGCATTTGCCGGTGTCCCGTCAGCGCGGTCGAGTTGCCTTGGCAACCCTTCCGGCGACCGATGATAGAGCACCGCATAATGCGTGAGGGCAACCAGATAAGCACCCAGGTCATTCACATGGATCGGATCAAGAGAACCGTCATCCATCCGGGCAAACAGGTCTTCGCGGGACGTCACCCCATCCACGCCGCCAGATGCCTCGACCCGGCGCACGAATTCAGCCATCACGCGGCCTGCTGGAATGACGTAGATCGGTTCGGATGTCTCCAAACCCGCCATGGCCTGCGCGATCAGAACACCTTCCCAGTAGCGTTCCGGGTCAGTGTCAAGTCGCGCCATCCATCCCTGTGGATCGTCCAGCGCATGCCAGGATTCGTAGAGATACGTGCGGAGACGAGGATTGCCGTCGCGGGCGGCCTGCACCCATTTTTCAAGATATATGGGCGCATCGAAGTAGTCGATTGCCGCTTCGATTTCGACCATCTCGGTCAGAACGAACGCATCGAATTCCCCACTCTCAAGCGCTTCCCTGGCATCTTTGTAATTTGGATGGGCATTTTCGGTCTCGAACCCTTGAATGGGTTCATCTGGCTCCCAATGCGCCTTGAGCGGTGTGCCCCAGCCAAGCTGGGAGGCATGGGAATGCCCCGCCAGCTGTGCAAGCATGGCGGGCATGTCGCGGCCCACCAGTGAATGGCCCAGATGATAGACGGTCAGAGGCCCGGTCGGTGCCGGCAAAGCCCTTTCATAAAGCGCCGCGAGGTCTTGCGCGCTTAGTTTTGCGGGCGGCTTGACCGCCATCCAGCCTGCGGCACCCAGCGCAAGTACGCCAATACCTGCGAGCAAGAGACGTTTTGTCATCATGATTCAAGCTTGTCTGCGCGCGCGCATGGCGCGACGTCTGGCCATGGCGTCACTGCGCATCTGTGCGCGATCAACGACCTTGGCTGGTTTCAACGGCATGACATTCGCGGAACCGGCGCCCTTTGCGGCGGACGCATCGGCGCCCAGTTTGGCGACGCGATCGGCCAACGCCCCAAGGGTTGGAAACTGGAAGATATCCGTGATCGCAAGCTTGCCCACACCCAGCCTGTCCCGAAGACTGCGATGCGTTTGAACAGCCAGGAGCGAGTGACCACCAAGTTCGAAAAAGTTGTCGTCCGGACCAATGCCCTCGACGCCAAGCACTTCACTCCAGATGTCCCCGATTTGTGTTCGCAGGGCGTCGCTGGCCTTGCCCGATCCAGCCTCATCCACTTTGCGCACGGGTTGTGTGCGGGCCTCGGACAGGCCGGGTGCTGGCAGCGCGTTGCGGTCAATCTTCTTGTTGGGTGTGACCGGGAACGCGTCGAGCGTCACGAAATGGGCGGGCACCATGTAGTCCGGCAGATGTTGCGCCAGTTGCGCCCGCAGGGCGTTGGCAGCCATATCGTGCGTCGCGGTCAGATAGGCCACAAGCCGCACATCGCCCGGGGTGTCTTCACGGGCCATAACGACGGCATTGGTGATGCCAGGCACCTTCTGCAGAACGCTTTCAATTTCCCCAAGTTCAATCCGGAAGCCACGCAACTTGACCTGATGATCTGCACGACCAAGAAAGTTCAATCGCCCATCCGGACGCCACTGAACCAGATCGCCGGTGCGGTACATCCGCCCCGCGCCAAAAGGATTTGCGCGATAGCGATCCGAGGTGAGGTCGTCGCGCTGCCAGTATCCGCGGGTCACGCCCTTACCGCCAATCCACAGCTCACCCGCCTCTCCGATACCGACCGGGTTCAGCGCATCATCAAGAACGTAAAGCTGTGTGTTGGCAATTGGGCGACCGATATTGACTGTCGCCTCGTCACCTGACGCGACTTCGGTCGAGGACCAGATCGTCGTTTCCGTCGGGCCGTACATGTTGTGAATCGTTGCGTTTGTCGCATTCCGCAGATCGTTGACCAATGGTCCCGGCAAGGCCTCGCCACCAAGAAACAGGTGTTGCAAACCCTGCAATTGAGGGCGCGCATCATCGTCCATGGCGATCATGCGGGCCATGGAAGGTGTGCATTGCATATGCGTGACGTTATGCCGTTTCAGCATGGCGGCGATGGAAAAGTCATCATCGATATGGTCGGTTTTTGGCTCCGACCGGCGCACGACTTCGGCAAGTGGCTTCAGGCCTTCCAGAACCTGATCCGCCGCGATGCCATAGTCGATCAGGCATGCGATTTCGGAGACCCCGATGGCCTTGAGCTGTTCCACCCGGGCCAGCGCGTCATCGACGGTTCCAAACAATCCGGAATCGTTGAAATACCGTTCAAATGCGAAATCGAGTATGCCTTCCAGATCCTCTTCGCTCAGATCGCCAAGGTTCAGTTCGAAGGCATTGTTCACGCCTTTCGGCTTTTTGAACGCGGGAAAGGCCCAGGCGTATTGCTTGATCAGGCCAGCCGCCGAGCGCAGATAATCCTTCATCGGTTCACGCGCGATGTCTCGTGCCGTGTCGCGTGTTTCCGCCAGACAGGTATGCAGCATGAGCGTGACCGTGAACGCATCGGGATTGTACCCGGCGTCGCGCAGAGCGCTGCGATAGATGCCGATCTTCTCGGCCACCTCGTCAATGGATTGACCCAGCAGGTGGGTCAGCACATTTGCACCGTTGCGACCGGCCTCACGCCATGTTTCCGGGTTTCCGGCCGTGGTGACCCAAATCGGAAGCTCTTTGGACACGGGGCGCGGTTGCGTGACAACTTCGTGCATTTCGCCGTTCTTGCGCGGAAACGCCACGGGGTCTCCGCGCCAGAGTTTGCGCACCTGTTCGATTGCGTCGAACATGGCGGGCTTGTTGTCGGGTGGCGTGTTTTCGGGGCGCAGGACAAAATCGTCGGGCTGCCAGCCGCTTGCTATGGCAAGCCCCGCACGCCCATTGGTGAGGTTGTCGATGACCGCCCACTCCTCGGCGATCCGCGCCGGATGGTGCAGCGGCGCGACACAACTGCCCGCGCGCACGCCAATTTGCCGTGTGACCCCCGCCACCGCAGCCCCTGTCACCGACGGGTTCGGATAAGGCCCGCCAAAGGCGTGGAAATGGCGCTCGGGCGTCCAGACCGCACAGAACCCGTTTTCATCGGCGAACTTTGCACCCTCAAGAAGCAAACGATACTTGTCGCGCCCGACGCCATCATCGTTGCCCCAGTAATAGATCGAGAAATCCATCCCGCCACTGCTTTGACGGCGTGTCCCGCCGGAGATCACTCCGCGCTGGCTTGTACTTGGCAGAACCACCTTGATGCCGCGCGCCATCGTGTAAAACAGCTCAAGCACCGAAATGTCGAAGCTGAGACTGGTGACCGCAAGCCACGTGGCACCCTCCTGATCGGGAACCACGGCATCCATCCCCGCATAAAAGTTCATGACGTTGCGGTGCTCCACCATGACCCCTTTGGGCACACCGGTGGAACCGGACGTGTAGATCACATAGGCAAGGTTCGTGCCATTTGCCTCTGACGTGGGATTACTGTCGGAAGCCGACAGGTTTACGTCGCGGTCGATGACCAGACGTGCAGCCTGTGTCGCCGGCAGCGTGTCTTCAAGGGCGCTCTCGGTGATCACGACAGGCGCGCCGCTGTCGCCAAGGTAGTGGGCAAGACGGTCTTGCGGGTAATCCGGGTCAAGCGGCACATACGCACCGCCCGCTTTCAGAATGCCCAGCGCCGCCGCGACAAGGTTCGGCCCACGATGGCAGTGCAGCCCGATCATCGTGTCCGGCCCGACACCCCTATCGCGCAGTGTGTGCGCAATTCGGTTGGCCTTGGCATTCAGGTCAGCGAAGGTGATATGCGCATTTTCATGGACCAGGGCGATGGCATCGGGTGTCCGTGCGACCTGTGCCTCGAACGCGGCATGCATGGTCTCCGGGCCTGAGACGTCACAGGCGCTGGCGTTGAAGGCCTCCAGCACGTCACGCCTCTCGCCAGGGGGAATGAAGTCGACCTGGGAGGCTTGCTTGCCGTCCGACAATTGATCCGCGATCCACCGCAGCCTTCGGATCAAGACCTGCGCATAGTCCGACGACACCCGCCCGGTATCGACATGCGCCATGACGGTATCGTTGCGACGTTCAAAGGTGATGGCAGTGTCCGGGATGCGCCCCGCCGCCAGTGACACGCCCAGCGCGGGCGTATCCAGAGGCGCAAGTCTTGCATCGCGCAGGAAAAGGTCGCGTGCAAAGCCTTGCTGCGGGTCTGGCCTGTCATGCAGCAAGTCGCCCAACGTCACAGGCACCCAAGGGTTGACCAAGCCAGTGCTTGCTGCAGCGATCATGGCCGGATTTGCGAATGCAAGAACGGTATCAGGCCGTGGCGACAGACGACCACTGAGAACGGCAAGGGCGCTGCAAAGGTGCTCTGCGTCGATCCCTGTCATACCAGTCTCGATCGTGCCGGTGTCACGAGACAGGAACGGAAAATCAAGAGGCGCTGCATCAACAAGCTTATTCCGCCAGAAGCTGTCTTTTGCAGCGACGGTACGCAGCGTTTCCGTCATCGCCTTGCGCTCTGCGTCAGACACGGAAGGCATGACGTCACCCAAGGCCACGAGATCGACCGGAGCGATGGCTTTGCCATACATGTCCTTGAGGCCTGTAAGACGCAGCGCTGCGTCTTTCACGGCAACGGTCAGGTTTTCCTTGTCTACATCGATGACGGTTCCCGGCGCTGCCTTGCTCGCGGTTTTTTCTGCCGTCGAAATATGGAAATACGCATCCCCGATCTTGATCTTGGGGGTACAGAGCGGGTTCCAATAGGTCCCGTGATCCAATGCGCGGATCAGGCGAAGCGTTTCATCCGCAGGCCGGTCCATGCGGATCAGACCATTTGCCTCCGGTCGATCAGCCAAGGCATGGTAGCTGCGTTGGTCCGGGTCTTGCACATGGCGATTTGGCAAGCCGTTCGTGATTTCGTTCAGCACGTCTTCAAAGCTGGTCAAGCCGGCTTCGTAACACTTGGTGTTGAGCGTCAAAGCCGTGTCGTCCGGTGCGATGCCAAGCTTGCGCTGAACCAGAATATCGCCCGTATCGACACCTTCATCGATCAGGTGCCATGTGACGGCGTGTTCCGTTTCACCTTCGATCATCGCCCAAACAGGTGCGTTCAAACCGGCCCGACGCGGCAAGGGGCCATCGTGGAAATTGATTGCCCCTTTTCGCGCCAGTCCAAGCACGGTCTGCGGCAGAAGATTCAGGTTGGCGATACTGAACAGCCAATCCACCGACACATCCGACAAACGCTGGGCAAGATCGCGGCCATGCGGTTCAACCCGGATGTGCTTGCTTTCAGCCCACGCCTTGAGATCGGGATTGCCAGTCACAAGGACGGTCAGGTTGTGCCCACGGGACAAGAGCCGCTCGGCACAGTATTGGGTGAGGCTCTCGTCACCTAGAATGATGCTGTCAAATGAGGTCATGAATCATTCCACGCTGGTCGAAAGGGATGTCTTGGCGATTGCCGTCATCGGTTGGATGGATGCCCCCGGAGTTGGTCGAAACAGGGCTTTCACATCGTGGGCAATCATGTCGCGGAGGAACCGGTTCGCATCGGTATTCGGCTTGCGCTCGATCTGGCGTCGGATACGCCATAAAGACGTGCCGAAGACGTTCAGGATTGTCGCGGTAAAGGCATATGCGCGCCCGTAATTCTTGGAGTAGTAGTACCAGCGGCTGTCATACCAATAGGAAGGCGTCCGTTTCCAACTGCCCATACCGGTCGAGACCGACCCGATATGCATGACGCGACTGTCGCGGACAAAATGCACTTCAAAACCGGCCCGGTGCGCGCGCAGGCACAGGTCCGTTTCCTCGAAATACAAAAAGAAGGTTTCGTCAAAGAGGCCGATTTCCCCAAGTGCGCTCTTGCGCACCAACATCGATGCTCCGACGATCCATCCGACCGGGCATGTCGTGTCCGGCACATGCATCGGCAAGACATATTTCCCGAGCAGCCGGGTCACCGGGCCAAAACGGATCGCCCCTTCGAATTCCGATGCCAACCCGGGGAACCGAAATGCACTGCAACTGTCGGCGCCGTCTTCATCAATAATCCAGCTTCCGGCAATGGCGGCTTGCGCGTTCTGATTCAGATGGTCAACCAGCGCCGAAATCGATCTTTCGTCGACGCGCGCATCGGGGTTCAGGATATAAACGAACTCTGCATTCGGGCAGACGGACAGCCCGGCGCGGATGCCAAAATTATTGCCAGCGCCGAACCCGCCATTGCGGCCGGATTGCAGCACTTGCACGTCAAGATGATCAGGCCAATCCACGGTCTCGACGCCCTGGACCATCTTTTCGAACGACCCGTCGCCAGACGCATTGTCGACAAGCAGGATAACCCCGCCATAAGAGCCCATCGCCACCGCCGCGGATTGGGCGGCGGTTACCGAAAGTTCGGGCGTTCGGTAATTCAACACAACAACGACAATCTTTGTCATAACACTTACTCCGCAGCCTGCACGGGCTGAAAACTCAATACGCGACCTTTGCCGGCCCTGTTCGCTTCTGTGGTGACAATGACCTTGCGCATATAGCTGGCCAAGACACGCACGTTGGGTTCAAGAACCATGCTGTCATGGTCCCCGGGCACTTCGTACACCTCGATCTGCGGTGTGTACTGGCCCCAATCGTTGTCATCGAACAGATAGGCGCGTTCATGGTTGACCCATCGCCCATCTGACACTTTCCACGTCCCGACCAACGGTGGGCGGAACAGCGCGATGCGCCCGTCCCAAGGCGCTATCTTATATGTGTTCACCGCTTGAATGAAGGCCTGCTCGATTTCGGTATTATGGAAGCTGTGGGCGGTTTGGGTCTCTTGCATACCGCGGCGTTTCCGCAGCTCCCATTGGATGCGATTGCGCAACCAGACAAACGGATACGCAAAACCCTTGCGGCGGGTTTCCTGCCACTGGATCAAAAGCCGGTCCTTTCGGATCAGCGGCCTGCGCTGCGGCAGCGGCGTGTCAAGCAAGACGACCAGAGCGACGTCATCGCCCATCGCTTCAAGCTGATGCGCGATCTCGTACGCGGTGATGCCTCCACCGGAAAACCCACCAAGGTAATACGGGCCTTCGGGCTGAACCTGTTTCATTTCCGCGATATAGTCGCTCGCCGCATCCCGGATGGACCTGTGCGGATCTTCATCACCGTAAAGACCCTTGGCTTGCAAACCATAGAATGGGCGATCCTTGCCCAGAAGCTGCGCCAGATGCCGCAGGTTCAGGACGTTGCCGAACATTCCGGCCACAAGGAAGAATGGCGTTTTTGGCCCGCCTTCGCCATCATGCATGGCCACAAGATGCTTGAACCGCCGGGTTTGGGGACGCGCAGATCGCGTATTGTCATCCTTGCTTTCGACAATGCCCGTCTGCTCCTGAATCAGCGCCGCGCAAGCGCGTATCGTCGGCGCCTCGAACAGGACCGAAATCGGAAAGTCCACATTGTAGGTCTTGCGCACCTTCGCAAACAGCCGAACCGCGATCAGGGAATGGCCGCCAAGATCAAAGAAACTGTCTTCGACACCGACATTCTGCACCCCGAGCAGGTCTTCCCAGATGCTGACCAGCGTGCGCTCGATTTCGGTTTCCGGCGCAGCATAGTCCCCTTCCAGTTGGGGGCGGTCGAATTTCTGCGTTTCGGATGTTTCGGCAAGTGTTGTGCCCGCCTGTTCGACAAGCGCATCCATATCCAGCGAAGACACGATGATCTGTGCCTTGTCTTGATGCAGGGCCCGAAAGAACGCATCAGCACCCTCTTCCGGCAAGATCCCTTGCGACAGGTTGTGTTGCAGCCGTTCTTCAGCAGCCGACAACGGTTGTGTGGCGCGGCTGAAATCCCTTGGCTCGAACTCGGACGGCGACACTTTTGCAGGGGCGGTCAACGCATTCAGGTCGTCCAGTCGCTTGATGGAAAACCCTTCGATCTCCAGACAGACTGTGCCATCGGGCATCGCCAGCGAAATGTCGAAGCGGGCGGTTTTTTGATCGTTGCTGTTTTGCCCGGATGATCGCACCCAGCTCACAACACGATCCGGCAAAGGGTGCAACACGCGGACAGACCCGTATGACACCGGGACCCAAAGCGCGTCACTGCGGTATCCGTCAATCAGTTCCATCGCCCAGCCCGTTGCGATGTCGAGCAGAGCAGGATGAAGAAGCCATCCCTCGTCTGCTTTCGATACCGGGTTCAATGACAGATCAGCGATGCCTTCGCCCTGGCCATAGGCACAAGTGTCGAGAACCTGCCACCGTGGCCCGAAAGACAGCTGTGTCTCTTGCGCGACGGCCAGTTTGCCACCGTTGGAAGAAATGCGTGGAGCGCCGCAGCGGTTGCGGATCATCGCAAGGTCCAGCTTTGGCCGCGATGCCTCGGGGATCAGGGACAGTTCTGCCGTGACCGCTGGCGCAAAGCCGTTGCGCCCATTCTGGGTGCAATCGCTCAGGACATCCATCTGGTAGCCTTGATCGCGCCGTGACAGCCGCAGCCGCATGTGCCGATGGCTGTTTTCATCGACGTGCAACGGTCGCATGAACGTCATGTTGTGAATGGCGAACACGTCGCTTTCGCCCTGCGCGCGCAGCGCTTGCGCCGCCAGTGTCAGGTATCCCGCCCCGGGGAACAGGGCATCACCCTGCTTTGTCCGGTGTTCGTCGATGACCCAATCTTCGGTGGAAAAGCGTTTATGGAACACCCGGTTCCCGGCTGGATCAAAGGTCTTTGTGTCCAGAAGCGGTGCATCGACCTCTGTTGTCTCGGACACATGCACGTGACCCACGCGATCGGCAAGGGCGTTCGCGGCCATACCAACCTCGGACCAGATGCCCCAATTGATTGCAACCACCCTGGTTGCGCCGCCCTTGCGCGATGCCGCAAAGGCGTTCAGAAATTCGTTGGCTGCAACATAGTCGATCTGACCTGCCGGAGCGGTTTGCGTGGACGATGAGGAGAACAACGCGATGAAATCCGTTTCCCCATCTGGAAACAGCTGATCAATAACCTTTGTCCCGTGCACCTTTGCCGAGAACACCTGTTCGACCGAACCGGTGGTCTTGGCCAGCAAGGGCGCATCATCCATGATGCCTGCTGCGTGGATCACCCCGTCAATGCGCCCGGTCTCTTGCTTTGTCTGTGAAACAACGTCTGTCATGTCGAGCAGGTTGCAGACATCTGCAGCATGAGTGCGCACCTTGGCGCCAAGGCTTTCAAGCTCTTGGACGGCCTGAATGCGGCGCACCGTTTTTTCGTTTGGCGCGTGGCGCAAAAGGTAGTTGTCCCAAAGGCTGCGATCCGGAAGGTCGTCTCGGGCGGTGAGGATCAACGTGCAGTTTTCCTGTGCCAGCGACTTTGCGATCGACAGACCAATACCGCCGAAGCCACCGGTGATCAGGTAGGTCCCACCCGGCTTGATCCCGGAAGAGGCGGGCAGGTCGAGCGGGGATGCGGCAAGCGTCTGTTCGTAGCGGCGCCCATCGCGCAGGGCCGCCACGGTATTGGCAGGTTCGGCAAGCATGTCCTCAAGCACCTGAACGACCAGCGTGTCACATGCTGCTTCGTCATCGTTGGATGGGAGGAAACGCTCAAGCCAACGGTCGCGTGATTTTCGTGGCAATTGAAGATCAACGGAAGACACGGTCAGGCCTGAAATCTCGCGCGGGATGACACGCACCGGACCAGAGAGGATGGCTTTATCCGGAGCAGCCAAGACTTCGTTGTCCACGGCAACCGCTTCGTTTGTGAAGACGGTGATATGTGTTGGTTTTGGCAGCGTGTCATCGGCGATGGCTTGCGCAATGAACATCAGGGAATAGAAGCCATGCTCTTGAATTCGATGAAAAAAGCTTGATCCCGGGCGGTGGCTCTGATCCTTGGTGACGCCCCAGAAATGTGCAATGCGGCTTGGGACCAAACCATGCGCCAACATATCACCGAACAAAAGGTCATAGCTTTCACGCCCGCGCTCCGGCGCGAGGACATAGGTGCTGTCATCCACACGCGCAAAGCTGTCGCCCGGCCAAACCTCGACAACCGAGTGCCCGGCTGCCCGCAGGTGACTTGCTGCTGCGCGTGCCACACCGGCATCGTCCATGAACATCAGCCAACTCTGGCTTTGGGCCCTGTCGAGTTCGGTGCGCACGTCGATTGGAACATCGGCATAGCGCTTGCGCCATTTCGGAACCCAGCCCCATTGTCCGACATCGTCGGACCGGGTCAGGAAATTCCGGGTCGGCGTCGCGGCCTGATCGCCAGGTTCGATGAAATACCGGGATCTTTGGAAAGCATAGGTCGGCAAGGGAACGCGTTTGCGATGCGCGTCGCCCCAGATCTGACCCCAGTCGAATGTGCCGCCCAAGGCCCAGATACGCCCAAGCACTTCCAGCAAGTGGCGATCATCTTCGACATCTTCTTCGGGATGCCGAAGGCTCGACACCACCTGTTGCGCCTCAATGCCCGCGTTCTGCCGCGCAAGGGCGGACAGGGCCTTGCCCGGCCCCACCTCGAGATAGATCCGGTCTGGTTTGTCGCTGAGGGTGTCAAGGCAGTCGGCAAACCGGACAGTGGCGCGCAAATGCGTGACCCAGTATTCGGGATCCGTGGCTTGCGCCTCTGTCATCCATTGGCCGGTCACGTTCGAAGTCAACGGAATTTGCGGGGCATGCAGATCAATTGACCGAAGATATGCGCGGAAACGATCCAGAATCGGCTCAAGCATGCGCGAATGTGCGGCCACATCGATCGGAATACGCTGGCAGTCGATATCGCGCGCCTTGAGTTCTTTTTCCAACGTCATCAAGGCCGACAGAGGACCCGAGGCAACGCTGAGGCCACCACTGTTTCTGGCGCCCAGATCAAGGGCGTCGCCCAGCATGGGCTCCAATGCGTCAGCAGGCAGTGCGACAGAGAGCATGCCGCCCTTGGCAACAGTGTCGAACAGGCTGCCACGCAAATGCACCAGCCCGATGCAATCCTCGAACGACATCACGCCAGCCACACAGGCGGCTGTGTTTTCGCCCATCGAATGACCTGTCAAAGCGGCAGGCTCCACTCCCCAACTCATCCAAAGCTGGGCGAGCGCATATTCGACGATCATGATCAACGGCAGTTGCAGTGACGGCTGTCTCAGCGCGTTGGATGCCGATTGCTCTTGCCCTGCCTCCGGCAGCCACAAGGCCCGGATGCCGCGACCTTCAAGGGTTTGAAGATGACCAAGGCCGCGATCCATCCATTCGGCAAAGACCGGCTCGGTTTCGTAAAGATCGCGGGCCATGTTGACGTATTGCGCGCCGCCACCGGGAAAGAGAAAGGCGACATCGGGCGATTTCAACGCCTGATGCGCATGCACCCTTCGGGTGTCGTTCGTTTCCAGCAGACGTGCGGCCTCTGCGTGGTCTGTTGCCACGACGACACGTCGCTTTTCGAACGCACGGCGACCGGTGTGCAGGGTCCACGCGACGTCGGCAAGCGGCTGATCCGGGTTGGCCCGAAGATGCGCGGCAAGCCGTTCGGAATTCGCGTCCAGGGCTGCTTTCGTCCGCCCCGAGACCGTAAGGATGTGAAACGGCCAGTCGCTTGGCTCGGACGCCCCGGCTGTGGGGGCTTCTTCCAGAACAACATGTGCGTTTGTTCCACCGACACCCAGCGAATTGATCCCGGCGCGACGCGGATGGGATGATTTTGCCCAATCGGTCAACCGGTCATTGACCCGGAACGGCGATGTCTCGAAATCGATGGTCGGATTGGGTTTCTCAAAGCCAAGACTGGGCGGCATCTGTCGATTGTAGAGCGCCATGGATGTCTTGATCAGGCTTGCCACACCAGCAGCCGTATCAAGATGGCCGATATTGGTTTTCACCGATCCGATGCGACAATGCCCGATCTTGTCGCTTGTCGCCTGAAAGGCCTGTGTCAGGGCCGCAACCTCGATCGGGTCGCCAAGATAGGTCCCGGTGCCATGACATTCGACATAGTCGATGGTGTCAGAGGACACTCCTGATATGGCGTGGGCCTCTGCGATGGCGTCGGACTGACCGTCCACTGACGGCGCAAGGTAACCCGCCTTGGCCGCGCCGTCATTGTTCACCGCACTGCCCTTGATGACGGCCCAGATATGATCTCCGTCAGCCAAGGCATCTGACAAGCGCCGCAGCACAACGACCCCGGCACCCGACCCGAACACTGTCCCCTGCGCCCTGTGATCGAACGCATGGCAGGCACCGTCTGGCGACAGGATCTCGTTTTCCTTGTAGAGGTAACCCCGTCCTTGCGGCAGATCGATGGTGACACCGCCCGCCAGCGCCATGTCGCATTCACCATTCAGCAGGGACTGGCAGGCGTAATGCGCAGCGACCAGAGAGGTCGAACATGCCGTCTGCACGTTCACGGACGGCCCATCCAGATCGAATATGTGACTGACGCGCGTTGTCAGAAAGTCTTTGTCATTCCCGGTGTGGCGCAGCAGGAACATGCCGGTGTTTTCGACAAGATCCGCATTGGAACAAAGGTTGACGTAGAAATAGCTGCCCATTCCGCAGCCGCCGAACACGCCGATCCGCCCCTCATATCGCTCGGGGACATGACCCGCGTTTTCCAAAGCTTCCCAGGCACATTCCAGAAACTGGCGATGCTGCGGGTCCATGATGGCAGCATCTTTGGGAGACAGCCCAAAGAAGTCCGCATCGAAATGATCGAAATGCTCAAGCAAAGCCGCGTAAGGCACGTAATCCTTGTGACGCAGCAGGCCCGATGGAACCCCGGCTTCAAGCAGGTCTTCCTCTTTCAAACGCCGGATTGATGACACGCCATCCCGCAGGTTGCGCCAGTATTCCGCCAGCGATGACGCGCCAGGCAGATGGGCGGACATCCCGACGATTGCAATGTCACCATCCGCAACCCCTTGAAGTGCAGACACTTCCTTCGTCATACGCGTACCCTAATCCCTAGAGGGTATTCATATCGCACAAATATGATGAAACTTGGGCAAACCTGTTGGTTTGATGCGGCAGTTTTTGCATGGGGAACCAAATCCCGCTCTGGCACCTAGAGCGCAGCAAGGGCCAACAAAGCGTCTGAATTCAACCAAATGACGGCGGCAATCACGGCCGTCCCTACCACAGCGAAACTCAGATCGTGTTTTGGATCCCAGGCGCCGACATGGCGCGCCATCCAGACAACAAAGGGATAAGCCGCCAATCCAGCGATCCCCTGCCCGATCAGCGCGCCAAACAATCCCGCATAGGCCAGTCCTGCGAACAGAAAGCCCAGTGTGAGCACAGCCCGCGCCGCCGACAAAACGAAAAAGCGTCTTGAATCGCCAGCGGCCAAGGACGCTTGTTCATAGGTCAACACAATGATCTGCGGGATCTGCATGGCCGCGATCAGGACCACAACGGCGCCCGCCATCGCATATCGCGGGTCATAGAGCAGATCGATCAGGACCACGCCCGCGGCCGAAACCGCCCCCGTCAAAGAGATCATGATCGCCGTCAGCAGAAATCGCATTCTTTGCAGTTTGCGAAAATTCTCCACACTCTTTGCTGGCGGGCGCTCTCGATAAAGCGGGATCAGGACCTTTCGGGTGAGAACACCCCCCATGAGAAGCGGAAAACTGGCCAGGACAAACCCGATATTGTAGATCCCGAACTGGTCGAGGGGCAGGTATTTGCCCAGCAGCAACTTGTCCCCCTGCATGTAGAGGAATCCGCATATGGTGCTGAGAAATATCCACTTTCCGAAGCTGATGAGCTCTCTCGCGGCCTCAGGCTCCCACCGGAAACGGTTCGGCTGGCCCGGCAGGAAAAGGTTGTAGAACACCAAGAGCACGGCCGCCGACGCAATTCCGCTGATTACAAGCGCCCAGACGGATTGCATGTACCACGCCAGCAGAATTGCGACGACAATCCCGATTGTCTGCGCGGCAAGGTCAAGCCCGGTCAAACGGCCCAGCATCAGATGCCTGTTGGCCGTGTCCATCCGGGTTGGGTTGAAGCCGGCAATCAACAGACTGACCCCTGCACAGGGCAGGATCATGGCCAGCAACGGCTCTTCGTATAGCTGCGCCACGGGCACCGCAATGACGCACGCAAAAAGCCACAACAAACCGCCGCGCACGACCTGGATCGTCCAGGCGGTGTCCAGAAACTGCTGATCGTCACCGCGCTTTGATTGCATGATGGCCGGGCTGACACCGACATCTGAAAACATGGCAAGGCCTTGCATGATCACGGCAACAAGCGCCATCAACCCAAACGCCTCGGGAAACAGAAGCCGCGTGAGCACCAGGTTCGAACCCAGCCTGATGAATTGCCCTAATGCATACCCACCCAGCGTGAACATCGACCCGCGCATGAAGCGCGCGTTCAACGACCCGCCGCGAAATCGTGATGCAAGCGCGGTTATCACCGGCCTCTGCTCCAGGCCGTTCTGTCACGAGGGGTCAGTCGCACGGCCAGCGCAACGCCAGCATAAACGGCAAACCCCAAAGGATCTTTTAAGAAGAGCCTAAGCTTGTCACGCAAGGGGAATTCCGGTTTGTCATCATTTTCCAGCAAGTGGCCGTAATCCTGTTTGATCTCATCGACACCGGCATTCTGTCGTCTGCGCACCCGCACGAGGTTGCGCCATCCCTCGACCAATGGCCAGGTATAACGCGCGTCAACGCTTACCCGTTCGGTTGGACGAAAACACAGGCGGACATACGTGTCGTCAGAAATGATATTTGGAAAATCATCCCACCGAAGCCGTCCGGCCGCATTGACCGAAAAAAGACCCGCCCCGGGAACGCCCTGCTGCATAAACGGTACTTTTTGATAGACCCGCGCATAGGCCCGTGTGACCCAGCTTTGCGGTTGCGCCAAAACCATTCTACCGCTGGCATAGCGCGCGTCGGATGTCTCGAGCACTGAATGAAGCTGGCTCAACAGATCGGGATCGACTTCCACATCAGCGTCAAGATAGACCCGGTTGCCACTGCGCGCGATCCGGTCGCCTGCGTTCAGGGCCGCAAGCTTGCCGCCCTCCTGTCTGTCAAGAACCAGAAGATCCCACTTTTTGCTTGCAAACCTGGAACGATAGGAACGCGCCCGTTCAGTTGTTCCGTCGACGCTTCCATTGGAAATTACGATAACCTCGACACCCGCGTCGCTGGACCAGTGACAGGCCAAGAGCGCGTCCAAACAACGCCCAATGAGCGCCTCCTCGTTGGAGGCGGGGATCAGAACGCTTAGCCCGATCGGTTTCGGATGGGAATTCTCATGCAAAGAGTCGGACACCAATCTTCTTTCCGCGGCGGGGTCTAGGGTTCAAAACGTCGGCGACACAGCCATACCTATATGGCAGCATTATGGAAGTCGGCTGCTTTGGAAGCATTATTCTGCGCAATGCACCCACTGGGCCACGGCCTGTCCAAGGGATTTTGAAATCGGAACCGGCGGCCCGCGCCTTTTCCGTTCTTTCACTACAGAAGGCCTGCCAAAACGGTATCCGTTGCCGCAGGCCGCAACGTGTCAACAGCGTCCGATTTCGATCTCTGGCACTGCCAGTCAGCCGGAACGCTGCAGGCGCGCCTCGAACCGGACCAGCAGCTTGGCAGAGACGACGATTGCGGCACCGACGCAGGAAAATGCGATCAGCAAACCAATGACGTTCACACCTGTTCGCATCGGCCCAAGGTCTGCCAGGTTCAGGAAGAAATACGGGTAAACGCCATCAAACTGCGCCCGCCCCATCGCGTAGAGGCAGTAAACAAACGGAAGGATGAGCCAGGAGAGAACGCTCGCGAAGCGCAATTCGGACTTTTCCACGAACAACAGCCAGAAACCGGCGAAGGCAAACGGGATGACGGTGTGCAGCATGTTGTCGACAAGCGCATCCAATCCCGTGAACGTGTTGAGCTGCGCCAAAAGCGCATGATAGACCACCGCGACAATGATGATCGACAGCAACAGACCGCTCAGGGATTGCGATGATTTCGGTCGGCCAATCGCGATGGCCGCACAGGCAAAGCCGATCAGGGTATTCGTCCAGATCGTGAAGAAACGGTACATTCCCCATACCGCTTCGAAAAACGCCTCACCATCATCGGCCATGCGCAGCCAGATGCGCAGCGCGATCGTCGCGAAAACGCCCAGCGCGATAAGAGCAGCGGCGGACCGGCGGAACGTCACGTGTCGGACGTGTCGGCGAAATCCTTATGGATGTACTTGGCATCGCAGTAAGGACACTCGACCCAACCTGTCTGCTCCGGGATCTGCAACCAGACACGCGGATGCCCCAGCGCGCCTTCGCCGCCGTCACACGAAATGCGATATCTGTCCACGATTTTTGTCTCGGGTGCTTGCGTGGCCATCAGGTGCGTTTCCTTCATCGGCGTTTTCCACTAGAGGCGGTGTACGCAGAGATCGGCATTGGGGCAAGGGACAGCAATGACACAAGATGCCATTCGGATCGAAGGACTTCGCAAAACCTACAAAGGGGGCAAGGAAGCCCTGAAAGGTGTCGATCTGGCCATTCCAAAAGGCTCGGTCTTTGGCCTGCTGGGACCGAACGGCGCTGGCAAATCGACCCTGATCAACATCCTTGCTGGCCTTGTCACAAAGACCGCAGGCAAGGTCACGATCTGGGGATGGGATCAGGACATCAATCCGCGCCAGTCGCGGGCGTCGATCGGCGTCATGCCGCAAGAGTTGAACCTTGATCCTTTCTTCACGCCACGCGACGCACTCGAGGTTCAGGCGGGGCTTTATGGCGTGCCAAAACCGCAACGGCGGTCAGATGAGATCCTCGAAATGGTGGGCCTGTCGGACAAGGCCCATGCCTATGCGCGAACATTGTCGGGCGGCATGCGGCGCAGGTTGCTGCTGGGCAAGGCATTGGTGCACCGGCCACATGTTCTGGTGCTGGATGAACCGACCGCAGGCGTGGACATCGAATTGCGCCAGATGCTGTGGACCAATGTCCGCAAGCTGAACGAGGAAGAGGGCATGACCATCATCCTGACGACGCACTACCTCGAAGAGGCCGAGAAAATGTGTGACGAGATTGCCATCATCAACCATGGCGAGGTCGTGGCACAGGACAGCACGGAAAACCTGCTCGCGCAGATCGACGCGAAAACCATGATCATCCAGCCGGAAACCGCGATCGACACCCTGCCAAGCGCAGACGGTATTTCGGCAGAGCACCGGCCAGATGGCACTGTCGCCCTGACCTATCGCGCGGGCCAGACCGCGGCCGAGGATGTGCTGGCCCTGCTGCGGGAAAATGGCATCCGCCTGCGCGACGTGCGTACCGAACAGGCCGACCTGGAAGACGTGTTCCTGGACATGACCCGCTCTGCCTGAGCGCGCGTTGAAAACCAGCGCTATCTGGCCGGTTGAAGGATCCGGCCCAGACCCCGGCCGCCGACAATATGAAAATGCAGGTGCGGCACTTCCTGAATGCCGGCCTCGCCCGCGTTCGAAATGATGCGGTAGCCGCCTTCTTGCAGGCCTTCGGCCTTGATGATCTCACCAATGGTGCGGGTGAAATCCACGATTTCGGCATCGCTCGCGCCCTGCGCGAAATGATCGTAGCACACATAAGGCCCCTTGGGGATCACCAGCACGTGCACAGGCGCCTGCGGCTGGATATCGCGAAAGGCCAATGTGTGTTCGGTATCCATGACGGTGTCATTCGGAATCTCGCCGCGCAGGATTTTGGCAAAAACATTCTGGTCATCGTAAACGTAAACCATGGCGGGGTCCTTAATCTGAAAACAGGTATTCGGTGCGGGCCAGTTCAATGGCCTGATCGTGAGGTATCGACAGGAAAGCCGCAAGCGCAACCGCATTTGCATCCGCGCTGTCGTCTTCACGGATGCGCAGATGGTTTTCGAACTCTGCGTCGCGGATGCAGTCGCTTTCGTGAACGATATCGTTGCGGATGGTCGGCAAAAGGCGGGCCAGCGTTTCTTCGGGCGTGCGCTCGCCTGCAAGGCCAACCCGCATCGCATGGCCGATCAGGTATTCGTCCGAAAAACTGCACTGCACTTCAAGAAGACGTGTCGTGGCGCGGTCCCTGCAGAAATCCTCGAGCAGGTCGAGATTGCCCGGATCCATGCACACCACCATGCGGTCACTATCGTAATAGTCGAACAACATCCGCATGAGGGACCGACGATGGCGATGGCGCTTGCTCAGGTTGGACTGGATTCCGCCCATGTCCGGCAGGTCGGTGCTTTCTTCGTTGAACAGGTATTCGATACACGGCGTGTTGGTCAGTTGCCGGATCCGCGACACGAGCCGTTTGGCCACATGCCACTTCTTGCAGACCACGATCAGCAGTTCGCGTTCGCGGCCAAGCGTGCTTTCCTTTTCCCAGAACCTCGGGGCAAACCGGCGACCGATCCGGCCCTTGCCCGTCAGGAACTTGTAGAGCGACCGCCCCTCGTTCGAGATTTCAAAATTGACACCCTTGGCAGAGTAGAGCGTCGCGAGCCTTTGTTTGAGCTCTGTTGCTTCGGGGCTGATCTTGCGGGCAAAAAGGAAATCCTGGCTGAGCAGCAGATCGTAGTGATCGTTGTAGAAGGTCACCGGCA
>CAYZAD010000008.1:0-38472 GCA_964476315.1 uncultured Rhodobacterales bacterium
GTGTGGTGATGATGACGAACGGCCCGCAGGCCACCATCGGCAAGATCACCAAGGTGGATCTGCCACGCCCGCGTACCCGCAAGGCGTTGCTCGAACACCCGGATTATTACGCCTACCGGCAGGAAGTGCTCGATTTCCTTGAAGAGTATGAGCACGGCGCGAAGCCCAAGCCAAAGCAACCGGCCCCTGCGCCGATGGCAGCGGAGTGAAAGCCATGAGCAAGCAAAAACTGGTGATCGTCGGCGCTGGAATGGCGTCGGGTCGGGTGATCGAACACCTGGTCGAAACCGCGCCGGATGCCTACGACATCACGCTGTTCAATGCGGAACCCCGGGGCAACTACAACCGGATCATGCTGTCGCCCGTCTTGTCGGGTGAGAAGACCTACGAAGAGATCGTCACACATGACGATGCTTTCTACGAAACGCATGGCGTGACCTGCCGGTTCGGCGAACGTGTGCTCAAGGTCGACCGCGATCTGAAGGTGGTCGAAGGCGAAAACGGGCACGTGCCCTATGACAAGCTGATCTTCGGCACCGGGTCCGATCCGTTCATGATCCCGTTGCCGGGCCATGATCTGGACGGCGTCATTGCCTACCGCGACCTCGAAGACACCGAACGGATGATGTCGCTTGGCCCGGACAACAGATGCGTTGTCATCGGCGGTGGCCTGCTCGGTCTCGAAGCGGCGGCGGGCATGGCGGCGCGCGGTGTTGACGTGACCGTTGTGCACATCATGGGCCACCTGATGGAACGTCAGTTGGACGAAGCGGCGGGCTACCTGCTCAAAAAGTCGCTCGAAGGCAAAGGTATCAAGATTTGCCTTCAAGCGAATTCCAAGGAAATCCTTGGCAAAGACGGTCAGGTCAAGGCGTTGCTTTTGGACGACGGCACGGAACTGCCCTGCGACCTGCTGGTCATGGCGGTTGGCATTCGCCCAAGCGTGGCGCTCGCCAAAGAGGCCGGTTTGGCGGTTGGGCGTGGCATCCATGTGGATGACCAGATGCTCACCTCGGACGAGAACGTTTTTGCCGTTGGTGAATGCGTCGAACACGACGGCGCGCTCTTTGGTCTGGTCGCCCCGCTCTACGACCAGGCCAAGGTTCTGGCACAGACGCTGTTGGGCCAAGAGGCCGCCTTCAAGCAGAAGGTGCTGTCGACTAAGCTCAAAGTGACCGGCTGCGATCTGTTCAGCGCTGGCGATTTTGCGGATGGCGACGGCCGGGAGGATATCGTCTTCCGCGATCCGAGCCGGGGTGTCTACAAGCGACTGGTGATCGAAGGCGACAAGCTGGTCGGCGCCGTGATGTATGGCGACACGGCGGACGGCAACTGGTTCTTTGACAAGATCAAAAGTGGCGAAAGCATCGAGGAGATGCGCGAGACGCTTATCTTCGGGCCTGCCTATCAAGGGGGGGCCGCCGTGGACCCTCTCTCAGCCGTTGCAGCATTGCCGCGTGATGCGGAGATTTGCGGCTGTAACGGCATTTGCAAAGGTACCATCGTTGATGCCATCGCGGGCGGCGCGACCGATCTTGGCGCGGTGCGCGCGACCACCAAAGCAAGCGGATCCTGCGGGACGTGTACGGGGCTGGTCGAACAGCTCTTGCAGGTCACGCTGGGGGACGACTTCCAGATGCCTGCCGCGCAGTCCATCTGCGGCTGCACCGATCTGAGCCATGAAGACGTGCGGCGGCTCATCAAAAGTCAGGAACTGAAGAGTCAGGCAGCCGTCTGGCAAGAACTTGGCTGGACCACGCCCAACGGCTGTCATGTCTGCCGCCCGGCGGTGAACTTTTACCTGCTGGCGGACTGGCCGCTCGACTACCAGGACGACCCGCAAAGCCGGTTCGTGAACGAACGCAAGCACGCCAACATTCAGAAAGACGGCACATTCAGCGTCGTCCCGCGCATGTGGGGTGGGATCACCAACCCGACCGAACTGCGCGCGATTGCCGACGCGGCGGACAAATACAACGTCCCAACCGTGAAGGTCACAGGTGGCCAGCGCATCGACCTGCTGGGTGTCAAAAGCGAAGACCTGCCGCATATCTGGGCCGATCTGAACAAGGCCGGCCTGGTTTCTGGGCACGCCTATTCCAAGGGGCTTCGTACGGTCAAGACCTGCGTTGGTACGGATCACTGCCGCTTTGGCACGCAGGACAGTACGGGCCTTGGGATCAAGCTTGAGAAAGCGCTCTGGGGGTCGTGGACACCGCACAAGGTCAAGCTCGGTGTCTCCGGCTGTCCGCGCAACTGTGCTGAGGCAACCTGCAAAGACATCGGCGTAATCTGTGTCGATAGCGGTTACCAGATCGGCGTCGCCGGTGCGGCGGGTATGGATGTGAAGGAGACCGAGCTTCTGTGCCAAGTACCGACCGAAGAGGAGTGCATCGAGGTCATTATCGCGATGACGCAGGTTTACCGCGAGAACGCCAAGTACCTCGACCGGATCTACAAATGGGTCGGCAAGGTGGGCCTCGACTGGGTGAAAGAGGTTGTCGTGGACGACCTTGAAAACCGCAAGGCGCTCGTTGAACGGTTTGAGCTGTCTCAAAGCATCTACCGCAAAGACCCGTGGGCCGAACATGCGCGTGAAAAGGCCGACGCTTATGCGCCGATGGCCGATCTCACGCCGTTGGCCGCAGAATGAAGGATACGCTCATGAGCTGGATCGACATTGGTCACATCGAAGACGTTCCCCTTCGCGGCGCGCGGCTTGTCAAAACACCAGTTGGCTGTGTCGCTGTGTTCCGCACCGCCGAGGCCGAGGTCTTCGCCGCCTCCAACACGTGTCCGCATAAACAGGGCCCATTGGTCGAAGGCATCGTGCACGGTCAGAAAGTCACCTGTCCGCTTCACAACTGGGTGTTCGATCTGAACACCGGCAAAGCGCAGGGGGCCGATGAGGGCCGCATTGATACTTACCCTGTGCGTCTTGACGGTGACCGTATCCTGATCGACGGCGACGCTGTCGGCCAGAGGAGCGCCGCGTGATGGATGGTTCCGGTCTTCCCGAAGTCCGCTCCACCTGCCCTTATTGCGGGGTCGGGTGCGGCGTCCTGCTGCGCCCGGACGGCGAAGGCGGAATCGCGGTGCGGGGCGATCCGGAGCATCCGGCAAATTTCGGGCGGCTCTGCTCGAAAGGGTCGGCCTTGGGCGAGACGGTGGGACTCGCCCATCGGCTTTTGTCGCCGATGGTGTCCGGAAAAGAGGCGTCATGGAACGACGCTTTGCAGTTGGTGGCAGACCGGTTCTCAGACACGATTGCGAAACATGGGCCTGACAGCGTGGCGTTCTATGTGTCCGGCCAGTTGCTGACCGAAGATTACTACGTCGCGAACAAGCTGATGAAAGGCTTCATCGGCTCGGCCAATATCGATACCAATTCGCGGCTGTGCATGGCGTCCTCGGTGGCAGGGCACAAGCGTGCGTTCGGGACGGATACCGTACCCGGAACCTACGAGGATCTCGACGAAGCAGACCTTGTGGTTCTGGTCGGGTCGAACCTTGCATGGTGCCATCCGGTGCTGCACCAACGGCTGCTCGCGGCCCGGCAGAAACGTGGCACAAAAATCGTCGTGATCGACCCTCGCCGCACGGCAAGCTGCAATGACGCCGATCTGCACTTGGCGCTGGAGCCGGGCAGCGATGTCGCTCTGTTCAATCGTTTGCTGGCGGAAATCTACGAAAGCGGCGCTGTGGATGCGGGCTTTGTGGCACATACCAATGGTTTTGATGACGCCCTTGCTGCGGCGCGCACCGATGTGGCGCATGTAACCGGACTTAGCGACCGGCAAATCGCAGAGTTTTGCCGGCTCTGGATCACGACCGAGAAGGTCGTGACGATCTACAGCCAGGGTGTGAACCAATCGACATCGGGGTCTGACAAGGTCAACGCCATCCTGAATTGCCACCTTGCGACCGGACGGATCGGGACACCCGGCTGCGGGCCGTTTTCAGTGACCGGCCAGCCGAACGCCATGGGCGGTCGAGAGGTCGGCGGCCTTGCCAACATGCTGGCCTGCCATCTTGATCTGGAGAATGCAGATCACCGCGCCGCCGTGCGCCAGTTTTGGGACGCGCCCACGCTGCCAGAAGCACCGGGACTGAAGGCTGTCGATCTGTTTCAGGCCGTCGGCGACGGGAGGATCAAGGCGCTCTGGATCATCCACACGAACCCGGCGGTGTCGATGCCGGACGCGGATGCGGTGCGCGATGCCATTGCGGCCTGTCCATTCACGGTGGTCAGCGACATCACCGGAGCCACCGACACAGCACGTCTGGCAGACGTCCTTTTGCCCGCGACGGCCTGGGCCGAAAAAGACGGCACGGTCACCAATTCCGACCGAACGATCAGCCGTCAGCGCAAGGTGATCGACGCTCCGGGTCAGGCGCGCCCCGACTGGGATATCCTTGCCGAGGTTGGACGGCGGATGGGCTTTTTTTCAGCCTTCGACTTTTCCTCACCTGCGGAAATCTTCCGCGAATACGCTGCCCTCTCTGGCGTCGCCGCGCAGTTCGGGCGCGATTTCGATGTGTCCGGGTTTTCGAACATCTTGGACGGTCAATACGAGGACATGGCGCCACAACGGTGGCCGGTCAGCGCTGCACGACAGGGGGGGCGGTTTTTCGCAGACGGGAAGTTCTTTCATCCCGACCGTAAGGCGCGGTTCATCCCCGTTCTGTTCAAACCGCCCGCCAGTAAGACCGGTCCGCGGTTTCCGTTCCGGCTCAACACCGGGCGATTGCGGGATCAGTGGCACACGATGACACGTACCGCCCTCAGCCCGCGCCTGTCCGCACATCTGCCGGAACCGTTTCTCGATATTCACCCGTCAAATGCCAGCGACCTTGGCTTGGGTGCTGCCGATCTGGTTCGTGTCACCAGCCCCATCGGATCGGCGATCCTGCGCGCCCGGATCACCGATAGCGTGCAGCCCGGTCAGGTCTTTGCCCCGATCCACTGGACAGGCGAAACCGCCCCGTCTGCGCGGATCGATGCCTTGGTTGCGGCGGCCACAGACCCGGTCTCGGGACAACCGGAAAGCAAGGCCAGCGTGGTGTCCGTCACCCGGTTCGATGCCAGCTGGTACGGGTTTGCCGTCTCACGCGATGCGATGGCCCCGAACGCGGACTACTGGGCACTCAGCCGCACCGCACAAGGCTACCGGGCTGAATTGGCCGGGCAAGTGCCCGTGTCAGATTGGGAAAGTGAGGCAAGACGCCTGTTCAACGCGCCTTCAGCCAAAGTCGCATCTGTGATCGACACATCCCGAGGCGTTGCGCGCCTCGCATTGCATGAGGATGGTGTGTTGACGGGTGCGCTTTTCGTGTCGCCGACCCCGGTGGCCGTCATGCGCGACTACCTGCAGACCTTGCCCGGCCAGACGTCGACACACGCGCTTTCCGGACGCGCGCCAGCGGACCTGCCCAATCCCGGTCCGGTGCTGTGCGCATGCTTCGGGATCGGGATCAACACCATTCTCGACGCGATTGAAACAAAGGGGCTGATGTCCGTCGATGCCATCGGCGAGGCGCTGGGCGCAGGCACAAATTGCGGGTCGTGCCGCCCGGAACTCAGCGACCTTCTTCAGTCCGTCAAACCACGCGAGGCAGCGGAATGACCCTTGCCGAACATGTCAGAACGCTGGGTCGGGGTCCGGGACGGTCGCGTTCTCTGACATTGGATGAGGCGGCAGATGCGATGCGGATCATGCTGTCCGGCGCCGCCGCCCCCGAAGCGGTTGGAGCGTTGCTGATGCTCTTGCGGATGAAAGGCGAGACGGCGGATGAGATCGCAGGCTTCGCGCAAGCGGCACAGAACACAGCCCCGAGGCTTCCGCCGGTCGATCTGGATTGGCCCAGCTATGCGGCCGGCCGCACACGCGGGCACCCTTGGTTTCTGTTGTCGGCAAAACTGGTTGCGGATGCAGGGCACACTGTCTTGCTGCACGGCTTCAACGGCCCCGATGCCAAGGTGCGACATGGTCTCGCCCAGGCCGGGATCGGCGTTGCGGAAACCACGGACGTGCTTGCGCAGTTGCTCAAGCGGGATCGCATTGCTTACCTGCCTCTGGAACGGTGGCATCCGGCGCTTTTTGACCTGCTGACGCTGCGCGATGTGCTTGGGTTGCGGTCTTGTATCAACACGGTCTGCCGGATGCTTAATCCGGGTCGGGCCAAGGCAAGTGTGCAGGGTGTATTCCATCCCTCCTACCGGCTTTTACAGGCCGACGCGGCGGCCCGTCTCGGATGGCAGAGCCTGTCCGTCATTAAGGGGGGCGGCGGCGAATTCGAACGCCACCCCGCCAAGGAGATCGCCGCGTTCGGCCTGCGACACGGAACCCTGTGGGAAAAGACCTTTCCGGCCCTGAGCGAGGAAACCCGGCGCCTCGCCGATCACGACATGCAGGGGGTCGGCAACGCCTCATTCCCGCATCCGCAGGGCCGGTTCGAAACCGCCATCATCAAAGGCACAGCCGCGCTGGCGCTGGACACTTTGGGTGTGCCCAACAGCCAAGCCTGTGCAGACACACTTTGGGACCGGCGCATCATCGCGCAGGTGGCATGACAGGAGCTTTCACATGACGGCCTTCCCGATTTTCCCGCAGACTGAACCGTTCGAAATGGCCCCGGTTGGCCACATCGCTCTTGTTGGCGCAGGTCCGGGCGCCCGCGATCTGTTGACGTTGCGCGCCGTAGATCGCATTGAGCGCGCCGATGTCGTGTTCTACGACCGCCTCGTCGATCAAGAGGTTCTTGATCTCATCCGTCCTCAGACCGAACTGGTCTTCGTGGGAAAGCATGTTGGCGCACACAGCTGGCCACAGGAGCAGATCAACCAGCGCATCGTTGCCGAAGCGCTAAATGGCAGGCGTGTTGTGCGGTTAAAATCGGGCGATCCGGGCATATTCGGACGGGCCTCCGAAGAACTGGAGGCTGCTGGCGCGGCGGGTATTTCCATAGAACTGATCCCCGGCGTAACGGCGGCTTCCGCCGCCGGTGCGTCGCTGGGCAGAAGCCTGACGGAACGCGGTGTGGCGAATACCTTGGTCTTCGCCACCGGAACGGGTTGCGCCAACGATCCCATGCCCGACTGCACACGACTGGCAGGCCCCGGCACGACGACGGCTTTTTACATGTCCGTCCGGCAAGCAGATCGCATATCAAAAGACCTGATAAAGCGTGGCTTGCCTCCTGAAACGCGGGTCGACATTTGTGTGGATGTTTCAAAGCAAACTGAAAAACACGTTGCGACAAGCGTTCGAACACTGTCTGAGGCTATTCGGTCAAACCGGATCAAAGGGTGCGCGATACTGTTGGTCACCTGGCCGGAAGACATCGGTGGTGTTACGGTAAGCTTTCAGGATGACAAAGCCATATGTGCGAAGCCATCGCGTGAGTTCAGCGTCGTCTGAAACCCTAAGCGAATTTGCAACCCAACGCGCCTGCCAACCCGACCCTCTCGACGAGATTGCACAGGGATGGACACAGTCCTTTTCCATCTGAGCGTTCGGCGGCAGTTGGAAGTCGTTGGCGTGGCGCATTGGCCGCTTCGATCATTTCGGTCAATCCCTTGGCCGAGGACGGTTTCCCGGCTCATTCCGCCGCCGCCTTGTACGTTTGGTCAGGTGTCCCGTAGCCACCGCCACCGGGCGTCTTCATGATGAAAACGTCGCCGGGGGCAAGGTCGGCCTGATCGTTGCCCGAAAGCGTTTCGACCGTGCCATCGGCGCGTCTCACGGTGTTCTCGCCGGGGGCACCCTGGTGTCCGCCTGCGACACCGAACGCCCGCGTCTTGCGATGCGATGACAGCACGGTCACCGTCATGGGTTCAAGGAACTCCAACTCGCGCTCGATCCCTTCGCCGCCCTGCCAGCGCCCCGCGCCGCCAGACCCTTTACGGATGGCAAACCGGCGCACGCGGACCGGGAAGCGGGCTTCGAGCACCTCTGGATCGGTCATGCGGGTGTTGGTCATATGCGAATGCACTGCCGAACAGCCGTCAAACCCATTCCCCGCGCCGGTACCGCCACAGATGGTTTCATAATTTTGCCAACGGTCGTTGCCATAGACGAAGTTGTTCATCGTTCCCTGGCTGCCCGCGATCACGCCCACGGCCCCATAAAGCGCGTCGGCAATGGCCTGACTGACCTCCGTATTGCCCGAAATCACAGCCGCCGGGTAGCGCGGGTTGATGAAACTGCCCTCGGGCGCGATGATCTCGATGGGCTTCAAACAGCCTTCGTTCATCGGGATGGTGCTGCCCACCAGGGTGCGGAACACGTAAAGCACCACCGCCCGGCAAATTGCCAAGGGTGCGTTATAGTTGAATGCGTCCTGATCAGAGGTGCCAGAGAAATCCACGCGGGCGGTGCGGGCGGTCTTGTCGACCGAAACCGCAACCTCGATCTTTGCGCCACTGTCCAGAGGGTAAGAAAAGCGCCCGTCCTCCAACGCGTCGAGCACGCGGCGCACGGACTCCTCTGCATTGTCCTGGACATGGGTCATATAGGCCCTGACCACGTCGCGGCCGAATTGTGCGACCGCCTTGGCCAGTTCTGCAGAACCGGTTGCATTCGCGGCGATCTGTGCGGTCAGGTCCGCCATGTTCTGGTCCACGTTCCGGCAAGGGTAGGGGCCGGAGGACAAAAGTGCGCGTGTTTCGGCGTCGCGCAGTTGCCCTTCGCGAACCAGCTGGAAATTGCGGATCAGGATGCCTTCTTCCTCGATATGGCGGCTGTCGGGCGGGGCAGAGCCGGGTGTCTTGCCGCCAATGTCGGCATGATGCCCGCGTGAGGCGACGACAAAGTCGATTTCGGTGCCGCTTGCGTCAAAGACCGGCGTGACCACGGTGACATCCGGTAAATGGGTGCCGCCGTTGAATGGGTCGTTCATCATGAAGACATCGCCGGGCCGGATCCGGCCTTCGTTTTCGCGCAGGATGGTGCGCACGCTCGCGCTCATGGAGCCCAGATGCACCGGAACATGGGGGGCATTGGCCACCAGGTCACCCTCGGCATTGAAAAGCGCACAGGAAAAATCCAGGCGTTCGCGAATGTTGACCGAGGCCGATGTCTTGGCCAGCGTCGCGCCCATCTGCTCGGCGATCGACATGAAGAGATTGTTGAAAACCTCGAGCATGATCGGATCGACAGAGGTGCCGACAGCTTCTTTACGGTCGAGCGCAATCACCCGTCTGAGAACCAATGCGCCTCCGGGCAGACCTGTCGCTTCCCAACCATGCTCCACCACCGTCGTGCCCGTTGGCTCGGTGATGATGGCGGGGCCGGCGATGCGCGCATCCGGTCCCATCCGGGTGCGGTCATGGACAGGGACATCCGCATAGCGCCCTTCGCTCCACATCGAGGCAGAGCCGCAGCGACCGTCGCCCGGTGGTGTGTCGGGAAGCCGGGCAGAGGCCCCCGAGCCGCCGACCGCCTCGACCGAGATCATCTCGGCGATCACCGCGTCGGTTTGGGGCCGGAAGCCGAACTCGGCTTGATGCTGGATGCGGAACGTCTCGATCATGGTTTCAGCATCGTCCAGATCGACCGGAAGGGCTGTTTGGGAGGCACCTGCCCGAAGATAGACCCGCGTTTTGATGTCGATCCGTGCCGGATCGACACCTTGGGTGATCAGTGCGTCCCGCGCCTCGCCGGCAAGCGGCTCGGCAGCAGCGCGCAGGGCCGCTGCATCGGTTGCGGGCAGGTCCAACTGTGCCTCGCGCATCGCGATCATGTCCGCCAGTCCCATGCCGAGCGCCGAAAGGACGCCCGCGAACGGGTGCAGATACACGGACGTCATGCCAAGTGCATCGGCCACGAGGCAGGCATGCTGACCACCTGCGCCGCCGAAGCAGTTCAGCGTGTAACGCGTGACATCATGGCCGCGCGCGACGCTGATTTCCTTGATCGCATTGGCCATATTGTCGATGGCAATGCGCAGGAAACCCTCTGCCAACTCCTCGACCGACATCCGGTCGCCGCCGGTCTCAAGCGAGATGGCGTCGGCCATGGCCTCGAATTTGGCCCGCGCGGCGCCTTCATCCAGCGGTTCGTCGCCATTCGGGCCAAACACCTTGGGGAAGTTTGCGGGCTGGACCTTGCCCAGCACGACGTTGCAATCGGTGACCGTCAGCGGCCCGCCGCGCCGGTAGCTTGCCGGTCCGGGATTGGCCCCCGCGCTTTCGGGGCCGACCTGCAGCCGCCCGTCGCGGAACGACAGGACGGACCCGCCACCGGCGGCAACGGTGTGAATGTCCATCATTGGGGCGCGCATCCGGACACCCGCCACTTCGGTTTCGAAACTGCGCTCGAACGCGCCTGCGTAATGGCAGACATCGGTCGACGTTCCGCCCATGTCGAAGCCTATGATCCGGTCAAAACCATCACGTGCCGCCGTGGCCACCATGCCGACGACACCGCCCGCAGGTCCCGACAACAGGGCATCGCGGCCGTGGAAAAGGTCCGCATCCGTCAATCCGCCGTTGGATTGCATGAACATCAGCCGGTCGACCTTGTCTGCGCCAAGCGCATCCCGGACCTGGTTCACGTAGCGGCGCAGGATCGGCGTCAGATAGGCGTCCGCCACCGTGGTATCGCCGCGCGACACCAACTTGATGAGCGGGCTGGCCTCGTGGCTGAGCGATACCTGATCAAAGCCTTGCTGGATGGCCATCTCACCCAGTTTGCGTTCGTGCTCGGGGTTGCGATAACTGTGCATGAGCGCAATGGCGACCGACCGGATGCCGCGGCCATACACCTGTGCCAGCGCCTCCCGGGCTGCGCGCAGGTCGAGCGGCCGGATGATCTTGCCTTCGGCATCAAGGCGTTCGTCGATTTCGATCACATCCGTGTAAAGCAATTCAGGAAGCCGGATGTGGAGTGCGAAGAGATCAGGCCGGTTCTGATAGCCGATTCGCAAAAGGTCCCGGAAGCCCGAGGTGATCAGGAGGGCGGTCGGCTCTCCCTTGCGTTCAAGAAGGGCGTTGGTGGCCACCGTGGTTCCCATTTTTACGTCACCGATGGTGTCGGCCGGGATCGGATCCTGCGCGGAAAGCCCCAGGATTTCGCGGATCCCCTGCACGGCGGCATCCCTGTAAGATTCTGGTTTTTCAGAAAGAATCTTGTGAGTTCTGAGCGCGCCCGTCGGACTGCTTGCAACAATGTCTGTAAAGGTGCCGCCACGATCGATCCAGAAGTCCCATTTTTTGTGCACAGGCGTGTTCATTGGCATCTCTCCGACATAAAGTTGTTGCTATAATTGTAAAACGTTGACAATTTGTCAACGTAATCCATGCGACCTGACAGGGTTTCCTGAAAGGCGCAGCAACACAGGAGAGTGACAAATGAAACATATCCTTTGCGCCGCGGCCTTGACCGCTGGGCTGACGACAGTCGTGTCGGCTGACACATGGGACATGCCGACACCCTATGGTGACGCGACCTTCCATACTCAGAACATCGTGCAATTCGCCGAAGACGTCGCCGCTGCGACCGATGGCGCGCTCGAGATCACGGTGCATTCCGCCGGTTCGCTGTTTCCACATGCCGAGATCAAGAACGTGGTGCGCGCGGGACAGGTCCCCATGGGCGAATTCTTCCTGTCACGTCTCGTCAACGAAGATGCCGCCTATGGTCTGGACAGCCAGCCGTTTCTTGCAACCAGCTACGAAGACGCCGCCCGTCTTTGGGACGCTCAGCAGCCTGTGGTGACTGAACTTCTGGCGGCGCAGGGCCTGAAGCCGCTCTTTTCGGTGCCGTGGCCAGCGCAAGGGCTTTATACCAATGGTGAGATCGCGACGGTCGATGACCTGGCCGGTTTGCGTTTCCGCGCCTACAATGCCGCTTTAGAGGAATTCGCGACGCTCGCCGGGGCCGCTCCGGTGCAGGTTGAAGCGCCGAATATTCCGCAGGCTTTTGCCACGGGACAGGTCGAGGCCATGATCACCTCACCTTCGACGGGCGCCAATTCGACTGCCTGGGATTTCGTTACCCACTATACGCCGATCAACGCCTGGGTGCCCAAGAACATCGTCGTGGTGAACGATCGCGCTTTCCGCCGTCTGCCCGAACCTGTTCAGGCGGCCGTGCTTGAAGCGGCCGCAACAGCAGAGGCGCGCGGCTGGGAGATGTCCGCTGCGGAAGCGGATGCAAAAACCGCTGTTCTGGCAGAGAATGGCATGGTGATCTCCGAACCCAGCGCCGAACTGACTGCAGGGCTGCAGGCCATCGGTGCGCAAATGCTGGAAAGCTGGCGCGCCAGCGCTTCGGATGCCGCTCTGTCTATCCTGACCGCCTATCAAGAGTAACCCAATGGCGTGGTGGGGCCGGTGTCCCGCTGCGACTGACAGTGACCCGATGCCCCGGTTGTCACGCCGGGGTGCCGGGTCGCGCCACAAAGGAGGTGCCCATGCGGACCATACTTGACCGGACGTATCTTGGCGCGGCCTGGATTGCGGCCTTTGTCATCCTGGCGATTGCCTGCCTTGTCAGCGCCCAGGTATTGCTGAACTTTCTCACCCGGGTCTTTGCGCTGCCTCTTCCGTCGACCATACCGTCCTATGCCGATTTCTCCGGCTTCATGCTGGCGAGTGCCACGTTCCTCGCGATGCCCTACACGTTTCGGTCGGGCGGTCACATCAAGGTTTCGCTGGTGACGGCGCGGCTGCCGTCGCGGGGGCAGCTTGTGGCAGAGCTCTGCGCTTTGGCGGTCGGTGCCGTTCTGATTGCCTATGCCTGCGCGTATATCGTGGCGCTGGTCTATGAAAGCTGGCACTTCAACGACGTCTCTCCGGGGATCATCCCTATCCCACTGTGGCTGCCGCAGTGTTTCATGGCGCTTGGCATGATCCTTCTGTTGGTGGCGATCATCGACACCTTCGCGCAGACGTGGCGCCGCGGTGCCCCGGTCATCCAGAACGCAGAGGAGGTCTGAGCCATGTCCGACCCGATGATTGGGCTCTTTCTGCTGGCGGTTCTGTTCGCGTTGCTTGCCAGTGGTCTCTGGATCGCTCTGGCGCTCACCGGCGTTGGGGCGGTTGCACTGATGCTGTTCTCGAATGCGCCCGTGGGGCTGGTCATGGCGACAACCTTTTGGGGTCACAGCCATTCATGGGCGCTGACGGCCCTGCCGCTCTTTATCCTGATGGGCGAGATCCTCCTGCGATCACGGCTCAGCCGCGACATGTTCAACGGGCTGGCCCCGTGGCTCGGCGGCCTGCCGGGGCGGTTGTTGCATGTCAACGTGCTTGGTTGTGCGATCTTTGCGGCGGTCTCGGGGTCGTCGGCGGCAACAGCCGCGACCATAGGCAAGATGTCGATCCCCGAACTGAAGGAACGTGGCTACCCGGAAAGCCTCATTCTGGGCACCTTGGCAGGTTCCGCAACACTTGGTCTGCTGATCCCGCCTTCCATCATCCTGATCGTGTATGGCGTGGCGACCGAGCAATCCATCGCACGGCTTTTCGTGGCTGGCCTTTTGCCCGGCGCAATGCTGGTCACGCTCTTCAGCGCCTATGTCGCTGTGCGTGCCTGGATGGACCCTGACCTCATCCCGCGATCCGAGGTGCGGTTCTCGTTGAAGGAAAAACTCTGGGAGGCGCGCGGCCTGATCCCGGTGGCGCTCCTGATCGCGGGTGTGATCGGGGCGATTTACACTGGCCTGGCTTCGCCGACCGATGCCGCTGCGCTCGGTGTGCTCTTTTCGATCCTGCTGGCGGTTGTCTCGGGCAGTTTCACGCGCGCTGACTTTCTCGATGCGCTTCTGTCGGCGGCACGCACGTCGTGCATGATTGCGTTCATCCTGCTGGGGGCTGCCTTTCTGGCCGTGGCCATGGGCTTTACAGGTCTGCCTCGGAACCTGGCGTCGTGGATCGGGGACATGGGCCTGTCGCCCTATGTCCTGCTGGCGGTGCTGACGCTGTTCTTCATCGTTTTGGGGCTGTTTCTTGACGGCATCTCGGTGGTGGTTCTGACCACGTCGATCATCATGCCGATGGTTCTGGCGGTGGGGATCGACCCGATCTGGTTCGGCATTTACCTCGTGCTTGTCGTCGAGATGAGCCAGATCACACCGCCGGTGGGGTTCAATCTGTTCGTCATCCAAGGGCTGACTGGCACGGACATCCTGCGCATTGCAAAAGCCGCCTTGCCATTTTTCTTTTTGTTATTGCTGGCGGTGGTCCTGATCACGCTTTTCCCCGGGATCGTCACCTACCTGCCAGACCTGATGAACCGGTAACCCCCGCGTCCGGGTCGCGTGTCACAGTGATGACGCGGCCCGGCTGGCCTGATCGTATTGGCCCGAAAGTGAGCGGAGGCTGGCGCCGATTTCGCGCAACTCTTCGCCGGTCATGTCCATCCGCGACAGGCCCTCCAAAAGACACTGCTCGCGCACTGTCCGGTAGGCGTCACACAGGTCCGCGCCCGTTTTTGAAGTGCGGTAAAAGACTTCCTTGCCGCGCTTCTCTGCTTCGACCAATTCGGCCTTGGACAGCTTGCGCAGCGCATAGTTGACCGTGTGCGTATCCTCGATGTTCAGCAGAAAACAGATGTCGCTCAGACGCTTCTCGCGGCCCCGGTGGTTCACGTTGTGCAGAACCAGGATCTCCAGCGGACTCATCTCGGTATGGCCCGTGGCCGCCATGCATTTGACCATCCAGCGCGAGAACGCGTTGAACGCGATAATGAGGCCGAACTCGAATTCCGAGGCTTCCCACCCCTCGCCATCGGCAAGATGACGGGAGGAGACGATACGTCTTTTTGAAGTGTTTTGCATACGAAACCCTTACATTTTGTACAGCATAATGCCGAGTTCTTGCGCTTCTGTCGATGGGTCCCCACGCCACGATCCTGGCTCCGCTCGCTTGCATGCAGGTGACATGCGGTTCCACCCATTGGTTCACCTTGGTTCTTGCTCGACCCATGCGCGTGTGCGGAAGGTCAGTTTGTTCTGTGCGTGACTGATCCTTGGGTCTGGCTTTGGCGGTACCTTGTGGGCGTGATTTACGAACGGCAGCGCCAAAGCCAACGTTAATGTTGACTCATATCTTTTTAGTACGTACTTATTTTTCATGCTGCGGATCGCGATTGATATTGGTGGGACGTTCACCGACGTAGTGGCCGAGACCCCGGAAGGGCTGCGCTCGGTCAAGGTGCTGACCAGCGCGGGTCGCCCCGAAGTGGCCGCTCTGGACGGGGTCGACCGGGTTCTGGCGCTTCTGTCCAAGACACATTCGGACATCTCGGATGTGGTGCACGGAACAACGCTGGCCACGAATGCGCTGATCGAACGGAGCGGAGCCAAGACCGCTCTGGTGACGACTGCGGGATTCCGGGACGTATTGGCCATGCGCAACGAGAAACGTTTTGAGCAATATGCGCTCGACATCGAGATGCCAGAGCCACTCGTGCCGCGACCATTGCGTTTGGGCCTGCAGGAGCGCATCCTGGCCGATGGGACCGTGTTGCGTGCACCGTCGGATGATGAGATTGATGCTTTGGCAACGACGCTGCGGAGCGAGGGCGTTGAGGCCATCGCGATCGGGTTCCTGCACTCTTACAAAAACCCGTCCCATGAGACCTATGTGGCTGACCGGTTGCGCAGACATCTGGGCAATGATGTTACGGTGTGCCTGAGTTCCGACGTTGCAGGCGAAATCCGCGAATATGAACGGTTTTCAACGGTTTGTGCCAACGCCTATGTGCGGCCTCTGATCTCGCGCTATCTGGCGCGCCTGTCGGCGTCTCTTCGGGACAGGGGGTTTGATGGTTCATTCCTCATGGTGCTTTCGGACGGCGCCCTGACCACGGTTGAGCAGGCAACACGCTATCCCATTCGACTGGTCGAAGGTGGGCCTGCCGGAGGTGTCGCGCTGGCGGCGCATGTGGCGCAAGAGGTCGGCTCGGACAGGACGCTGTCGCTCGATATCGGGGGCACAACGGCCAAAATCTGTTTCATTGAAAATGGTACGCCAAAGACCACCCGACGGTTCGAAGTGGCCCGCGCGTGGCGCGATGTGAAGGGCAGCGGCTTGCCCGTCAAAATCCCGGCTGTGGAACTTGTCGAAATCGGGGCAGGGGGCGGGTCGATTGCCACGATAGACGAACTTGGCCGCCTCAGGGTCGGCCCCAAGAGCGCGGGGTCAGAGCCGGGGCCGGCGGCCTATGATCGCGGCGGCGACGCAGCAACGATCACGGACGCCCATCTGACTGTCGGTCATATCGCGCCCGAAGGCTTTGCCGGCGGGATGATCGCCCTTAGTCCCGGCAGGGCGCCCGAGGCCGTTCGCAAGCATATCCAGGCGCCGCTTGACATGGATGCAGTAGAACCAGCGGCGGCCGGCATCATTGAGTTGGCCGACGAAACCATGGCGAACGCGGCGCGGGTGCATGGGATCGAGTTGGGGCTTGATAGCTCTCGCTTCGACCTGCTGGTGTCCGGGGGCGGGGGCGGTCTGCATGCCGTGCGCATCGCCGACAAGCTTGGCATCCGCAGGATCATTGTGCCCCAGAACGCGGGGGTTGGCTCGGCCGTTGGCTTTCTGCGATCGCCTGTCGCTTTCGAGAGCGCGATCTCGGTCGTTGAACCGCTCGAGGACATCGATGCCGACGCCCTGACCGCACGGATCAACGCCGCGTTGAAAGAGGTCGTTGGGATCGTCGCCAAAGCAGCGCCAGCGGCCCAAATCGACTGCGCCGTGCAAGCAGAGATGCGTTACCTGGGCCAGGGTTTAGACCTTTCCCTGCCGCTTGACGCTGAGGCGGATGACATGTTCTCGGGTCTGCAAGACCGGTTCGAGGCTGAATACGAGCGGCGCATCGGCTTCACTCTCGACAGTATCTCGGTCGAGTTGGTTTCGATCAGCATCAGTGCGCGGGAACACCGTGGGCCGCCGATTTCGCAGGGCAAGAGGCAGCCGGATGGGGAGGCGATGCTTTCTGGCCGGTCGGTTTATGACCTGAGCGCAGGCCAACGCCTTGACTACACGGTGGCTGAACGACGCGAGATGAACGGGCAGGCAATGACCGGCCCGGTTATTGTCACCGAAGAGCAGACCACAACGCTGGTGCGACCTGGCTGGGCGGTGCGGCAGTCGGTTGAGGGGCATCTGATCCTGGAGCGGCATGCACCATGACACGCTCGCTTGATCTTGTGACGCAGAATGTCCTTTGGAACCGGTTGATTTCGGTCTGTGAGGAACAGGCGAATGCCCTGATGCGGGCGGCGTTCGGGGCAATCGTGCGCGAGGCTGGCGACCTTTCAGCCGGGGTGTTCGATGCCAGGGGGCAGATGCTGGCGCAGGCGGTGACGGGTACGCCGGGGCATGTGAACACCATGGCCGCCGCAGTGCGCACAATGCTAAGCCACGTGGGGCCCGATCACTTGTCCCCGGGGGATGCATTGGTCACCAACGATCCCTGGATCGGGGCCGGACATATCTTTGACTTCGTCGTCGTGACCCCGGCGTTTCTGGACGACAAGATCGTCGGCTACCTGGCCAGTACAAGCCATGTCGTGGATGTGGGCGGGCGGGGGTGGTCCGCCGAAGGGCGGTCCATCTTTGAGGAAGGCGTGACCATTCCCGTGATGCATCTGCGCCGGGGCAGTCGCCTGAACGAAGACCTTCTGAGCATCGTGACCGCCAATTCCCGTGTGCCGCATGAGGCGCGGGGCGATATCCTGTCTCTTCTCACCTGTAACGACACCGGTGTGGCGAGGTTGAGCGATCTGATGGGCGAATACGGACTGCAAGACCTGTCCGAGGTGGCCGCTTTCATCTTTGATCGGTCTGCCAAGGGGACGAATAGCGCCCTCTCGCGGCCACCCGAAGGCACCTATGAAAACGAATTGTGGCTGGATGGGTATGATGCGCCGATCGTGCTGCGCGCCCGGATGACAATCGGTGGCGGGCGGATCGACGTCGACCTTTCGGGGTCTTCCCCGGCAGTTGATCGCGGGATCAACTGTCCGCTGAACTATGCTGCCGCTTATGCCGCCTTTGGGATCCGCGCCCTTCTGACGCCTGAAATTCCCAACAATCAGGCCTCGTTAAATGCGATTTCCGTGACAGCGCCGCCGGGTCTTGTCGTCAGCGCCGAACGGCCAAGCCCCGTGACCGCACGCCATGTGATCGGGCAGGCCTTGCCGGATTTGATGCTGGGCTGTCTCGAACAGGCGTTGCCGGGTGAGGTTTTGGCCGAAAGCGCGGGCGCGCTCTGGACGCTGTCTCTGTCGGGGGCCGCGTTCACCTCTCTGAACGTGGCCCTTGGGGGCATGGGCGCGAGGCCCGGTTTGGATGGTCTCTCGACGACGGCCTTTCCATCGGGTGTGGGCGCGGTGCCAGTGGAGGCCGCCGAAGTGGCGGCTCCGCTCATTTACCATTCAAAGGAATTTGCCCCGGATACAGGTGGGGCGGGCACCCATCGGGGCGGCCTGGGCCAAAGGATCGAAATCGGCGCGCGTTGTGGCGAAGACCTGTCTCTTTCGGCGGCGGCGTTTGAGCGGCTTTCCGTCGGACCGGCGGGCCGCGAAGGCGGTCATCCGGGCGCTCCGGGCCGGGTCAGTATCACGGATGGCACCAAGATCACGGACAAGGGCATTTACAGGATTCCAGCTGGGGAACGTTTGATCCTCCAGACGCCGGGAGGCGGCGGTATTGGAGACCCAGTTGACCGCGACAGGGACGCCGTGGCGCGAGACCTGTCTGACGGGCTGATTACAGAAGAGGCTGCCAAGAAGACCTATCAACACGATACCAACGGGAGACCAAACAAATGACATTCGTAAAATCCATCACCGCCGGGGCTGCGATTGCGCTGGCCGGTACCGGGGTCTGGGCCGAAACCAAGTGGGACCTCAGCACCGCTTGGGGGGCCAATAATTTTCACGCCCAGAGCGCAATTGCCTTTGCCGACGCGGTCCGGGAAGAAACCGGCGGTTCGGTTGACATCACGGTCCATCTGTCCGGCGAGATCGGTGTGAAAATCACCGAAAAGCTTTCGTCAGTCGAAAACGGCATCATACAGATGGCTGACATGCTGCTGTTCCTGCAAGCGGGCGAAGCGCCGTTTCTGGGTGTCGATACGCTTCCCTATCTGATCCAGGGCCAGGAGGAGATGAAGGTCTGGCTTGACGTGGCAGGTCCCACCTATGACGAGATTTTTGCCAATCACAATCAGAAGGTGCTCTACTACGTGCCTTGGCCCAGCCCCGGCATTTACACCAAGGACGCGGTCGTGAGCGCCGATGACATCGCCGGACAGCGTATCCGTGCCTTCAATGCGACGTCGTTTGATTTTCTCGAACGTCTGGGCGCGGCGCCGGTTGAACTGCCCTTCGGTGAACTGGCGGCCGCCGTGGCGGCTGGCACGGTCGATGGTGCGGCAACGTCGACATCCACCGGCGCGAATTCCAAGCTGTATCAATTCACAAGCCATTTCAATCCGTTGAACTGGTCCATGTCGCCAGATGCGGTGACTGTGAACCTTGATGCCTGGAATGCGCTGACTGACGAAGAGCGGGCAACGATCGAAGGGATCGCCGACAGGATGGAAGCCGAGTTCTGGGCTGTTTCGGCGGCTGAGGACAGCAGCCAGACACAGGTTCTTGTCGATAACGGCATGACCATCTCGGAGGCAGATGACAGCCTGACCGCCAAGATGGCCGAAGCCGGCAAAGCCATGTGGGCAGAGTTCTTTGCCAAAGTCCCCGAAGCCCAGGCCGTGGTTGAGGCCTATGCGGCCGAAGTTGGCAAGTAAGGCGCGTGCCGCCGGGGGTCTCTCCGGCGGCATCCTTTCGCTATGGATCGCATTCTGACCCTTGTTGACCGGCTGTCGCGGCTGGCCGAAACCACTGCCGTGCTGCTGGTCTTTGGCTATTGCGCGCTGATGCTGACCGAAGTGGTGGCCCGTGCCCAGGCGCAGAGCTTTTCTTTCACATGGGAATTCAGCCAGTACGCCATGGCTTCGATCTTTGCCCTTGCCGCGGGGCCTGCGATCCGCACCGGGGTTCATGTTCGCATATCGCTCGTGACAGAACTCTTGCCAGAGAAAGGGCGTAAATATCTGGATCTCTTGGCCAATATCACCGCGCTTGTGGTGGTGGCGCTGATTGTGTTTGCGATGTGGTCCAAGGTCTCAACGTCATTCGAACGCAACATCCTTGCAACCAGCGTCACCCAGACGCCTCTTTGGATACCGCAGGCGGTCGTGCTTTGGGGGATGGTCCAGCTTTGGCTTGATCTTGCGGCGCGGGCGCTGCGTCGGGCAACCAACCGGCAGACCGAATGGCGCGATGCCGACGCGGAGCCGTCCGATGTTTGAGATCGCCCTGGTCACAATCCTGCTTTTTGTGGCGCTTCTTGCCGGGTCGGTCTGGATTGGATTGTCGCTTTTTGCGACCGGCTATGTGCTTTTGTCGATCTTCAAACCGAATATCCCGATGGAGATCTTTTCCAGCGGGGTGATCTGGGGGTCGATGATCCCGACGCCGCTTTTGTCGCTGCCGCTGTTCATACTCATGAGCGAGGTCCTGGTCGCGGCAGGACTGGGCCGGTCCTTGTTTTCGGGTCTGTCACCGTGGCTTGGGCGCTTTCCGGGTGGGCTGTTGCACGTCAATGTCGTGGGGTCGACGCTTTTTGCTGCGGTCTCGGGGTCGTCCGCAGCCACCACGGCCATCGTGGGCAAAGTCAGTTTGCCAGAGCTTGAAGCGCGCGGCTATGACCGGCAATTGGCCATGGGATCGCTGGCCGGAGCAGGCACATTGGGTTTCCTCATCCCGCCATCGATCATCATGATCATCTACGGCGTGGTGGCGGAACAATCGATCCTGGAATTGTTCATCGCGGGCGTGATCCCCGGTCTGACCCTGGCGCTTCTTTATATGGCGTATATTGCCGTGCATCAGACGATAAGCGGCACTCAGCCCGCGCTGGAACGCACCACTTGGGCTGACCGGTTGCGCGGTTTGCGTGACATTGGCCCCGTGGCCGCGCTGATTGTGGCGATCATGGGCGCGCTTTATCTTGGGCTGGCCAGCGTCAGCGAACTGGCCGCCATCGGGGTGCTGGGCGCTGTTCTGATCTCGATCGTGATGGGTCGGTTTTCCGTTCGCACCATGATCCGCGCGGGGCGGCGTGCGGTGCGCACGTCTGCCATGATCGGGTTGATCATCATCGGGGCCGCCCTTTTGAACTCTGCCTTTGGATTTCTTGGCATCCCAAAGGCGATTGCCGGTCAGATCGCAGCGCTTGGCCTGTCGCCCTTTGCCCTGATTGTCGTCCTGTTGCTGTTCTATGCGCTGCTGGGCATGTTCCTGGATGGCACGTCGATCATCGTCATGACCTTGCCGATCACCCTGCCGCTGGTGACCGCGGCGGGTTACGATCCGATCTGGTTCGGCATTTTTGTGGTTGTTGCCGTGGAAATCAGTCAGATCACCCCGCCAATCGGCTTTAACCTTTTTGTAATCCAGTCCCAAACGGGTGAAGGCATCGGCAGGATCGCCCGCGCCGCGCTGCCGTTCTTTGTGCTGCTCTTGGCATTTGCCTTGCTATTGGCCATTTTCCCCGGGATCGCCCTCTGGCTGCCCGGAACATTGCGATGAGCACGTTATACGCCCAGGTCTGCGAAGAGATCCTTGAGAAGATCCAGAACGGAGCTCTGAAGGTCGGGGATCGCCTGCCGCCGGAGGCAGAGTATGCCGCCCAGCTTGGCATCAGCCGTTCAACCCTGCGCCTCGCCTTCGCCGAACTCGAGGCGTCGGGTGTCCTGCGCCGCCGGAAACGCGCCGGGACCGAGATCATATCGGATACCCCCAAAAAGCGGTTCAATATGGCCACCGGCGGGATCAGTGAGCTTCTCAGCCTTGGTGATGACACCGAATTCACCTTGTACGGGACCAGAACTGTCCGCGGCGAAGATGTCCCGCAACTGGAGGGATTGGTGAGCGAGACCGGCCATTGGTTGGAAGTATACGGTGCGCGTTCTCTTCCCGGGGACACCAGGCCATTCAGCGTCAATCGGGTCTATGTCCCGGCGCGGTTTGCTGCCGTTGAGCCCTTGCTGAAACCGGGAAAGACATCTGTCTACCGGATCATCGAAAAGACATTCGGGGTTGACGTCGGCCGTGTGAGCCAACTCGTCCGCGCCATTCCCTGCCCGACAGAAGACGCAAGCGTGATGGGACTTCAGGCCAACGATCCCGCGCTGCAAATCGAAGCCCAGCTTTTCCTCGGCGACGGGACGCTGATGGAGCTTTCCGTGGCCGTCTTCGATCCGAGCCGTTTTCAGGTCCGCAACGATGTCAAAATCGAATGACCCTTTGGTCGCCACTGGGCCCAAGGACCAACGGTCCCCGGTGCCTGAAAAGCGGCCATTTTCCATGCGCGGTGAGTGACAACCTTCTCATGCCGCAACGCTCTGAAATGGTCAGAGCTGGGTGTCGATGGTTTCGCGGCGCAGGTCGTGACGTTGGGCGGCCGCATGCGCGGCGATCTCTTCCATCGTTGCGAACCAGACATCCCCATGGTCCAAAGCGCGTTCAAGCAGCTTTTCCATTTCCCGCCAACGGGCAAGACGGCCGGTCAGGAAGGGATGAAGGACCGGCATCCAGAAGCCGCCAGCCTCATACATGGCATCAAACTCTTCTGCGAAGGCGCGAATTCCCTCGGACGGGGCGCGGACAGGCATCAGGTAATCGATCTCGGCGAAATGGGCGAAAGGCGGCCAATCGTCGTTCCCCCAATGCGGCGGAATCTCGATCAAGCTGCCGTTTGGCGTCTCGACGAGGTAGGGCAGATCGTCTGCCATCATCGAACTGTCGTAAAGAAAGTCATGCGCGATCAGACGGTCTACCATCGCCGGGGTTATTGAATAGACCGGCGCCCGGTAGCCACGCGGCTTGCGGCCGGTCATCGAGATGTGAACCTCGAGAGCGCGCTCAAAAAGCTCTGCTTCGACGGCGTCGGAATGCTCCATCGGATCTTCGTGCATCCACGAATGATGACCGATCTCATGGCCGTTCTTGAGGATGGCATCGACCGCTGCCGGGTAGGCCTGCATCACCCAAGCGGGCATGAAGAAGGTCTGGGTGATCCCAAGGCGGCGGTACGTTTCAAGGATGCGGGGCAGCGCCACGGTCGGCCCGTAGCGGCCCATGGAAATCGGTTGAAGACGCAGATCGGCATCGTCAGGCCGGGCGGTGCGGATCAATGAATCCGCGTCAATGTCAAAGGTGACTGAGGCGGCGCAGCGCTTGCCCTCGGGCCATTTCAGAGGATTCAGAAACATGGGAATGGTCTTTCGGTTGTCTTGGGCGATGCAGGCGACCTGAATTCGGTCTTTTCAGACGGAGAAAAGGGCGGTCAGATCAGAGCGCAAACGCGCCTCTGCCTGCTCTTGGGTCATGTTGTCGGACGCGATGAATTCGATGAACCGCGCGTTTTGCAGTTGGAAAAGCGCGCGCCCCAAATCCACCGAATTCACGTCGGTCGCAAGCCGGCCGTCGGTCTGCATCGCTTCGATCCGGCGCACGAGAACGAAGGCGAGTTGTTCGTCCAGCTTTGCATATGCACGGGAAAGCTGGGTGCCGGCCTCGATTGTCACCGCTGCGATGACCTGGCGCCAAACGTCTTTCTCTAGGTTCTCAATCGCGTGAACCATGATTTGACGGGCAAACGACAGCGTCAGGTCGATCAGGCCGCCATCGTGGGCGGAAAGGGTCCGGTCCAGCTGTTGTGTCAGACGTTCATCGCTTTCGATCACAAGCGCCAAGAGCACACCCGCCTTGGTGCCATAGTAGTTGTGCACGGTCACACCCGACACGCCGGCTTCCTCGGCAATGTTTTCGATCGTCGTCTTCTGGTATCCTCGTTCTTTGAAAAGGCCCTTTGCCGCAGACACTATTCGGTTGCGCCGATCTTCCTTTTGTCTCGCGCGCAAACTGCTCACGGTTCCCTCCTCGATTGCACATGACTGTCTGCCAGCGCCCTTTCTTGGTCAAGTTAAAATTTTAGTTGCATAAAAAATTTTAGTGGATACAGAATTTGCAATGGCAAAGGTCGCACCCTTCAGCGGCCGCAGTGCAACAACAGTGAGGATGAACCATGCGCCATGCTTTCAATAAGGCTGCTGCAGCGCTCTTGATTGGCGCATGCGCCAGCACGGCCGCTGCCGATGATGTCAATGTCGGGCTTTGCGTGTCCTGGCCGGGCTATGCGATGCTGAAGGTCGCTGCAGACAATGGACTTGCTGGCGATCACAATTTCAACTTCACGATCTTTGAAGACCCGCTTGGCGGGCACGCGGCGCTCGCAGCCGGTCAGATCGACGTGTATGAATGCACCGCCGATTATACACCTCTCATCGCCGATCGTGGCACAGACGTCGTGAACGTGGCATTCGCGAACCCGTCTTACGGCGTTGATCACATCATCCTGTCGCCCGACGTGACCGTCGACACCCTTCCGGGCAGCAAGGTCGCTGCGCCGCAGGCGTATATCGGACACTTGCTGATGGGTCTCTGGCTTGATTCCGAAGGGATCACGCCCGATCAGGTGGAGTGGGTCAACCTCAATGCCGACGAAGCGGTTGGTCCGATGATGTCCGACGACCTTTCGGCCGCCTACATGTATGAGCCGTGGATCACGAACGTTCTGGAAGCCAAGCCTGGTGCGGCCAGCGCGGTGAACACGGCAGACCCCGAGATGATGCGGACCGGCATTTTCATGGATGCCATCTACATGAACAAGAACTTCATCGAGGAAGACCGCCAGAGAGCTCTTGATGTGCTCAAGGCCCGTTGGGACGGGGTGGGGTACTGGAATGCCAACACCGAAGAGGTCAATGCGGCGCTGGCCGACTTCCTGCAATGGCCCGCCGAAGACATCGGCTATGTCATCGGGACCGATGGCAAAAGCCTGCTCGGCGGCATCTACATGTTCGACTTTGATGAAAGCGCGCGGATCTGCGGCATTCTCGATGGGGATGGTCCGTTTGGCATGGCCAACGGCTCCATGGTCGACACCGTTGCATTGACCAATGAGTGGTGGATCAAGCTTGGGCTCATGGAAAACGAGATCGACCCCGCAGCGGGTATTGATTGCAGCTTGATGGCCGACCTGCTGGCGTCCGGCTACCGGCAGGAATTGACGGCAAACTGATGGTTTTGGGGTGCACCGCAATCGCCGGGGCACCCCAACCTCTGCCAGCGGAGCAACGGACGTGACGGCGACCACGAGATCCAAACCTTTCTTTGGCCTGCGCAGTCCGGTCAGCCGCTTTCAAAGCATCCTGTCTGCCATCGCGATATGGGTGCTGTTTTTCGGGGTGTGGGTTTTTGCCTCGGCCACCGGCATGGTCAACGACCTCCTGGTCCCGTCACCGCAGAAAGTCTTCGCGACGACATATGATCTGTTTTTCGAACGTGATTTTGCCTCCGATGTCCTGATTTCTATCGGGCGCGTCCTTATCGCATTCGGGCTCGCTGCGGCTGTTGCCATACCTCTTGGCGTCATGATGGGAAGTTTCCCCGCGGTCGAAGCGATCTTCGCACCATTCGTATCGGCCTGGCGGTATTTGCCGGCACCCTCGTTCATTCCCATCCTGTTGATGTGGTTCGGCACCGGTGAGGCGCCAAAACTGGCGCTGTTGTTCATCGGTGTGATCTTTTTCCTGATCACGTTGATCATGGATCACACAAAGAACGTGCGCGAAGAACTGATCGAGACGGCCCTGACGCTTGGCGCGCAAAGGTCAACCGTTGTGCGCCGCGTCATCTTTCCTGCCGTTTTGCCTGACATCGTCGTCTCCATGCGCCAAATGCTGGCAATCACCTGGACCTATCTTGTCATCGCAGAGATCGTGGCCTCCACGACCGGCATCGGCGCGATGATGATGCGCGCGCGCCGGTTCCTGAACACGGACGAAATCATGGCGGGCATCATCGTCATAGGCGTGCTTGGCCTTGCATTCGATCTGCTGTTCAAGGTCGTGCACAGGGTCGCGTTCCCGTATCTGCGAAAGGCCTGAACATGACCACGGCGACGACCTTAGACCCGGCGTTGGAAATCCGGGGCATCACCAAGGTCTTTGATCTTGGTCGCGGGCGTACCGTGACGGCCGTGCAGGACATATCTTTCGAGATTGAACGCAACTCTGTCTGCGTGCTCCTTGGCCCGTCCGGATGTGGCAAATCCACGATCCTGCGCATGATGGCCGGGCTCGAAACGCCCACGTCCGGCGATATTGTCATTGGTGGACGCACCATAGAGGGCCCTGGACGCGACCGTGGTATGGTGTTTCAGGCCTATACCTCGTTTGACTGGCTGTCGGTTCGTAAGAACGTCGAGTTCGGGATGGACATTCACGGTGTCGCCGCCGAAGAACGGCGGAACAAAGCAGATCGTTTTATCAAGCTCGTGGGTCTTGAGCAGTTCGCGGACGCTTATCCGTCACAACTCTCCGGAGGCATGCGGCAACGCGTGGCCATTGCCCGAACGCTTGCGAACGATCCCGAGGTTCTTCTGATGGACGAGCCTTTCGGCGCGCTTGACGCAGAGACGCGCTGGTTGATGCAGGAACTGATGATCGACATCGCAGAGCAGACCAGCACAACGATGGTGATCGTCACCCACGACCTGGAAGAGGCGATCTTTCTTGCCGACAAGATCGTGTTCCTGTCCAGCCACCCCGGCCGGATCAAGGAAGAGATCGTCCCGGCCTTCAAACAGGGCAAACGGATCGGTGACAAGGAAAGTGCGGTCCAACTGGAAGGCTATGCCGACCTTGAAGCGCACCTGATGCGCCTGATGCGCGAAGAAGGGCGCGGCGTAAAATGAGTGTGACTTTCGATTTCACAGGCAAGACGGTTCTGGTGACGGGGGCGTCAAGCGGCATTGGCTATGGCGTTGCCGAAGGGTTTGCGCGGGCCGGCGCAACCTTGATCATCCTGTCGGAAACCGACACCATACATGACGCGGCGGCGCAATTGCCGGGCGATGTCACTGCGATCAAGTGCGATATCTCGGATGCGGCCATGGTTTCGGACACGCTTGCTGGCATCGACAGGCTGGACATCCTGATCAACAACGCGGGGCTGGAGCGCCCGACGCCCCTGACCGGACAGCACCCTGACGGCAACCGGACCTTCGAACGTATCATGGCGATCAATGTGACCGGGACGCAAAACGTCACGGATACGCTCGCTCCGCGCATGTCCGATGGCGGGCGGATCATCCTGACGGCATCGATCTGGTCGCGCACAGCCGTTCCCGGCTTCTCGGCCTATGTCGCCTCGAAACATGCCAGCCTGGGCCTTATGCGCACCTGGGCGAAAGAACTGGGTCCGCGCGGCATACGGGTGAACGCTGTCTGTCCCGGGTGGGTCAAAACGGGTCCCGCGATGAATTCGCTTCGCGAACTGGCCCAGAGCAGCGGCCGTTCAGAGGCTGAAGTCGAGGCCGAAATCATGTCGGCACAGATCATCGACGGGCTCATGGTTCCGGCCGATATGGCCGACATATACATGTTCCTTGCCTCCTCGGGTGGAGACAACATCACCGGTCAAGCGATCAACGTCGACCGTGGCGAGGTCATGGCATGACGCTAAGCGGCAAAGTGGCCTTCATCACCGGCGGGTCGCGGGGCATTGGCCGTGCAATCGCGCTGGCCTTCGCGCAGAAGGGGGCGGCGGTTGCCTTTTGCCATCCGGACGATCCCGCCGCATCGGGAACGCTGCGCGAAATAGAGCGGCTGTCCCGTGGCATGGCGTTTCGGGCTGACGTATCCGAGGAACCAGAGGTAGAGGCTTTCTTCGAAGCCGCTGCAACTGCCATCGGAACGCCGGATATCCTGGTCAACAATGCCGGTATCCTGCGCGAAGCCCCCCTTGCAGATACCACGGCAGAGGCTTTCGATCGTGTCATCGCGGTGAACCTGAGGGGAACATTCCTTGCATCGCGGGCATTTGTCCGACGCGTCGACACGGGCAGGATCATAAACATAGCCAGTGATCTGGGCATTCTTGGCCGAGAGGAAATGGCCGCCTATACGGCGTCCAAGGGGGGTGTCATCGCGCTGACACGGACACTCGCACGCGAACTCGCACCCGGTATCCTTGTCAACGCCATCGCCCCGGGGTCGATCGAGACCGACATGACCGCGCCAGAAAGCATGAGCGCAGAGCAACGCGCCAAAGACATGGCAACGCCGCTGGCGCGTTTCGGGCAACCCGAAGAAATTGCCGCCATGGCCTGTTATCTTGCTGGCCCAGAAAGCAGTTTCGTCACAGGCCAGTGCCTCGGCGTCAACGGCGGCAGCGTCATGGCCTGATGATGACCCCCAAGAACAGCGATCCGGTGTTCATCGCGTTTCCGGGTTCGAACGGTCCTGCTTCACAAGAAAACCTTGGAAAAAGGACAGGCCTCAAGGCTTGATAACGATTTTGCCTTTCACGTTGCCCGATCCCGTGCGGCGCAACGCCTCCGGAACCGAAGACAGCGGAAGAACGGCTTCGATATGGGGTGAGATTTTCCCGTCAAGTGCCGCGCGCGCCACGCGCTCGGTCAGGTCCCGCCCGCTGGGGACCATCACCATGCCGATGGATTTCTTCGCAGGGCGATAGGCCAGCCCGCCCAGCACAAGGGACAGAAGAACGCTGACCCTGCCGCCCAACGCCCTGTAGACGCCACCGCTTTTGAGGCACCCGGCAATCCTGGACGGGCCGCGTGTCGCAACCATGTCGAGGATACGTGTCCATTGGCGTCCCAGCCGTGCGAAATCCTGTGTGTTGTAGTCGATGGTCTCGTCTGCGCCCAATTCCTTCAGCCAGCCGATCTTGCGCGCATTGTCGACAGCCGTGACATGCGCACCGGCGGCCTTTGCCAGCTGCAACGCCATCGTGCCCGATCCGCCGCCCGCCCCATTGATCAACAGCGTATCGCTTGGCGTCAGCCCCTCTGTTCCGGCCAGCGCAATGGCACCAGCCTGCGGCAAGCAGGCGGCGATCTCGTCCGGAAGGCCCTCTGGCACGCGGATCATCTCGGCTTCGGACACACAGGCATATTCGGCAAAGCCGCCCCGAACCATGACAAGATCACCCATCACCCTGTCACCAAGATCGAATCTGGAAGCCCCGGAGCCCAGCTTGTCGACGACGCCCACGATGTCAGAGCCAAGCACGGGGTTCTTTGGGCGAAAAAGACCACCGACAAGCCGCGCATAGAATGGATCGCCGACAAGGTATTCCCAATCCGACAGGTTCACCGCACAGGCAAGAACCTTGACCCGCACCTCGGATGCGCGCGGTTCGGGAATAGGAACCTCGGCCAGACGCAGGTGTTCAGGCCCTCCGTATCGGTCCTGCACCACGGCTTTCATCGGCGTTTCCCTCTATTCGGTTGGTGGCACTGAACATGTGCTCATGCCTCCGGGCATGACTGGGAGTTTTAAGCTATTTGCATGCCTCTCCCAAGGCTTGCCTTGCCTGAGATCAATCTAGGGGCGCTTAAGGTCAGATCCGCCCGCAATTCTGCCGACTTCAGTGCTATCCTTCGACCGCTTTACTGCACTGCATGCTTTCAAAGCATCGACATCGGAAAGCGAAAGGTCCACCGTGTTTGCGCGCATCAATCCCGTTTATCCGGGATGGTCGGTTTTGCGAAGCATGTTCCTGTGATAGGTCGTGACTATGCCATGCGGGACGACCTGATATGACACGCGACGTTGCATTGGATCATGCGGATGTGTCCGGCACATCGTTTGAGCCGACGGATTTTCAAAAACTGCTGCTTGAGGTTGCGGACGACCGCACCGCGACGGCGGGATATCTTGAATACATGACGTTGAAATGCGCGTTTCGGGTGCGCCCCCGGATTTCCCCGCGCAGTCTGGGCCGCGCGTTCGACAAGCTGGTCATGCGGCATGACTCGCTCCGTTTGCGATTTTTGAAAACAGGGCAAGGCTGGCGCGGCAAGATCCTGCCGCGTCATCCCAAAGGTCTTGCCGTGGTTGATCTGAGCGGCCTGTCTGCGACTGAGCAGCAAGAAACCTTGTTGCGTTATGCGGCGGAACCCGTTCTGGCGACCAGCGACTCGCTGTTCGAAATGTATCTGTTTCAGTGCGGCGGCGATCAGGGCGATGTCGTTTTTGCGCGGGCCAACCATGCGGTGGGTGATGGTTACAGCGTGCGCGTGGTGATGGAAGACTTGCTGAAAGCCGTCCTGAACCTGCCAACGCTGCGCCGTGCACCGCGCTATGAAGAGTATCTCAAGACGGCTTCGGATGCGCTTAAAACCGACACTCCAGAGCGGGTCGCGTATTGGAACAATCACGTTTTGCCGCTTCCTCAGGACCCCAATATCGGGCGGAAGGCCAAAGGTTTGCCGCCGCTGACGCCAGCGACTCTTACGTCGACTGTCAGGACGGCACCTTTGTTGTCGGACGACGAGGTGATCGAGGCAAACGCCCGTGCCCGGCGTATCGGAGTGTCACCCTTCGCGCTGTATCACGCTGCGTTTTCGGACACTCTTTGCGAGACGGCGCAAACCGATGCGGTGCTTGTCTGGTCGCTCCTGCGTGACGGCGGGGCCAAGAAGCGTGACCTTGTTGCGCCGAATGTCGATGCCATTGTGCTGCGCAGCATCGCGCGGAACGGCGATATCGAAACGGGTGCAAAATGGGTCACGCAATCGATCGCGCAGGCCGCCGATCACCTGCCGACCGCCGCCTTGTCGCCGGGTGGTGCCATCCACGACGCCTGCAAGGCGAGCGGGACAACATTCAAGCGGTTCAGGGTGCATGCGCCATATCCATTCGACGCGTCATCCGCCGGCCCGTTCAGCACGTTCCTGCAGGATGGCGCAGGCGCGCGGGTGTCTGTGGGTTTCCTGTCGCTTGAGCTTCTGAGCCTGCCGACACGCGTTGAATCGTCCTACGAACTCGATTGCCTTGTTAAGCCAACAAAAGCCGGACAGACCGTGTCCTTTGTGGCCAATGGTGAGGCGTTCACATTGGAAGAGCTTGAGGCGCTTGGCCAAAACATGCGGCGGACACTTGGCTTCGCTTAGGCAATAACGACCAAGTCCGACAGAGCCTGCGCATTGCCCTGTCCCCGCCTGATGCCCCGCAAACCTGCGCAAAACGCACCGGAACGGAATTATCGGCAGCGCATGCGCCAACACCCATTGCGCCCATCTGGCTGAGACGACATCATCTGCCCGCGCGGGTTTCGACACTGTGAAAGCGCCGCGACATCAGGAGGACGATCGGGAATGTTGCAACTTGATGCCAAATTCGCGGGGCTTGGCGCGGAAAACGCGCCGGGGCAGGAGGTGCGTCAGAACGTTGATGATCTGAAGTCGGTCATGCGCGGCGACATGCTGCCGGGCATACCGGTGGATTTCACCCATGGCGATGTGGATGCATTTACGCCCACGCCAGGTGCGCGCGACGCGTGGCAAGAGGGGTACGACGTCGGCGGTGCGCAGGCTTATACCGAATATCGCGGCGATGCGGCCATCCGCACTCAGGTCGCGCAAAGCCTTGCCGCCTTCACGGGCGCGCCGGTGGACCCGGTCGATGAATTGATCGTCACGCCCGGCACGCAAGGAGCGCTGTTTCTTGCGCTGGGATCTGTCGTGGATCACGGCACCAAGGTTGCCATCATGGAGCCGGATTACTTTGCCAATCGCAAGCTGGTGACATTCTTTGGCGGGACCATCGTGCCCATCCCTTTGCATTACCTCGAAGGCGCAGAAGATACTGGGCCGGATCTGGCCGCACTGGAAGCGGCGTTCAAGGCGGGTGTCGAGGTGTTCGTCTTTTCGACACCGAACAATCCGACCGGTCTCGTGTTCTCGGAAGACGCCATCACGCGGATTGCCAGGCTTGCCAAGGATCACAACGTCACGCTGATCGTCGACCAGCTGTATTCCCGGCTGCTCTACAGCGGTGAAAGCTATACGCATCTGCGTGCCTGCCCGGTCCGGCCGGATGGGCTGATCACGATCATGGGGCCTTCAAAAACCGAATCTCTCAGCGGCTTTCGCCTTGGCGTTGCCTTTGGGTCGGCTCATCTTGTGGAGCGTATGGAAAAGCTGCAGGCCATCGTGTCGCTGCGCGCGGCTGGCTATTCGCAGGCGGCTCTGAAGACATGGTTCCATGAACCCGCCGGATGGATGAAGGACCGGATTGCACGGCACGAGGCCATCCGGGACGACCTGTTGCGCGTTTTCCGTGAGGCCGGTTTCCCGACGGCAACGACGCAGGCGGGCAGCTATGTCTTTCCTGAACTGCCCGACCTTTCCGTTTCGCCGGAAGTGTTCGTGCGTCTTCTTCGGGTGCAGGCCGGGGTGACCGTCACGCCCGGATCTGAATTCGCCCCGCATACGCGCAACAGCATCCGGCTGAACTTTTCGCAGGATCACGCAGCATCCGTTGCTGCCGCGCATCGCATCGTGGACATGGTGGAAAGGTATCGGGCATGAAAATCGGTGTTGCAGGTATGGGGGCGATCGGGCTGCGGGTCGCGCAGGAACTGGATCGCGGCGGCATTCCCGGCTGTACGCTTGCGGGCATCTGCGCGCGCAATCCCGAACGTGCGGCAGAGGCAAATGCCCAACTGTCGCAACCCGTGCCAGTCCATGCGCTGGACGAGATCGCGACGCAGTGCGATATCGTCATCGAAGCCCTGCCGCCGCAGCTTTTCCTGCATTTGGCCGAACCGACCATCGACGCAGGCAAGACGCTTGTCGTTCTGACTGCCAGCCAGCTACTGGGGCAGGATGCGCTGATCGCGCGGGCGGCAGAAACCGGTGCCACCATCGCCATCCCGTCGGGTGCGATCCTTGGGCTCGATGCGATCAAGGGCGCAGCCGAAGGCGACATCACATCCGTGGTCATCGAGACCCGCAAACCCGTCGCGGGCCTGATCAAGGCACCTTACGTTCAGGAACAGAAACTCGACCTGACCAACCTGTCAGAGCCATTGCAGATCATCGCAGGCCCGGTGATCGACATCGCGCGGCATTTCCCGGCCAATGTCAACGTGGCCGTGGCGGTCAGCCTGGCCGGGATCGGCCCCGAGAAAACGCGGATGGAGGTTTGGGCCGACCCGTCGGTGACGCGCAACCTGCATACCGTGCGTGTCACCTCGGACAGTTCCGACTTCACCATGTCCATTCAGAACCGACCGAGCGCGGAAAACCCCGCCACGGGCAAGATCACCGCGCTCAGTGTGATTGCATGGTTGAAACAGCAAACGGCGACGCTTCGGGTTGGCACTTAGTCCAGACGTACGTTGCCGGATGACGATCCCTGTTCCTCGGCACTCCACCCCATTTCTTGCAGGATCAGATCACCCGCCACGGCGATGATCGCGATGGCTGCAAATCCAAGGAACATGGCTTTCATTCAGTCGTCTCCTTCGGGGCGGTTTCCTCGCGCAGATAGGTCACGAGGTCCGCGCGATCCTGCGCTTTCGTGATCCGCTGCACGGGCATCTTGGTGCCGGGAATGTACAGGTCCGGACCGACATCGAAAAGGGCATCAATGGTGGTATCGTCCCAGATGATGGAAGATCCGTTCAATGCATCCGAATAGGCGTAATCGGGGACTGTACCCGCCCTGCGCCCAAAGACGTCATAAAGGCTGGGCCCCGCACGCCGGGCGCTGCCTTCGGTCAGGGTGTGGCAGATCGAACATTTGCGCATGAACTGGCGTTCACCGTTCGGCATGTCACCCGCATTGCGCAGGAAGTCTGGGGTGCCGGTTTGCATCGGATCCATGTCTCCCATGGCGTCCACCGGCCACGAATACATCCGAGGATCAAGCCCGCCTGCGTGAATGCTCGTGCCGTCATTCGAAAAGGCCAACGCCCAGACCGGCCCGCGTTCGGTCGCGCGAAAATCGCGGGCGATGCCCCAATCTTGGGTGTCCACAACCATGATGTACCCTTCGCCGTCCCCCACAGCGAGCAACCCGCTGGCCGTGCTTTGGGTCATGGACAGGATCGGACGTCGATCCAATGTCAGGTCTGCCAGCGTCTCGCCGGTCGAAAGGTCAAGAATCCGGGTGCCGCCATCGACGGCTCCGTAGGCCAGCCATCCACCGTCTTCGTTCAGTTCAACCTCGTTGACGCCAAACCCGTGCTCCACCACCCGCAGGTATTCGCTTGAGGTCTCGAGGTCCCAAAGCCGGATCGTCCCGTCCGCAGAGGCCGAATACAGCCGTGTGCCGTCGCCCGTGAAAGCAACGTCGTTTACGGGGCTGCCATGGCCGGTCAGAAAGCGGGGCGCGCCGCCGTCCAGGGGCCAGATGCCAATCGTGCCATCCCAACTGGCCGAGGCCAGCCAAGCCCCGTCAGGGGACAGGTCCAGTGACATGATCTTGCCCTTGTGGCCCGGCCAGACGGCGACGGCACTGCCGCTGCGATCCCAGACGCGAACCGCAAAATCGTCGCCCGCTGAATAGATGGCTCCGTCCGCGCCGAACGCAACGGCATTCACCGCAGCCTCGTGCCCGTCAAGCCATTGCGGCGCACCATCCGACCAGAGACCAACCGAATTGTCGAAACTGACCGTGGCGATCTGGTCGGTATCCGACACGGCGATGCCCATGATTGGCCCGCCATGTCCCTTGAGGGTAAAGAAGTCTCCCGCCGACAGGGGCGGTGCCAGCGACACCGCCGCGCACAGGATCAGGCCAAGGCGCATGGTCTACTCGGCAGGGGTGGCGTTGCCTGTGGCCTCTCGTTCGCGCTTTTGCACTTCTTCCACCCACAGGCTGTGGTGCTCTTTCGCCCACTGTTCCTCGACCATGCCAGTCCCCATGGCGTCATATGCGCCCTCCATGCCAACCGAGCCGATATAGATATGCGCCAGAATGATCGACATCAGAACGAAGCTGACAATCGCGTGCCACAGCTGCGCATACTGCATTTCTTCATGCGGTGTCAGCGTTTCGGGAAGGATGCCAAATCCAAGCATCTCGGGCAAGCCTGTGACGTTGAGCATGGCAAACGTCTTGGCGAAAAGCGGCAATTCGAACGGGAAGAGCAGCGACACCCCAGAGACCGAGATCGAGCCGCCCAGCAGGATCACCGACCAGAAGATGAGCTTTTGACCCGCGTTGAACTTCTTGGCTGGCGGATGCCCGCCACCGAACAGCCCGCCCCCCTTGGCCAGCCATTTGATGTCGGTCCGGTCGGGCAGATTGTGCACGATCCACATGACAAAGATCATCACGAGCGCAATGATAAACGCCCAGGACACGTTGTTGTGGACCCATTTCGAATAGCCCGCGATCCAGGCGTAGGGTTCATGCCCAAAGGCCGGTATCAGGAACTTGCGTCCCATCAGCGAAATCAGACCGGTGATGCCCAGAAGGATGAAAGACCCCGCAAGCAGCCAGTGACCGAAGCGTTCGAAATTCTTGAAACGTTCGATGCGCCGCCCCGTCTTTTCGCCGTCGATCATCACGCGACCGCGCAGCAGGAAGAACAGCAACAAGGCCCCGATGGTCCCCAGCAGCAGGTAGCCGCCATAGGTCAAAAGCGGACCTTCGCGAAACTGCAACCACCACATGCCGCGATCCTGGATCAGCACCTCTGACGCCGGTCCGCGCACCTGCGTGGTCACGTCCGCCGCATTGAACCGCATGCCGCGCCACAGGTCGGGGTCGGAGGCCCCGCCGAGGGTGCCCAGTTGCTCTGACAGTCCGGCACCTTCTGCGCTGCCAAGATTGGTGGCGCGCGATGCGTTGTCGTCAGATGCCAATCCCTGCTGGCGCCGCAAGATGTCTTCGAGGGTCGTCGCCCCGCCGGTCGCCGAACGATCGATCCCGGTTGACGCCTCCTGCGCGGCAAGATGCGACGGGGTTGAAAACAGGACCAGCCCGGCAAGCGCAAAGGCGCTGAAGAACAGGTAGAACATCAGACTATGAACGTGACGCATTTTTGCTTGGCCTCATATACTTGGTGCGTGAAGTACCCCGGTCACAAATCCGAATTTACATTCGGTTCGCCGGAGCAGAGTTTATCCGGGACGGGGTATCGGGCAAGCGCCCGCAATTGCGACTTTAGGAGGATATGTCGCATGCGAAGACGGATCAGATCAACGCAAAACCGACGCTGTGCGTGGCAAGGGGCCCCATGCCCGAATTCGTGACGATCGGAAACACCGTCATCGCCACGGCGATCATCGTTGTTTCGCTGGGCGCGGCCTATCGTGCGCTGCTCACGTCTCGGACGCCGCAAGGGGCCACGGCCTGGATTCTCCTGATCCTGCTTCTGCCCTTGTTGGGAACGCTGGTGTACTTCGTCTTTGGCCATGCGGATTACAAAGGTTTTGCGCGGGACCGGCAAAAATCGGACAAGGGCATGTTCAACGGACCCTCCGACCGCGAACGTCCCAAGACGGCTTCGCGGCTTGATCCGTTTGCCAGGATTGCTGGGCTGCCCATCACCGAGGGCAATACCATATCGCTCCTGATCGATGGCGACGCCACATTCAAGGCGTTGACGGAGGCCATCAATCGCGCAACCTCCCGGATTTACGTGCAGTTTTATACCATCGAGGATGATCACATCGGACGCGCCCTGCGCGACGCGCTGGTGGAGCGCGCGCGGGCCGGGGTCGAGATCTGGGTGCTGCACGATGAATTGCCGTTCTTCGGTCTGTCCCGCGCATTCAAGAAACCCATGATCGCGGCCGGTATTCGCATCACGCGACCGCAAGGGCCCAAGCGCGTGTTGGGGCCGTTTCAGCTTAACTACCGCAATCACAGGAAATTGGTGATCATCGACGGCACGGTCGCGTTCACGGGCGGGCTGAACGTCTCGAAAACCTATATCGGCGAAAGCAGCATCGGCGCGTGGCGCGATACATTCGCGCGCGTGGAAGGGCCTGTGGTACAACAGCTTGGTCTGCACTTCGCGTCGGATTGGCTCTGGTCCACCGGTGAAGACCTCAGTTCGCATTTTGCCGAAACGTTGCCTGCCGCCGGATCGTCGCGGGCCCTTTCGCTCGCGCCGTCCCCGGCCGAGGATTTGGCCGCTGGCAATCTTTATTTCATTGCCGCGGCCCACGCCGCGCGGCACCGTCTCTGGATCGCGACGCCTTACTTCGCACCCGATGGTGACGTCCTGACGGCGCTGCGCTTTGCCGCCCTGCGCGGTGTCGATCTGAAGATACTTGTTCCGGGGCGTTCGGATCACTACCTGCCGTATTTCGCAGCCATGGCCTATTTCGACGACGTGCGGTCGGTCGGCGGGGAAATCTGGACCTACGATCACGCCTTCATGCATCAAAAGGTGGTTTTGGTGGACGATGACGTGGCCTCTGTCGGGTCGATCAATCTCGACATACGGTCAGGTTTGCTCAACTTTGAGATAACGGTGCTGATGGAAGGCAAAGACTGTGTGGCGGAGGTGAAGCACATGCTTGAAACCGATTTCGAAAACGCGTCCCGCGTCGATTTCGATCTTACTGACCGTTCCCTCTTTCCACGTGTGGCCGCCCGGATTTCCAGGTTGTTCGCGCCGGTGCTGTGAATGAGAATTGCCTCCTACAACATTCGCAAGGCGGTCGGTCTTGACTGGCGGCGTGATCCGCTGCGCATCATCCGTGTACTGGAAGATCTGAACGCTGATGTCGTGGCCTTGCAGGAGGCCGACAAACGGCTTGGCGCGCGGCCGGCGGTTCTGCCCGAGGATCAACTCTACGATCATACCGGCTTGCGTATTCTGCAAATCACCAACGGCCCAAGCTCTGGCTGGCACGGCAACGCGTTGCTTGTGCGAGACGGCTGGCGGGTGACGGGCACCGAACGCTTCAGCCTGCCGGGGATCGAGCCGCGCGGCGCCGTGCGCGCGGACCTGCAGGGGCCAGAATTCGAGGTCACCGTGATCGGCACCCACCTTGGCCTTCGCCGGGGCTGCCGTCAGTTGCAGTTGGCCCACCTGTTGGAGGTCGTCGGCAGCGACACACAACGCACGATCCTTGCCGGAGATATGAACGAATGGTCGACCCGTATCGGGTTCGACCTGATCGATGACCACTTTCATATGGTGATGCCCGGTCGGACGTTTCACACCAGCCGTCCGGTCGCGGCGCTGGACCGGTTCGCTTTGGGGCAGGGCTTTGCATGCAGGGCGACGGGCGTCTTTCGGCAAGGCGAGGCAAAGCGCGCATCGGATCATCTGCCGGTCTGGATGGACGTCGAAGCACGCGGGTAAGCGCAGCAAGGCATTGCGCAATACTATGCCGCCAATGAAAAACGCCCCGGCGCAGACCGGGGCGTTTTCGCATTTCAGAGGAAAGCCGGCTTAGCCGTCTTTCTGGTCGTAGGCGGTGCCCCAGCCCCATGCGCCGGAGCCGAAGCCGCGTGCCACGACGCGCTCGCGGTAGATCGACGCGACGATGTCGCCGTCACCGGCCAGCAGAGCCTTGGTGGCGCACATTTCCGCACA
>CAYZAD010000009.1:0-35693 GCA_964476315.1 uncultured Rhodobacterales bacterium
TGGGGCAACTGCCCGAAGGCGAAGTGCTGTTGGTGGAAACGGTCGAGGATGTGGCCACCGTTCAGGTGCGCGATCCCGACCGTCTGGCCTTTGTCACCCAGACAACGCTGAGCGTGGATGACACCATCGACATCGTCGAAGCGCTCAAGGCCCGGTTCCCCAAGATCGTCGGCCCGCACAAGGAAGACATCTGCTACGCTACCACCAACCGTCAGGAAGCGGTAAAGGCGATGGCGCCGAAATGCGACGCCATGCTGGTGGTCGGCGCGCCGAATTCGTCCAATTCCAAGCGGTTGGTCGAGGTGGGCAGCAAGGCTGGCTGCGCGTATTCCCAGCTTGTCCAACGCGCGCCGGACATAGACTGGCGGTCCCTCGACGGCATTGCCAGTGTCGGCATCACCGCAGGCGCGAGTGCGCCGGAAGAGTTGATCACCGAGGTGATCGACGCGTTCCGGGATCGCTATGAGGTGACCGTGGAGATGGTTGAGACAGCCGTCGAGAACGTGGAGTTCAAAGTTCCGCGCGTGTTGCGGGTTCCGGCATAAAGGTGCGTGCGAGCACGCACCCTACGGGTTGGAGGTTGATGTAGGGTGCGTGTTCACACGCACCGCTCATTTTTTCCCGCCTGCTTTTCCGCCGAACTTGCCTGCTGGTTTACCGCCCGGTTTCCCACCGAACTTTCCACCCAGTTTGCCCGCCCCTGCGCGCGGTTTCCGCATGCTCTGTGACGGGTCGCTCGCTCCTGCGCGCTCAGCCGCACGGGCTTTGTTCTTCTTGCTGTTGGGCTTTCCTTCGGGCGGGGGCGGGCCTTTGGGCTTGTCCTTGGACTTATAAGGCTTTGCCTCAAACGCGCCTTCAGTGCGACGCGGCGGGCGGTCTCCGCCGGACTTGTCGCCATAAGGCTTGCGATCTTTGGCGGGTTTGTCGGATTTGCCCTTATAAGGTTTGCGATCCTGTGAAGCCCCGCCACCAGCTTTGCCCGCCGGTTTGCCGCCTTTGCGGTCGGCTGGCTTCGGCTTGCGCACGCGCGGCGTCGGCTCATCGTTCCAGTCAATCGGAGCGGAGGACGGTTTCGCAGGTGCCACGGCTTCAGCCTTTTGCTCGGCTGTGCCCGCGTCGTGCTGCTTGGCCTCGCGGTACGGCTTGCGCTCGGGTCTCGGCGCGTCGTCACGAGGCTTGCGGTCGGGCTTCGGTCCGCGCGGGCCGGTTGGACGTGCGCTGCGTTCAAAGCTGGGGGCTTGGTCAAGACGCGTGAGGGTCACGCCCTTTTCCAACTCCATTTCGGGGCCGACTGCATTCAGGAATCGAGAAACCGAAGCTTCCTTGACCTGTACCAGCGAATGATCCTGCTGAATGCGGATCGCACCGACATCGTCTTTGCTCAGATCGCCAGCTCCGCAGATCATCGGCAGAATGCGGCGCGGTTCGGCTTCGGCGGCACGACCGCCGGACACGGCAAACCAGACACTCGGGCCGAACTCTTGGCGCGGCGCGCGCTTTTCGTTCGGATCAGACAGATCCTCGGGGGCCGTATGCTGTTCGCGGAACATGCGCAGGTAGGCCGCCGCGATCTGATCGGGCGACTTTTCGGCAACCAGACGCGAGACCACCGCTTCTTCCGATTCGGCAACCGTCGTGTCCCAGGCGGGATCGGCGAACATGCGGTCTTCGTCACGCGCCAGAACCTCGTCAGCCGAAGGCGCAGACCCCCATTCCGACTTCAGCTTGGCCATACCAAGAATACGTTCCGCCTTCTTGCGCACCTTTGGGGTCACGATCAGGGCAGAGACACCTTTGCGACCAGCCCGGCCGGTCCGGCCAGAGCGGTGCAGCAGGGTTTCATGGTTCGACGGCAATTCGGCGTGGACCACCAGATCAAGGTTTGGCAGGTCGATGCCGCGCGCGGCCACGTCGGTCGCCACGCAGACCTGTGCACGCCCGTCGCGCATCGCCTGCAAGGCGTGGGTGCGTTCGGTCTGGGACAATTCGCCCGACAGCGCCACCACCTGGAACCCACGGTTCGAAAGGCGGGTGGTCAGGCGGTTCACCATCGCGCGGGTGTTGGCAAAGACGATGGCGTTCGGGGCCTCGTAATAGCGCAGCGTGTTGATCACGGCGTTGTCGGTGTCGCGCTCCGCCACCTGCATCGCGCGGTAGGTGATATCGGCGTGCTGGCTGGTGTCGGATTTCGTGACCACGCGGATCGCGTCGCGCTGGTAGTTTTTGGCCAGGGTGGCGATCATTTTCGGCACGGTGGCCGAGAACATCAGCGTCTGGCGGTCTTCGGGCGCTTCGCCCAGAATGAATTCGAGGTCTTCGCGGAAGCCGAGATCGAGCATCTCGTCCGCCTCGTCCAGAACCACGGCGCGGCAGTGCGACAGATCGATGGAGCCGCGCATGATGTGGTCGCGCAGACGGCCGGGCGTGGCAACGACGATATGGGCCCCGCGTTCAAGCGCGCGGCGTTCGTCGCGCATGTCCATGCCGCCGACGGTCGATGCCATGACAACACCGGCCTGTGCGTAAAGCCATGCCAGTTCGCGTTTCACCTGCATGGCCAGTTCGCGGGTCGGCGCGATGACGAGGGCAAGGGGGGCATCGGCCGCGCCAAACGTGTCGGCGTCGCCCAGGATTGTCGGTGCGATCGAAAGGCCGAACCCAAGTGTCTTGCCCGACCCTGTCTGCGCCGACACCAAGAGGTCGCGGCCTTCGTGTTCGGGCTGCAGAACAGCCTCCTGAACCGGGGTCAGCGTGTCATATCCACGCGCATCGAGCGCGGCTTGCAGGGCAGTTTTCACGGGAAGGAATCTTTCATCGAACGACAAGGCGAGAGCGCCAAAGAGCGTCACCTAGATCATTGTGGCGGAAATGTATAGCGTCAGGACAGCACACCCAAAGGAGGGTCCGATATGCTGTCTTTGCAATTCCTGCTTACCGCGTTTGTGGTTGTCGTCGCGCCGGGAACGGGCGTGATCTACACGCTGGCCATTGGGCTGGGGCAGGGACGCTGGCCATCGATCTGGGCTGCATTGGGGTGTACCTTTGGAATTGTTCCGCACCTTTTGGCGGCGACACTTGGATTGGCGGCGGTGCTGCACACGTCGGCCGTGTTGTTCAACGTGGTGAAGTTCGCCGGTGTCGCGTACCTGCTGTATCTCGCGTGGCAGGCGCTCAGGTCTGGTGGCGCGCTGGCGGTGTCGGCCGAGAAGACGGCCGAGCACGGTCTGCGCATTGCGCGTCGTGGGGCATTGATCAACATTCTGAACCCGAAGCTCTCGATCTTCTTTCTGGCGCTGCTGCCGCCGTTTCTGAGTGGAAATCCGGCAACGGCAACAACCGAGATGGCGATGTTGGGCGGAGTGTTCATGCTGATGACCTTTGGCGTGTTCGTGCTTTACGGCGTCTTCGCGGCCGCAGCGCGGACATGGCTGTTGAGCAGTGAACGGGTGATGCTGTGGCTTAACCGGTCCTTCGCCGGCATCTTTGCGGCGCTTGCTGGACGGTTGGCATTGGAACGTGCTTGATCTAGCTCTCAGGCTGCGATTGCCGGAGGTGCCTTGATGACGTCTATTCCTCGTTCTGCCCTGATCCTTGGTTTGGCTGGGGTGATCCCGTTTGCCTGGGGGGCATTGACGCTTGTGTCCGGCGCTGCGGCAGAGTGGGGGCAAAGCACCTTCGGGCCGCGTTTCATCGGGCCGTTCGTGCAGTTGAACTATGGCATGGTGATCCTGAGTTTCATGTCCGGCGTGCTTTGGGGCTTTTCGACAAAGGCAGACGGGTCGCGGGCCGCGACGGGCTATGCCCTGTCGGTGCTTCCCGCGCTTTGGGCGTTCTTCATGACGGGCGGGGGCCCGGTGACGGCGGGGACTAACCTGATCTTTGGCTTCCTTGGGCTGTTGGCCTTGGATTATGCTTTCTGGCATTGGGGCCTCGCGCCGAAATGGTGGATGCAGCTGCGCGTCCTGCTGACGGTGCTGGTGGTTCTGTGTCTGAGTGTCGGAGTGTTCCTGTGACAGATCGAAAGACCATAAGTGTATACGATGCGCGGGTTGCAGATTACGCGCGGCTTGAACCATCGGATACGCCGAGCGAGACGCTGGCAGAGTTCATTGCGGCGCTGCCGGATGGGGCGCATGTGCTTGATCTGGGTTGCGGCCCCGGCACATCCGCCCGGCACATGGCGCGCGCCGGTCTGCGTGTGACGGCGGTGGACGCGTCGGAAGAGATGATCGCCCTTGCGGCCAAGATCGAGGGCGTGCAGGCAAAGCAGGCGGTTTTCGACGATCTGACCGAAACGGCGGAATATCACGGGGTCTGGGCCAATTTCAGCCTGTTGCACGCGGCGCGGCAGGACATGCCCCGACATCTGAGCGCCATTCACCGCGCCCTGAAACCCGGCGGGCTGTTTCACATCGCCGTCAAGGCCGGTCTGGGCGAAGAGCGTGACCGGATCGGCCGGTTCTACACCTATTACACAGAAGCGGAACTGACCGGTTTGTTGCATGACGCCGGCTTTACGCATGGGCCCTATCGACGTGGCCGCGACAAAGGTCTATCCGGCGAGGACGCCGACTGGATTTCGACAACTGCCCATGCCTGACCTGATTGCCTACACAGACGGAGCGTGTTCCGGAAACCCCGGTCCCGGGGGCTGGGGGGTGCTGTTGCAGGCCAAGGAGGGGGAGACGGTTGTCAAGGAACGGGAACTGAGCGGCGGAGAGCCCGAGACCACCAACAACCGGATGGAACTGCTGGCCGCGATCACGGCTCTTGAAACGTTGGACCGGGCGGCAAAGCTGACCGTCGTCACCGACAGTGCCTATGTGAAAAACGGTGTGACAAGCTGGATTCACGGTTGGAAGCGGAACGGTTGGAAGACCTCGAACAAGAAGCCGGTGAAGAATGTTGAACTCTGGCAGCGCCTTGATGACGCGCAGGCCCGGCATGATGTCACCTGGGAATGGATCAAGGGGCATGCCGGACATCCCGAAAACGAACGCGCGGATGAACTGGCGCGGGCGGGGATGAAGCCGTTCAAAGCGAAATGACCCTGTTTGCGTTGCTGGATCATGCAGCGGTTCTGATCTTTGCGCTGACGGGGGCCCTTGTTGCCAGCCGGGCGCAGTTGGACATCATCGGCTTTGCTTTCCTGGCGATTCTGACAGGTGTCGGCGGCGGCACGATGCGGGATGTTCTGCTGGATCGGAACCCGGTGTTCTGGCTGGTCGATCCGACCTATCTGGGCGTTGCCCTTGTTGCGGCTTTTGTCGTGTTCTTTACCGCGCATCTGTTTGAAAGCCGGTATCGCGTGATGCTGTGGCTGGATGCGGCGGCACTGGCCTTTGCGGTGGCCGCCGGTGCCGGGATCGCGGCCAACCTGGATCAAAGCGTGGCGATCATCGTGGTGATGGGGGTCGTGACCGGGTGTCTTGGCGGGTTGATGCGGGACGTGGTCGCGAACGAGGTGCCACTGGTGCTGAAACAGGGTGAATTATACGTGACCTGCGCCGTTGCCGGGGCGGCGGTGATTGCCGTTGCCCCGCTGCTGGGGGCAAATGCGCCCGTGACGGTTCTGGGCTCGGCCGTGGTGACGTTTGGCTTGCGGGCCGGGTCGATTGCGTTCGGCTGGCGCTTGCCGGTTTACAAATCGAGACCGCCAAGGACCTGATCGACGGGCCATGGTTCTGTCGCGGGTCCGGTGAGCGGGGCTGCATTCCGGACCGCGCAGGCCGTGCGTCGTCTTATTGCAGGTCCGAAAACGCCTCTTGCAGGCGGGTCACGGCTTCTGTCACGCGCGCTTTCTGGGTGGCGAGGTTGAACCGAAGGAAGCTTTGCCCTCCGGGTCCGAACTCGGGTCCCGGGCTTGGTGCGATGCGGGCGTCATGACGGACCCGCCGGCTGATTTCGTCAAACTCCATTCCTGTGCCCGAAAAATCGACCCAAGCCAGGTAGGTGGCCGTCAATGGCAGGGAATGAACACCCGGAATTGCGTTCACGCCGTCATCGAACAGGGTTTTCATCGCGACCAGATGGGCAATCTGGTCATCCACCCATGCGGCGCCTTCCGGGGTGTAGGCTGCGGTCACCATCTCGAGACCCAGCCGGTTCGGCGCATAATCCAGCGACCGCAGGCGCTGTGCCATGTCGGAACGCAAATTCGGATCGGGGATGATGAGGTTGCCTGTCTTCAGACCCGCGATGTTGAAGGTCTTGGAAGAGGCCGTCAGCACCACCAGCCGGTCGCGCGCGTTCGGCGCCGCAACGTCCATCGGGACAAACGTGTTTCCGGGATAGACGATATCGTGATGGATTTCGTCCGAGACCAGGATCAGGTCGTTTCGTTCCGCGAACTCTGCCACCGCGCGCAATTCGTCAGCGGACCAGATGCGCCCCGACGGGTTCTGCGGAGAACAGAAGATCAGGATCTTTTCAGACCCGTCCAGCATGGCCTGCGCAGCATCAAGATCAAGGTTGTAGATATCGCCTTCGCGCATCAGGGGGCATTGCACGGGCACGCGGCCCGTCTTGCGGATTTTGACCTCGAATTCATGGTAGACCGGGTTGAACGTGACGATCCGGTCGCCGGGATCGGACCAGACGTCAATGCAGAGCGCGATGGCATTGCCCAGGCCTTGCGAGGTGAGAATCCAATCCGTGTCGATGTCCCATCCGTGACGGTTTTTCATCCACCACTGGATCGCGTTGTTGTAGTCGGTATTGTCTGTCCAGTATCCGAAAACCCCGTGATTGACCGCATCTTGCATCGCCCTCAACACACAGGGTGCGGTGGGATAGTCGCTGTCCGCTGTCCACATGGCCAGACCGTCTTCTTTCGGCACGTGGAACCTGCTTTCCAGCGTGTCCCATTTCGAACTATGCGTGCCACGTCGTTCGACGAGGCAGTTGAAGGGGTCTTGCATCATATTCTCCGGATGACTGCTCTGACGTCTAGCTAATGGACTGAACGGCAGGTTCAAGAGCGCTGACTTGCTCTTCACAATGGGATTGCCTAGATCAACATCATGAAACTGCCCATCATCCTGCACCCGGACCCGCGATTGAAGAAACAATCGGTCGCCGTTCCCGATCTGAGCGACGATTTGCGCGTCCTTGCCAAGAACATGCTTGAGACGATGTATGACGCGCCGGGCATTGGCCTTGCCGCGCCGCAGATCGGTGTTCTGTCGCGTCTGATCGTATTGGACTGCGAGACCGGAGAGGATGCCAAGCCGCGCCCGCTGGTGATGTTCAATCCCGAAATCGTGAATGCGTCGTCCGATATGAATGTCTACGAAGAGGGGTGTCTGTCGCTGCCCGACCAGTTTGCGGATGTGACCCGCCCCGAGGCGGTCAAGGTGGCGTGGATCGACGAGAACGGCACCCCGAAGGAAGAAGAGTTCGACGGTCTTTGGGCGACCTGTGTGCAGCATGAAATCGATCACCTGAACGGCAAGCTGTTCATTGACCATCTCAAGCCGCTCAAGCGCCAGATGATCACGCGCAAGATGGTCAAGATGAAGCGCGAGATGGCCCGCGCGTGAGCGTTCTGCCGATCCTGACATGGCCTGACAAACGCCTGTCCCGGCTGTGCGATCCCGTGGATGATATTTCCGCATTGGGGCCGCTGATCGACGATTTGTTCGATACCATGTATGCCGCGCCGGGGCGTGGGCTTGCCGCGCCGCAGGTGGGGGTGCTGGCACGGGTGTTCGTCATGGACCCGACGTGGAAGGAGGGCGACAAGACGCCCTATGTCTGCATCAACCCGGTGATCACGCAGGCATCGGAGACCGTGCGCACGGGGCCAGAGGCCTGCCTGTCGATCCCTGACGTGTCGGCGGATGTCACCCGTCCAGCCGAGATCACGCTTGCCTACACGGACCGGGATGGCACGCGTCAGGAAACGCGCCTGACGGGCTTTGCCGCCACCTGCGCCCAGCATGAATTGGATCACCTTGACGGTCTGGTCATTTTCGATCGCCTGTCGGGCCCAGAGCGGGCGAGGCTCGAAACCGCCTATGAGGGCCGGCCATGACCGTGAGACCCTGCCTGCCCTGGCCTGACAAGCGCCTGACCCGTATCGCAGAGCCGGTATCAGAGGTGACGGACGAGATCATCAGCCATTGGCAGGACATGATCGACACGATGGAGGCGATGCCGGGCGTCGGCCTTGCCGCGCCGCAGATCGGTGTGAACCTTCGGCTTGCGGTGGTCGATGCGTCGACCGAACGGGGGCAGGCCATTCGCATGGCAAATCCCGAGGTTCTGCATGCCAGCATCAAGATGAACGCACATGAAGAGGCCAGTCCGAACCTGCCCGGCGTCTATGCCAAGATCGAGCGACCGCGTGCGGTGACCGTGCAATTCATGGCGGCGGATGGCACGGTGCGCACCCAGGATTTCGTGGGGCTTTGGGCGACATCCGTCCAGCACCAGATCGATCACCTGAATGGCAAGCTTTACTTTCACCATCTGAGCAAAACCAAACGCGACATCCTTCTGCGGCGCGCGAAGAAAGCGAAAGGCTGACGTCATGCGGATCGTGTTCATGGGAACGCCGGATTTCTCGGTTCCGGTTCTCGATGCGCTGGTGGATGCCGGTCACGACATCGCTGCCGTCTACTGCCAGCCACCGCGCCCCGCCGGGCGGGGCAAGAAGGAACGCCCGACACCGGTTCACCTGCGGGCAGAGGCCCTTGGGCTGGACGTGCGGCATCCGAAATCCCTGAGGTCTGACGACGCGCAGGCCGAGTTTGCCGCGCTCAATGCCGATGTGGCGGTTGTGGTGGCGTATGGGCTGATCCTGCCGCAAGCCATTCTTGATGCACCGAAGCACGGCTGCCTGAACATCCATGCATCGCTGTTGCCGCGCTGGCGGGGGGCTGCGCCGATCCACCGGGCCATCATGGCCGGTGATCCGGAGACCGGGATTTGCATCATGCAGATGGATGCGGGGCTGGATACCGGGCCTGTCCTGCTGCGCGAGGCGACCCCGATCCGAGACACCGAAACCACCGGCGCGCTGCATGATAGGCTGAGCGCGATGGGGGCCGCGCTGATCGTGCAGGCCCTGGAGCACCTGCCGGAATTGACGGCTGTTGCGCAACCGGAGGCGGGCATCACCTATGCGGACAAGATCGACAAGTCAGAGGCGCATATCGACTGGACACAGCCCGCAGCGCAGGTTGATCGGCTGATCCGGGGGCTTTCGCCGTTTCCCGGGGCGTGGACCACGCTGAACGGCGCGCGGTTGAAGGTGCTGGAAAGCACGGTTGCCTCGGGCGACGGCCCGCCCGGAACCGCGCTTGATGATCGCTTGACCATTGCCTGTGGGACGGAAGCGGTTACCATTCTCAGGGCGCAGCGGGCCGGAAAAGGTGCGCAGGACGCGGACACATTCCTGCGCGGCATGCCTGTTCCCAAGGGAACAGTGCTGGGAGGGTAAAGCACATGTTCATGGTTCTTATGGGAACTGTCATCATCGCCGGGATCGTGGGCTACGTGTGCGAGCGTACGGGCTTTACGAACAACGGCATCCTGCAAAGCATCATCATCTGCATCGGGGGCGCGTTTCTTGCCTATTTCGTGCGCATCATGTTCGGGGTGGGTTTCAGTTCTCCGGGGATCAACGCAATCGTTTCCTCGCTTGGCGCGTTGATCATCGTGCCAACGCATTGGCGCGGTTCGGTCCGGGATCGGCGGAGGCGGTAACCATGTCCATCCTGTTGCTGCTTGTCGTGGGGGCTGCTGCCGGATTTCTGGCCACGCGGTTCATGGGCGTGGAAATGAACACCCTGGCCACGGTGATGGTGGGCGTTGCCGGGGCGTTGATCGGGGCGATGGTGATCCGTCTTCTGCTTGCGGCGACCGGGGCCGTGGCAGGGTTTGTCGGTGCCGTTCTGGGGGCGATGATCGTGATCTGGGTTGTCCAGATGCTGCGAAAGTAGGCCATCTGCTCAGGGTGTCCCGGACCGCGCATTCCCAATCGCTCTGGTACTTGGCGTGGTCCGGTAGTATCGGTTGATGCGACTTGAACGACCCTTGGCCCCATGCACGTGGGACCGGGGAAATACGGACCAAATGACTACAGTGACCACCTTTCCGCTGACCCGGTGGCAAGACTATGTCTTGAAACGGGAAATCCACCCCAATGCAACAGAGCGATTTCTGGGCCACCTGACACTGTCGGTGACGTTGCATGTTCGGCCGGGGCTTGGCGACCGCCGTTTGAACAGGGCTTTCAAAACGTTGTGCAAACGGCACGATGTGACGCGACTGCGGTTCCATTTTCATGGCACCGCCCCGTCTTGCGCTGTTGCCGACGATCACCCAACGGGTGTGACCTACCATGACTACAACGGTGCAACCGAAGACCAGATTGAAACGATCGCCCTTCAGCACACCCTGACCCGGATCAGCATGAAGGATGACGCGCTGATCTGTCTGGATGTCCTGAAATTCGGACCCCTGGGCGATGTGATGGTGTTTCGCGCCCATCACGCCATCGTCGACGGATATGGCTTCATGCTGTTGTTTGAAGACCTGATCAAGCTGATGCTGGGCATGCCCCTGCTGTCCGGGGCGGGTCGCTATGCGGACTATTACGCAAAATACGGGCGGGATATTCCGGCAGATCAAAAAGCGCACGATACATATTGGCGTGGCGTGCTGTTTCCTCCGGCGGAGCCGATCAATATCGGTCGCGTAAAAGCCGGACTGCCATTCATGCAGGATGGTGTGACGTGGCTTTCGGGCAAAAACAGGGTCGCGCATTTGACCAAGGCCCATACGGACGCGATTCACGACACAGCGAAATCCGTCGGGGTGACACCGTTCATATTGGTGAATACCGCGTTTCTTGAGGCACTTTCGGAAATCGGGGCTTCAAACGATTTCTATTACACGATGACAGTGGGCCGGTTTGACAGCAGCCTGTCGAAATTCGCAGGTCACCACACCTTGCACCCCTTGATGCGCCATCGTCGTGACCCGGCCTGGTCTTTGGCCGATGCATCCCGGCATGCAGCCGGGCAACTTGTGGACGTGATGCGTCATGTCTCTTCGCCCTGTTCGCGGCGCGATGGGGAATGGGACCGGGAGCTTCACGCGCTTGGGGCGTACCCGCGTCAGGTCGCGACTGGCATGGATGCGCCGACCGGGATGATCCAGCGGTCGCCCTTTGCAAAAGCCTTTACCGCGGGTGCAGGCACGTCCCATCGGGTCGGGATGTTTGAAGTGCGACGGATCAAGCCTCCGACCGCACCGGGCGATATCGACGAAATCGGCTTTCGCCCAACACTGGGATCCGACGGTGGCGAGTTGTCCTTCAATTTTGATGCGGCTGCTTATTCCGATACCGAGATCCTCGACATCGCCGGGTCGACGATGGCGCGGCTGGGTTTGAAATCGGTAAAAGCCCACTGGATCACCTGAACCGATCGGCAGTGGCCGAAACGCCGGGGAGTTGTGCGCATTTTTACAGCCAGCTGCGCGCTGCTGTGCATTACTGCAGGGCTGCAACTGCGCTATGTCCTATGACGAAGGTAATCTTGGAGAGTGACATGGGACATCTTGTAGACGGCGTTTGGCACGATCAGTGGTATGACACCAAGAGCACTGGTGGTGCGTTCAAGCGGTCAACTGCAGCGTTCCGCAACTGGATCACATCCGACGGCAGTGCCGGGCCAAGCGGCGAGGGCGGTTTCAAGGCCGAAAGCGGCCGGTACCATCTTTACGTGAGTTTTGCCTGCCCCTGGGCGCATCGCACCTTGATCTTTCGGGCGTTGAAGGGCCTGACGTCGCACATCTCGGTTTCCGTGGTGCATCCCGATATGCTGAACGACGGGTGGACCTTTGCCACCGATTACCCCGGTGCGACGGGTGACACGCTTTATGGTTTGCCGTTTGCACGGGACATTTACACCAAGGCGGATCCGCAGGTCTCTGGTCGTGTTACAGTGCCGATCCTCTGGGACAAGCAGCAGCAGACCATTGTTTCGAACGAAAGTTCTGAAATCATCCGGATGTTCAATTCGGCCTTTGACGGTATCACCGGCAATGATGACGACTACTGGCCTGCCCATATGCGGGACGATATCGAGGACGTGAACGCGCGGATTTATGACACTGTGAATAACGGTGTTTACAAGTCCGGATTTGCAACGACGCAAAAGGCATATGACGCCGCCGTTGTCCCGCTTTTCGAAAGTCTTGATTGGCTGGAGGACCGCCTGTCAAAACGCCGGTATTTGATGGGCGACCGTATTACCGAAGCGGATTGGCGGTTGTTTACCACTCTGGTGCGATTCGATCTGGTTTACCATTTGCATTTCAAATGCAATCGCCGCCGGATTGTGGATTATCCCAATCTTTGGGCCTATACACGAGAGCTTTATCAATGGCGCGGTGTCGCCGACACTGTGAACTTCGATCACATCGTGCGGCATTATCATTACAGCCACGACAGCATCAATCCGCACCGGATCGTACCGATCAATCCCGTGCTGGATTTCGATGCGCCGCATGGGCGGGATCTGCTGGCTGCCGCGTAACGGTTGGACCGCGCGCCCCGTGTTCAGGCGGCACGGCGTTGGTCACGTCGAAGCGGCGTAATGTTCAACCATGGCTGCGAGATCTTCGGGTTGGGTCGCGCTGGGCACGAACGCGCAGGCGTTTGAACATAGCTGGAAGATGGAGCCGTCAGAGAAGAAGCTGCTGTTCGTGACAAAGATGATCTTGGCGTCCGGGTGGCGATAGCTGGCGTAATCGGCCACGGCGATGGCGCTGCCGTCTTCGAGAACGACATCGAGGATCAGGATGGGATAGTATCGTTCCGACAGTTTCGCGATCGCGCTTTCCTGATCGTGCGCAAGATCAACCGTATTGGAACACCGTTCCAGGTGCCGCTGCCAGACGGCCCCGAGCTTTGGTTCGTTCTGCACAATCAGGACATTCATGAACGTGATAAAACCTTTGGAACGAAGGACGGAGCATGTTCAGACTCCCCCGTGATTAGATAATAAACGGTTAACGCGCGAGTAAGCTTTATGTGTGTTCGGTTAAAATAAGCGAAACCCAGCCTAAAGCGGCCTTTGCGAGCCATAATCCTGCTGGTAGCCATGTGTCAAAGAATTGAAGGGGTCTGTATGCGCAATTTATCGTGTGCACTGTTTGCAAGTGTCCTGGTGTCCGGCCCCGCATGGGCCGCCTGTGGTGGGTCTTTCGATGCGTTTGTTGACGGGTTGCGCCGTGAGGCGGTGTCTTTGGGTATCGGGGCGACAACGGCAGAGGCGTTTCTGGCCGGTGCCACGCAGGACGCGTCTGTGCTTGCAGCGGACCGGCGGCAGGGGGTGTTCCAGCTTCCGTTTACCGACTTTGCCCGCCGTTTGATCAGTGCCGACCGGCTAAAGCGGGGGCAAGCGAATGCCGCCGAATGGGGACATGTGTTCGATCGGGTCGAACGGGACTACGGCGTGTCGCGCCATGTGCTGTTGGCCTTTTGGGCGTTCGAGACGGATTACGGCGCATTCCAGGGGGATTACAACACGCGCGATGCATTGATCACCCTTGCGCATGACTGTCGTCGGCCCGAGCTGTTCCGACCGCAGATTTTTGCGGCGATGGAGCTGTTTGCTTCGGGGGATTTTAACCCGGACAGAACGACCGGGGCGTGGGCCGGTGAGATCGGCATGGTGCAGATGTTACCGCGCGATATCCTGGAAAACGGCGTCGATGGCGACGGGGACGGCCACGTCACGCTCAAGACATCGGTGCAAGACGCGCTTCTGTCGGGCGGAAAGATGCTTCGGTCTTTGGGCTGGCGCGCCGGGGAGCCGTGGTTGCAGGAGATCGTGCTGCCCGAGGGGTTTGACGTGTCGCTGACCGGATTGCCGACGGTGAAATCCATGTCGGAATGGGCTGCCTTGGGGGTTCAGGGGCGCGCCGGGGCTTTGCAACCCGGATTGTCGGGCTCCGTGATCCTGCCGCAGGGGCAGGGGGGACCCAGCTTTATGGCCTATCCGAATTTCAACGTGTTCTTCGAATGGAACCAGAGCTTCACCTATGTCCTTACGGCGGCCTATTTCGCCACGCGGCTTGGCGGTGCGCCGATTTTCGACGCGGGCACGCCGCAACCGGGTTTGAGCGGGGACGCGATGCAGGCGCTTCAGCGGAACCTGTCAGAGCGCGGGTATGATGTTGGCGATGTTGACGGCATTCTTGGGTCAAAGACACGGGCGGCCGTGCGGCTGGTCCAGACAGAGGTTGGCCTGCCGGCGGATGGCTGGCCCACGCAGGCCTTGCTTGATCGGCTCTGACGCGGCGCGCACGAAGACGTGACACACTTTGGGTCACACACGCGCGAGGCCTGGCTGCTATTGTGAAAAAGGTTGCGTAGCGTGTCTCCAGCACACACCAGGAGACGACCAACATGAAACACCTTTTGCTTTCCGCCGCTTTTGCGGTTTTCTCGACCGCCGCGTTCGCGGGGCCGCAATACGTCGATGAGACCGGCTTTGCCGTGTCCGGCTATGACGTGGTGGCCTATTTCAGCCTGCCGCAATCGCCCATCGGCACCCCGCAGGCGGATGCGATCCCGGGGCGCAGCGACATCACCGCCGAGTATAACGGCGCGACCTTTGCTTTCTCGACCGAGGCCAATCGCGATACGTTCCTCGCGGATCCGGCGAAATATGCGCCACAGTTCGACGGGCATTGCGCCTATGGCGTCTCCAAGGGCGGTAAGGTGCCCGCCAATCCCAACCTTTGGCGCATTGTCGACGACAAACTTTACCTGAACATCACGCGGAACGTGGTCGGTTTCTGGGAAGAGGACATTCCCGGGAACATCACCCTGGCAAATGACAACTGGACCGGGATCGAGCCGAAAGACGCGTCGGGCAACACGATCCCGAACTTCATGTCCTCTGCGCCGGTTGCCAACTGAACGTGCAACTGACGCGACGAACCTTGTTTGGTGGCCTGGCGGCAACAGCCGTTTTGGCCACCGGCAGCTTTCTTTGGTTTCCGGGACGCGCGCCAGCGGTTGGCGTCAGCGATGCATCGCCGCAGGACGTGTTGAGCGCGGTGCGCGAAGGGCGTGTTCTTCTGGTGGATATCCGGCGACCGGATGAATGGAAGCAGACCGGTGTTCCGGAAGGCGCTGTTGCGATTGATCTGCGCCGCCCCGATTTTGTGGATGCCGTACAGCAGGCAAGATCGGACACCGCCCAACCCGTCGCGGTGATTTGCGCGCGGGGGGTGCGGTCTCGTCGGTTGACAGCGCAGTTGATCGATGCGGGCATCACGCCCATCATTGACGTGCCAGAGGGCATGCTTGGGTCTTTTGCCGGACCCGGATGGTTGAAACGCGGTTTGCCGGTGGTTGCGTGGTCCGGATAGGAGACGTGCAGCGACGATGAAACGATTGACGATGATGGCCGCAGTCGCGGCCTTTTTCCATGCGGCGCTTCCCGTGGCCGCGTGTTCCACGGACACGGCCTGCAACATCGAGAACGGCACGTATTTCATCGCGATGCCGGAACCTACCGAAGGTCCGGTTCCGGCGGTTGTCTTCATTCATGGGTTCGGCGGCAGCGGCGACGGGGTCATGCGCAATCGCGGGATGGTGGATGCAATCACGTCCCGGGGCTATGCGGTGATTGCGCCGTCCGGTCTGAAAAGACCGGGCCGTTCTGGCGGGTCATGGTCGTTTCACCCGGACCGGACGCAACGCCGCGACGAGGTGTCTTTCCTCACCGCCGTACGCGACGACGCGATTGCGCGGCATGGTATTGATGCGGACCGGATCATCCTGTCGGGGTTTTCGATCGGGGGGTCCATGACCGCTTATCTGGCCTGCACTGCGCCAGAAGCCTTTTCGGCCTATGCGCCATTGGGCGGGAATTTCTGGCGTCCGCATCCGGTGGACTGTGCCGGCCCGGTGCGAATGTTGCACACCCATGGCTGGACTGACGGCACTGTTCCGCTGGAAGGGCGTGTGTTGCGCGGCGAGGACAGCCGCGATCCCGAGGCGCTGGTCCAGGGCGACATTTTCGAGGCGCTGGCGATCTGGCGGGAGACCAACCGGTGTTTTCAATTGAAGGCGGATCGATTCGACACGGACGGGTTTTTCCTGCGCCGGTCATGGGAGCGCTGCGCCCCCGGTTCCGCGTTGGAATTCGCGTTGTTTCCCGGCGGGCACGTGATCCCGCAGGGGTGGGCCGATATGATGCTGGACTGGTACGAAGCGCTTTAGCGTTGCCGTTATTCTGCGGCGAGCGCCGGGGCCTCGGAGCCGTCGCGGGTCAGCACCTGTTTCATCCATGCGCGTTCAGAGCGCGCGGTTCTGACCACGCGGGGTTCGCGCAGGGACTGCGGACTGTCGAGCCGGAACGGCCTTGGCAGCACGGCACTGATGCGCATGCCGCTCAGCTTGGAGAGCGGGACAGCCAGGGTCAGGCTGAAGGCGATGGGGCACAGCCAAAGCGAGATTGAGCCAAAGAGCATGCCAGCGGTCATCACCAATCCGCAGCAGGTTTCGACCCAGTGAAATCGCAGCGTTTGCATCCATGTGTGGCTTTCGCCCGCGCGGTTCTGCGGTGCCCAGGATGTGGATCGTCCGAGGCCGGCAAAAAGGACCGCGATGGTTTGCTGAACCATCAGGATCGGTGCGTAAAGGATCGAACACAGCACCTCGAAGAGCGCGGTGCCCACGAAGGGACACCACCCGCCGTAATCGCTGCGCGTGCGGCTGCGCAGGCCAAGGGCGATGGTGGCCGTGATCTTGGGCATGAGCAGCATGGCATAGATGATGGCAAGGTATGTCAGCCCGCTGACGCCTTCGGCTTGAGGCCAGACGGGCTGCAACGGGTTTGCCGCGCTGAAGTAACTCGTCGTTTCGGGGGGCATGGTGCCAACCGCGGCCCAGATGACGATCAATGCGAACCATGCGGGCGAAAGCAGGAACGCAACCGCGCCCTGAAGCATATGGAAGCGGGAAACAGGGTGAAAGCCACGCGCCGCGAGCAGGCGCAGATGCTGCATGTTGCCCTGGCACCAGCGGCGGTCGCGGATCGCGTAGTCGATCAGGGTTTGCGGTGTTTCTTCGTAGCTGCCACCTGAACGGGGCAGGAACCGCACGCCCCAGCCTGCCCGGCGCAGCATGCCCGCCTCGACGAAATCATGGCTCAGGATCAGGTTTTGCTGCCCGCGAAAGCCGCGCAGATAGGGCAATCGGGCGCTTTCGGCAAAGGCGCGTGTGCGAATGATGGCGTTGTGCCCCCAATAATTGCTTTCGCTTTGCGACCAGACGGCCAACCCTTCGGCCAACAGCCAGCCGTAGACGGCGTTGGAAAACTGCTGCATGCGGCCGAAAAGGGTTTTGGCCCCGATCAGGGATGGAAAGCTCTGGATCAGACCTGCCTCGGGATCGGCGGCCAATTCATGCGCCAATTGGCGGATGGCGGCCCCGCTCATCAGGCTGTCGGCGTCCAGAATGACCATCGCGTCATAGGACGCGCCCCAGTTTTCGATCCATTGGGTCAGGTTGCCGACCTTCTTGTCGGTGTTTTGCGCCCTACGCCGGTAATAGACGTCAATTCCGTGCGGGGCCTCTGTTCGCAAGGCGTAAAAGGCGCGACGTTCCTGATCGGCAATCATGGGGTCGCGCGTGTCGCTCAGGATGAACAGGGTGTACTTGTCTTTTTGCGGACCCTGGCTGAGTTCCTTGAGCATGGCAGAGGCGTTGCCGAACACATCCCACGGGATTTCGTTATACACAGGCACCAGCAACGCAATGGATTGCGCACCGCCGCGCTGGCGGCTCAGCTTGGTGCGGCACGGGTTTATGATGCGCCGGACAAGGCCCAGACTGACGGTTGTCACCGACAGGGACACCCAGACAAATGTCAGGGCCACAAGACCCACGACCGTGGACTCCAGGGCCGTCACGCCCCCCTTGGACAGCCAGTTCGCGATGGCTGCGCTTAGTACGGCGGTGATCAGCACGGCGGGCGCAAAGGCCGCAAAGCGCCATGCCGCGTTGCGCAAGGTCTTGGCGGGTTCCAGCGTCCGGCGCTTGGGGGTGCGCGAAAAATCCTGCGGTGCCATTGGCAGGGGGGCCTGTGGCGGCATCATTGCGAAGGCAGGTGCGTTCAGGCTGTCCATCGGTAAAGCCATGTTTCGCTCAGCGGTCCGCCGTTGTGGCGCAGCTGGGCACGGAATTCGATCAGCGTGTGTTCGCCGGGATGGAATTTGAACGCGAGTCGCGGCCCGCCCGTTTCCGGGTTGCGTTGCAGGACACCGCTGGACACCTCGCCCGCGCTGGCGCGGACCAGCTTTTCAATTTCGTTCAAATCCGCCGGAACGGCAGCGTCATTCGCAAAATCGATTGCCACGATGATTCCGTCCTCGAACGCGTTACCAATGCGGGTGTTCAGCACCCGGACACCGTTGCCATAGTTACTTTGTTCGCCCCAAAGCATGCGGTATGACAGGATATGCTCTGATCCGGCGTCAAGTACAGCATCCGGACGCCAGTAACACACGATATTGTCGTAGATTTCGCGATTTGTCGGAATTTCAATCAATGTGACTGCTCCGGCCCCCCAGCCTTCGCCGGGTTCGATCCAGACGCCGGGACGGCGGTGATAGAGCGCTTCGAGATCGGCAAAATCGCTGAACTTGCGGGCCCGCTGCATCAGCCCGAAGCCCTGGGGGTTGCTGTCACGAAAGGCGCTGATCTGAAGCTTTCCGGGGTTGGCAAGAGGGCGCCAAATCGTTTCCCCTGCGCCGTTGAGGATCATCAAACCGTCACTGTCATGCACTGCCGGTCGGAAATCGGAAAAGCGGTCGCGGTTGGTTTCGTCGAACTGGAACATGGAGGTCAGTGGCGCGATGCCGACATGATCCATGTCGCGGCGTGGAAAGATCGTGGCCTTGACCAGCATCTCCAGCGGTTGACCGTGGGTGATGTCAAACCGGTAGGCGCCTGTGCAGCTTGGGCTGTCAAGCAGCGCATGCACGGTGAAGGTGTCGCTGCCCGGTGCCGGTTTTTCGATCCAGAAAGCGCGGAACTCGGGGAATTCTTCGCCAGACGGCTCGGCGGTGTCGATGGACAGACCGCGCGCAGAGAGGCCGTAGATATCGCCCGTGCCAATCGCGCGAAAATACGAGGCACCCTGAAAGACCGCGAATTCCTGGTGAATGCCGCGCCGTTCCGTTTCTGCCCGCAGGCGCAGGCCGGAATAGCCCAGCGTGTCGTCGACCGGCAGGTCCGGGAACTTGTCGGTCTTGTCGAACACGCCCATGTCGAATTCCAGCGGGCGGGCGGTCCCGTCTTCGATCACCGCGATTTCGACCGGATGCGGGTAGAACAGCCCCGGCGCGAAGACATCCAGATGCAGCGGCACATCCGATTCATTGGCCCAAAGCGCATTGCGGCTGTCGAACCAGATCGACACGTAGTCGTCATAGGTGATGTCGGTCCACGCGTCCGGAATGGCTTGGGGGGCTTGGTACCGTCTGGCCGCGCGGTCCCGCGCCAGTGTTACCACGTGCTCCGGGGTAAACGGGATGGCTTGGCCCAGTTGCAAGCCCGGTTCCCCGTTCGCCGATGCGAATGCAGGCGATGCGGCAAGGGCGGCAAGCCCGGTCAGGACGTCTCGTCTCAGCACGGGTTATGCCTTCTTCTTCCAGGGGTGTGACTTGAACCAGCCCGCCGCATAGGCCACGCCGATGATCAGTGCGAAACCGAGCGCGTTGACCCACAGCATCGAAAAGCTGGTGCGCCCCGCTTGATCCAGCACCGCGCCCAGGATCCGGGCCAGGAACATGGAGCCGATGAACACGGCAAGCGACTGCTGCCCGACCTTCATGATGACGGCCAGCGTGCTTTGCCAGATGCGGGCCAAAAGCCCGGTTCCATCGCTGGGTTGGATATTCGCGCCTTTCGGTCCCACCAGCACCCAAGCGACATAGGCGGTTGCCAGGAAATGGATGTATCGCAGGATGCCGAAATCGGTCTTGTGGAACAGGAACGACCAGTCGCGCCGCCATTCAAGGAAAACGGGAAACGCGTTGAACAGTCGGAAATAGGCAAAGGGCAGGCTGATGACGATCACTGCGACCGCGATCCAGAAAAGCGTTTTGCTGACAGGTGGGGCAGGAAGCCAGCCGGACATCAACGCAAACCCGGTGAAGAAGATCAACTGCCACCCCAGCGGATTGAAGAACCAGCCGCGCTCCGACCAGGGTTCTGCCGGGAAGTTCCATCCCAGGATGTTGGCGCAAAGCCAGAGCACGACCGAAAGTGCGGCCGCCAGACCAAGATGCACGCGCGCCAATGCGATCATGATCGGGATCATGACGAGGATGACCATATACATCGGCAGAATGTCGAAATAATTCGGCACGTAGGTCAGGGTCATCAGCCCGATGAGATTGGTCTGCGCGTTGTTGAAAAACGGATGCAGGTTGAGCTGGCTCACATAGTTGCGCCCGTCCGGGAAAAGGCCATTCAACGCAACCATCGCTGCAGCAATGGCAAAAAACAGCCCGATATGCGCCCAGTAAACCTGCCAGACACGAAAGCTGACGCGGGCGGTGCCCATCATCCAGCCGCGTTCGCGGAACGCACGGCCAAACGCGATGGCAGACGCCATGCCGGAACAGAAGACAAAGGTTTCCGTGGCATCGGAAAAGCCAAAGCGGGCCGGAATCCAAAGCGTCAGCCAATTGCCCGGAACATGAGCGATCAGGATGATGAACATCGCGATGCCGCGAAAGAAATCGAGGCGCGGATCGCGTGTGCCCGCGTGGGGCATTGTCTTGGATACGGCCTGCGGCGGCATCGTCATGGACGGGTCAGCAAGGGACATGGTCTGGTACTTAGTGTTATTCGGCGGCAAAGGTCGCACGGATCTCGCGCGCGTCGGCGATCATCCGCAGACGTTTCTCGGCGAAGGCATCGATTGCACCGTCCCGCATGGATGATCGGGCGCGCAGCAGCGTCTCTGTTGCATCGAGCCGACCGGCACGCAGGCCCGCCTCGATCGTGACGCGTTCGAACACGTCGCGCTGGGCATGGCTGCCGCCCATCCTCTGGAACCGTGCCCGGGCTGCGCGCAGTTTGTCGAATGCGGTGGCGTATTGTGCCGCGCCGAACGCGGCCAGACCTTCGGCTGCGGCGACGCCGGGGTTGTCCATGATCAGGGCCATTTCGTCATGGCCTTCGGCGTCGCGCGCAACGCGTGCCATCATCCGGGCGGCGGCGTCTTCGCGGTTGTCGCCAGCCAGCGCAAGCATGTAGTGCAGATCGGCAAAGACAAGACATCCGTCGGTGCTGCGTTTTTCGGCCAGATCGGCCAGTTCATCCCAGCGTTGCCCCACATTCACGCCTTCCAGCTCCAACCGCATCAGCAGCGAACTGGCGTTCGAAAAATCACGGTAGTCGTCTGTTTTTTCGTTGCGGACCTGGGTGTCGTACAGCGACAGCACCGTGGAAATATCGCCCTGATCGAGGTGCAGCAGGGCCTTGTGCCACCAGACGTGGAAGCGAAAGTTGTTGCAATGGTCCCAGGCTGCGATGTTGCTGTCGATCAGGGAAATCCCGTCATCGGTGCGGTGGGTCATGTCGTACACATGGGTGACGGCGTGCAGCCCCCAGGCATCGTCCAGCGCGGTTTCAAGCCCCTGAAGGCCCATGCGCTCGGCCTCTGCATAGTGGCCGGTTTCTTCCATGCCGAAGGCCAGGCACCCCAAGGCATATCCGCGCAAGGGATGATCGTGGCCATGCGCCGGGATCACCCGTTCGACTGACCGGCGCATGCCGTGGTTGTCACCGATGATGAACCGGATGCCATGCGACAGCTTCATGCTGATCGTGTCTGCCGGGTTCAGAAGCAACGCGTCTTCCATCCGCGCAATCGCGACAGATGGATGCCCGCGCAACCACGCATCCAGCGCGTCGCACCAGAGACGTTCTCGCGCTGTGGCGCTTCCTGCCTGCAGGCACGCCTGTGCCGTCTTGTTGGCCTGTGCCGCGACCTCGACCAGTTCACGTCGGCCCAGCATCAGCGCGGACAGACCCTTGACCGCGTGCGCCAGCGCGTAATCAGGCGCAAGGTCCAGCAGCTTGCCCAGATGAACGGGGGCCTGTTGGCCATGAGACAGAATACCGAGGATCACACCGTTCCATTCTGACACCGCTTCGGCGTTGGTTAGGCTGACCTCGCAGGTACAGATATCGTGGAACATAAGGTCATCCTCTGCTTACCGTGACGCACCATTGCGTTGTCATGGTGGTAGACAGATCCGGGAACACGCTCACATCACGTGCCCGCTAGCGCGCGAGAACGTGAGCAGAACTCACGGACGCGTGAGTTATTCGGATGGCTTTGCCCGTTTCCTGTGCGTGTCCAGAAGAGTGGGCAAGGCATCGGTGTCCTGCCCGAACCGAGGCGGTGCGCGGCGGAAGGTAACCGGCGTTTTCGAGAGTTTCAGGGGGTTTCCCAGCAATTGCACGTGGCCAGAGCATGTATGAGGGTGCGCAACCGACACTGTCGCCCCCCGTGCCTTGGCCTGATCGGTGTTCAATGCCTGACCAACGGTGTGAATGGGGCCGCAGGGGACCTGAACAGATTGTAACACTTGAAGAACTTCGGCGTTCGCAAACCCGGCAAGTGTTTCAGAAATTTCGGTTGTCAGCGCCACGCGGTTCGCGATCCGGTCGGGATTCGTGGTGAAACGCGCGTCTTGTGCAAGGTCGCCGCGATGCATGGCTTTGCAGAACTTCTGAAACTGCGCGTCGTTGCCCACCGCAAGGATCACGTGCCCGTCCGACGTTGCAAAGACATCGTATGGCACGATGTTCGGATGGGCATTGCCGCGTCTTTGCGGTTCCTGCCCGGACGCCAGGTAATTGGTGCCTTCGTTGATCAGCCACGCCATTTGGCTGTCGACCAGCGACAGGTCGATATGCTGGCCCTGACCGGTGGCGTCGCGATGGCGCAACGCGGCAAGAATGCCGATGGTGGCGTACATACCGCACATCACGTCGGCAATACCCACGCCGACCTTTGTCGGCGGTCCGTCGGGATCCCCTGTCAGCGACATGATCCCGCCATAGCCCTGCGCCATCAGGTCATAGCCGGGGACATCACGGTTCGGCCCGGTCTGGCCAAAGCCGGAAATGGAGCAATAGACAAGCCCGGGATGCGCCGCGCAGATGGTTTCAAAGTCGAGGCCGTATTTCTTCAGCCCGCCGGGTTTGTAGTTTTCGATGACCACGTCCGCCTGGGCGACAAGCGCTTTGACAAGGGTCTGGCCCTCGACCGTGGAAAGATCGGCGGCCACGGAATACTTGTTGCGGTTGGCGGCCATGTAATACGCGCTGAGATCGCTTTTGCCGTCGGGTGTCGGCGCGTAGGGCGGTCCCCAACTGCGCGTGTCGTCCCCACCGGTCTTGGGGTTTTCGATCTTGATCACGGTTGCCCCAAGATCGCCCAGCATCTGGGTCGCTGTCGGGCCGGCCAGGATACGCGACAAGTCGAGCACCAGAAGCCCGTCCAGTGCACCGGGGGTGTCAGATGGCGCCATCATATGCTCCCCGGTCGATTTCTGCGGCGATCAGGGTGAAGGTGTCCGAAGCTTGCGCCGTTTCCAACGCGGCTCTCAGTTCTGCCTGCGACCGAACGCTGATGCCTGTCCCGCCAAAGGCCGTGGCGACTGCGGCAAAGTCGGTGCGCCCGAAATCGACGCCCTTGTTCCTGAGTTGACGCTGTCGCTGCTTGAGCTCGATCAGGGCGAGGGACGCATCGACGAAGACAACGAAGACCGTCCTCAGGCCTAGCTCTGCCGCGGTTGCCAGTTCCCCGGCGACCATGAGGAACCCGGCATCGCCGGAAAACGAAACAACGGTGCGGTCGGGCTCGACGATCTGCGCGCCCATGGCCAGAGGAACGGCACAGCCCATGGTGCACAGGCCCGACGATTGGGTGAGCGCGCGTGGAAACCCGCATTGCCACATCTGCGACAGCAGAATGCGATGCGCGCCACTGTCGGCGGTGGCCAGCGTGTCGGCTGGCAGGACGTCCTGACAGGTCGCGATCACCTGCGCCGGCCCCCAGGCTGCCGGGGCTGGAAACGCGTCTTGCAGTGCGTCTTTGGTCTGGGTGATCTGACCACCGGGCCACGTGCCCGCCAATGGGTCCGGCAGGATGGCGTCGACGCTGGCGGCGCAATCGCCGACGATGTTGAGCGTCGACTGATGCATGTAGTGATGGTTCGGCTCTGCCGTGATGTCGATGACCACCTGCTGTTCCGGATCCCACGGGTTTTGCCAGCCCGCGCGCATTTCGATCGGGTCGTAGCCGATGGCAAGGATGACATCGGCCTGGGCGACCAGCGGCAAAAGGATACTGTCAGCCTTTGGCGACAGGCCTGCACCCCCAAGAGACAACCGGTGCGTTTCGGGCAGCAGACCCTTGGCCTTGTACGTGGTCACGACAGGCGCGCCGAGTGTTTCTGCAGCGCGTTGGACCGCGCCTTGGGCACCTTGGGCCATGGCATCGACCCCGGCGATCACCAAGGGGCGTTCGGCCTTTGCCAAAGCCGCGCGCGCGGTTTCCAGCGCCTCTCCGGCCGGGGCCACGGGGGCGGCCGGTCTGCGCAGGATGCCTGTGCCTGTCGCCTGTGCATCTGCGACCGATATGGGCACGTCGATATGGACTGGCCCGGGGCGGCCTTCCATCGCGATGGTGACGGCCTTGTCCGCAATCACATGTGCGGCGCCCGCATTGAGTGTGAAGGTCGCTTTGGTGATCGGGCGGAACACCTGCGGTTGATCCAGCACCTGATGGGTGTAAACGGCCGCGACTTCGGGATCGACACATCCTGTCAGAACGATCATCGGCACGCGATCCTGCCGGGCGTTTTCAACCACGTTGATCCCGTTCAAAGCGCCGGGTCCAACGGTTGCCACCAGAATTCCGGGCGCACCGGTGCGGTGATACGTGCCTTCGGCCATAAAGCCGGCAGCGTTTTCGTGCTTGCACAGGATGAACCTGATCCCGGCCTCTTCAAGCGCGTCGATCAGTGTCAACACCTCGCCACCGGGCATTCCGAACGCATAGCGGCATCCCGCCTCGTATAGCCGTTTCGCCACCACATCCGCTGCACGCATCATTCGTCATCCTTCGTCCTGATGGTGTTGGGAATGCGCCAAGTCGGGGATTGGCGCAAAACACGTCACCGTGTGGGCATTGTAATGAATCCTGAGAGGAGCGCGGGATCAGGGCCTGACCGGGAAGCGGTCGCCGCTTTCGGTGATCACGACAAGGCGGTCCGACGCGTCGATCACATACATGTCGCACCGCGAGAACCCGTTGACGAAATCAACGCAGATGGTGCTGTCGTCTTTCACGTCGAAATAGCCATAACCCGTGCCGCCGTCATTGGCGTAGGTGTAGGTATACCGACCGTCATCAAAGAACCGGGACTGGCCATCGTCAAAAAAGGTGATGGTCTGGCCCCGCAGACGGGTATCCAGCGCGGCCTGGTCGAACAACCTGTCGCTGTCGCGAGGCGACCAGTCTTGCGCGCATGCAAAGGTCGGGAACAGGGCAAGGCAGATCGCAATCGGTTTCATGCGCACACTGTAGCGGGCATTCGGCCCAAAGCGCACACACGTTTACGCGACCATGCGTTCCGCTTTTTTCAGATCGACGGAGACCAGTTGGCTGACGCCCTGTTCGGCCATTGTCACGCCAAACAACCGATCCATGCGCGACATCGTAACAGCATGGTGCGTGATGATCAGAAACCGGGTTTCGGTGCGGCGGCACATTTCGTCCAGCAGGTCACAGAAGCGGGTGACGTTCGCGTCATCGAGCGGCGCATCCACCTCGTCCAGCACGCAGATGGGGGCCGGATTGGCCAGGAACACGGCAAAGATCAGCGCCAGCGCGGTCAGCGTCTGTTCCCCACCCGACAACAGGGACAGAGTCGAAAGCTTCTAGACCGGAGCCTGGCACATGATTTCGAGCCCGGCTTCCAGCGGGTCGTCGCTTTCGACCATGACAAGGCTGGCTTCGCCCCCGCCGAAAAGATGCGTGAAAAGCAGCGAGAAGTTGCTGTTGACCTGTTCAAACGCGGTCAGAAGCCGTTCGCGCCCTTCGCGGTTGAGGCTGGCAATGCCGGACCGGAGCGTTTTGACCGCCTCTTCAAGGTCTTCTTTTTCGGCCAGCAGCGTGTCATGTTCTTCCTGCACTTCGCGCGCGTCTTCTTCGGCGCGCAGGTTCACTGCGCCAAGCGCGTCGCGCTGGCGTTTCAGGCGGTTCACATCCGCTTCGATCGCTTCGGCCTTGGACAGGGTGTCCGGGTCTGCGCCCAGTTTCTGCAAAAGAGCCGTGGGGCTGGTGTCCTGTTCTTCTGCGATCCGTTCGGCTGCCAGTGTGACCGTTTCGCGCGCGGCCTCTGCCCGTGCCTCGGAGCGTGCGCGCGCTTCGCGTGCCTCGGATGCCTTGCGCTCTGCCTCGCGTTCGAGGCTGTCGGCCGTGCGCAACGCGGCTTCGCCAGTTGACAGGGCATCGTCAGCGGCGGCTTTGCGGGCTTCGGCCTGCGCGATTTCGTGGCCCAGCTTTTCGCGCTGTTCGGCGAGGGCGGCAGGAACCTTGGCAGCGGTTTCCAGTTCGGCCTCTGCGGTGGTGCGGCGCTCTGCAAGCTCTGCGCTGCGCTTTTCGGCTGTTTCAAGCCGATGGCGCCAGCCGCTCAGTTCTTTCGCGACCTGTTGCCCGCGGGCTTTGCGGGCGTCGCCTTCGCGGCGCAATTCATCATGTTCAGACCGGCGCGCCATCATGGTCATGCGGGCGGCTTCAACCGTCATCTTGAGGTCTTCGACCTCGGCGCGGGCGGTATCCAGATCGCCCAGTTCCGCTGCGGCGCGCTGTGCATCGACAAGCTGTGCACGCGCAGTTGTCGCTTCGTCGTCGAAGCGGGACACCGACAGGCTCAGGCTTTCCAGCTTTCCCGCCGCCATGTCGCTGTCGGCTTCTGCGCGGCTGAGCTTGCGCGCGGCATCGGTCACGGCCGCATCGGCGTCGCGGCGGGCCTGACGGGCCGCTTTTTCCGCCAGCGTCAGGTCGGCCAGGCGTTTCGTCAGGCTGTCGTGGGCGTCGCGTGCGGCGTCCACCCGTGACGAAAGGCGCGCTGTCTCTTGTTTCAGGGCTTCAAGGCGATTGAGTTGCTCAAGCCGCAACGCGGCGGCGGAGGGTGCATCTTCAGCCCATGCGCGATATCCGTCCCACCGCCACAGGTCGCCCTCAAGACTGACAAGGCGCTGCCCGGGTTTGAGCAGGGGCTGGAGGCGTACCGCATCCTCGGCATCCACAAGCCCGATTTGCGACATCCGTCGTTCCAGCACGTCGGGCACCGACACGTGCTTGGTCAGGGCTGTGACACCTGTGGGCAGTGCTTGCGTGGTGTCGTAGGCGGGCAGGATGGTCCAGCCGGTTGGCCCGTCTCCATCCACTTCGGGTGCGCGCAGATCGTCGGCAAGGGCCGCGCCAAGAGCCTTTTCAAAGCCCTGCTCCACCTGCAATCGGTCGAGGATCTGACCGCCCTCAGCGGTGTCCCGATCCAACAGACGGGCAAGCGCCGTGGTCTCGGCGCTGAGCGCGCTCAACTCGCCCTCGGCCTCTGACCTTTCGGCGCGTGCATCGGCTTCGCGGGATTGTGTTTCGGTCCGGGCGGTTTCGGCCTCACCCAGAACCTGTTCCGCGCGGTCGGCAAGATCACGTGCAGCCGCCTGTTCCGCGCGGGCCTGCTCGGCGGTTTCCCGGGCGACGGCCAGCGTGGCCTTGGCGGCCTCTGTCGCGGCGCGGGCGCGTGTCGCTTCCGCCTCGTTGCGGTCCAGTGTCTTTTGACTGTCGGCCAGAAGCCGTTGCGCGGACTGATGGCGTGCTGCAAGGCGCGCCACGTCTTCGGTTTTCTGGCTCAGATCGCTTTCGCGGTTTTGCAGGACAGAGCTGGCCTCCTGCGCGGCCATCGCAGCATCTGCGAGTTTTTCATCGTGGCCTTCGGCGGCTTTTTCAAGCTCTCGCGCCTCCCATTCAAGCTGCTGGATGGTTTCGCCCGCGTCGCGGTTCAGGTGGGTTTCCCGCTCCATGTCTTTTGACATCTGTTCAATGCGGCGGGTGAGGGTGCGGATCGTCTCTTCCGCGTTGCGTTCCTGCTCTGACATCGTGTCACGCTGCAGGGCTAGGCGTTGAACGACGGCAGCGGCAATCGCTGCTTCCTCGCGCAGGGGCGGGACCGCCTGATCGGCGTGTTCGCGGGCTTTTGTGGCTTCCCGCGCTGCGGTTTCGGCCCTTGCGGCCTCGGTGGTGCGTTCGCGCAGGTGGGCGTCCGCTTCGGCGCGGGCGACATCTGCGTCCTTCCAACGGCGGTAGAGCAACAACCCTTCGGCGTGGCGCAGCTCTTCTCCGATGGCGCGATACCGCGCTGCCTGGCGGGCCTGTCGGGCCAGTTGCGCCAGTTGCGCGGCAAGCTGTTCGATCACGTCGTCGACCCGGAGCAGGTTTGCTTCGGTGTTCTTGAGCTTGAGTTCCGCCTCGTGCCGGCGCTGGTACAGGCCGGAAATGCCAGCGGCTTCTTCCAGAATGCGGCGGCGGTTCTTTGGTTTTGCGTTGATCAGTTCGCTGATCTGGCCTTGCCGGACAAGCGCGGGCGAATGTGCCCCGGTTGAGGCATCGGCAAACAGCATTTGCACATCGCGGGCGCGCACATCTTTGCCGTTTGCCTTGTAGGCGCTGCCCACGTCACGGGTGATCCGGCGAACGATATCAAGCTGATCCTGATCGTTGAACCCTGCGGGCGCAAGACGGTCCGAGTTGTCGATCTGGATGGACACCTCGGCAAAGTTCCGGGCAGGTCGCGTGGCCGCACCGGCAAAGATCACGTCTTCCATGCCGCCACCGCGCATGGCGGTCGGTCGGTTTTCGCCCATCACCCAGCGCAGGGCTTCGAGAAGGTTGGATTTGCCGCATCCGTTGGGCCCAACAACGCCGGTCAGGCCATCCGCGATGACCAGATCGGTTGGGTCTACAAAGCTTTTGAAGCCCGTCAGTCGTAGCTTGGAAAAGCGCAATGTGCCTGCCTGCTTGATTCCTTGGTGGCTGACAGTGTGTCGCGGTCGGTGCGTTTGAGTCAATGCAGCATGCCATCATGTGGTTAGGGCGAGGGTCTTATCCACAAGATATTGGTTAAGTTGCTGCGCTGTTTGTCGGTCGAGCCGGGGGAATATGGCCGGAAGGCGCAAATGCATGCTTTACATTCCGTTTATTGAATGTATATACATTCCGAAATATGAATGTAAGGAGAGCCAGGATGTCACCTGCACCTACAAGACCCGCCGACACCTATTCGCCCATCTACTTCCTGGCTGCGCTGGGTGCGGGCGGAATTGTCGTCACATTCTTCATGTTCCTGATGTTCTGGGTGCCGCATCCCGGACAGCCTGTCCCGGTGTTCGAAGACATCGCGGCGGCGTTCGGCAGCGGCGCGCTGTCGCTGCAGGTTGCCATTGGGATTGCACTGATCGGGATTGCGATCTTTGCCGTTCTGAACGTGAAATCGCTGATCTGGAACCTGCAGTCCCTGTCTGCATTCAAGAAAACGGATGCATACACCGCGCTGCGGGCCACCAACGCAGAGGCCACGCTTCTTGCGATGCCGCTGGCCATGGCGATGACGGTGAACGTGATGTTTATCGTCGGCCTCGTTTTCGTGCCGCAGCTTTGGAGTGTGGTCGAATACCTGTTCCCGCTGGCGCTTATCGCTTTTGCCGCAATCGGTGTGCTGGCCCTGCGCATGATCGGCGCGTTCCTGGGCCGTGTGCTGTCCAAAGGCGGCGTGTTCGACGTCACCGCGCATAATTCCTTTGCGCAACTGCTGCCCGCGTTCAGCATTGCAATGGTGGGGGTCGGCTTTGCTGCGCCCGCGGCGATGAGCACATCGCCCGCGACTGTTGCCGTGGCCTTGATGCTGTCGACTTTCTTTGGTGTGGCCGCGATCCTTTATACCTTGATTGCCGCAACAACAGCCTTTGCATCGATGTTGCAGCATGGCACGGCCCGCGAATCCGGTCCGACGCTGATGATCGTTGTCCCGATCGTGACGGTGCTTGGCATCCTTTTCATTCGTCAGGCGCATGGTCTGCATGTCGTGTTCGACGTTCACGAAACAGCGGGTGACACCATGATCTTTCTCGCGCGGTTGCTGTCCATCCAGGTGGTGTTCCTGTTGCTGGGTGCCGTTGTGATGATGCGTCAGGGCTACTTCAGCGACTTTGTTCTGGGGTCCAAGACGTCACCGGGTTCCTACGCGCTGGTATGTCCTGCAGTTGCCCTTTCCGTGATGGTGCATTTCTTCGTCAACAAAGGCCTCGTGGCGGCTGGTGCGATTGAGAAATTCGGCGTCGCCTATTGGGGTGTGACCGGAATTGCCATCGCGGCACAGATCGTGGCCATCGCCCTCGTGCTGCGCCTGAACCGTCAGCACTTTGCACGCCGGGGCGCACCGGCACATGCGGTGCCTGCCGAGTAGGCGCAGACTTCAACCCAGTTTATGGCGGCCCCGGATCATCTGGTTCGGGGCCGCCACGTGTTTACAAGACCGCGCAAGGCGTCGGTCAGAACAACGAGGTCTGCGCCAAGGGCAAGAACGTTTGCACCGGCGTCAATATCGGCCTCGATGAACGCCGGATTGCTGTCGATGATGCCCGCTGCCTTGCCCGACGCGCGGATGCGGGACAGTCCCTCGGTCACTTTTGCGCGCACGTCCGGATGGGTCAGATCGGGCAGCAGCCCCATATCCGCACACAGATCGGCAGGACCGAGGAATACCCCATCCACCCCCTCGACGGCACAGATGTCTTCCAGGGCATCCATCGCGGCCATGGTTTCGGCCTGCACCATGAGACACAGCTGATCCTCTGCGGTCTGCAGATAATCCGGCGTGCTGTTGAACGCAGAGGCCCGGCCCAGCATGTATCCCACCCCGCGGATTCCGCGCGGTGGGTAGCGCATGGCGCGCACGATGGCGCGGGCCTCTTCAGCAGAGTTGACCATCGGGCAAAGAAGCGTCTGCACCCCAAGGTCGAGCATCTGCTTGATCAGCGCCGGATCGTTGTGCGGGATGCGGACAATCGGCGAGACATCGTGCCCGGACAGCGCCATCATTTGTTCATGGATGCTGGTCAGATCGTTGGGGGCATGTTCCCCGTCGATCAGCAACCAGTCAAACCCGGTGGTCGCCGCGATTTCGGCTGTATAGCCGGTGCCCATGACCAACCACAGCCCAAGCTGGGTTTCGCCCGAGGTCAGTTTCGATTTGAACCGGTTGATTGGCGCGGGCACAGCGTTTCCTTTTTGCTGCAACAAACCGCAGGGCGCGCGTCAACGCAAGTCAATCCCGGGCGCGCCAGAGCTTCATCGCAGACCAGATCGCGGTGCCGCCAAAGAACGCCCCGGCAATGCCAACCACCTCGACAAGAGCGGCAGAGTTCGCGATGCCGCGCACGGCGATTGCCAGCCCCAAGAGTGCGAGGCCAAACAGGCTGAACGCCAGGCGAAACCACAATTCGGATTTGGTTGGGCCGGTCATGACTGCTCCGTTGTTTGCACGGAAGCTAGGGTTCTGCATGCGTTTGACCAGCGGCCTAAAAGGTCACTTTCACACCGGGCAGGTTCAGAGCCTTGATCAGATCCCGCAATTCCTGACGCGCGGCAATGTTCGAGATATTGAGCTGTTTGACGCCAATGTCCTTGAGATCAAGCAGGGTTAAACCGCGTGGGAAGAGTTCGCGAAAGATGACGCGTTCGTTGAACCCCGGCGCAACCCGAAAACCGATGCGTTTGGACAGGCGGTCCAATGCTTTTTCCATCTTGGCCTTGTTGACCATCTGCTGGGCGCCAAGACGGTTGCGCAGGACCACCCAGTCAATCGGGGGCAGGCCGGCCTGTGCACGCAGTTGTCGGGCGTTCCAGACCATTTCGGAATAGACGGACGGGCCTTCGATCTTTTCTCCGGTCGCATCCGTGTGCGCCAGAAGATCGAAATCGACAAAGCTGTCGTTCAACGGGGTGATCAGGGTGTCGGCCAAAGAATGCGCGACCTGGCTCAGCCGGGTATGGGAGCCGGGACAATCGATCAGGATGAAATCGCTGCCCGGTTCCAGTTCGGCAACCGCTGCCGACAGCCGGTGGTCATAGATGTTTTCGCCGGGTTGCAGGCTGTCCGGGTCGATCTCGGGCAATTCGAGGTACCGGGGCGTCGGCAGGTCCAGACCATCGGCCTCAAGCATTTTCAGGCGGTTGGTGACATAGCGGCCCATGGTTTTCTGCCGCAGGTCGAGATCGAGCGTTCCCACCTTGTGACCCATGCGCGCAAGGGCGGTTGCCACGTGCATCGACACCGTCGATTTGCCCGCGCCACCCTTTTCGTTCCCGACAACAATGATGTGTGCCATGCGTCTGCTCTTACGTGCTTTTGTCCAGCTATGCGCATAGACGCTGCCGGTTGCAACGCCAGATGCGGGGTTTGCCGGATTCTGTCCCCAAGCGGTGCATGCCCGACTCACATTTGGTTTCCGAGGCCGCGCGGGAACGGAACACATGGCGGTGTTCCGGGGCAGAAAAACGCATGTCTCTGAAATGACCAATGTCAATTCGGAACTGGGTGATCCGGTTGAACATCAGGGCCACGGGTTCACGACGTTCGGCGGAAGACAGGCTGTCACAGAGGCTGGCTTGAACTGACCCGGGACGCAAAGAGGCACATCATGTCAGACCTTCAAATCGATGCGGACACCGCGATCCAACGGATTTGCGACTACCTGAAGGATCTTGTCGCAAACGAACAGTCCGACGGCGTCATCCTTGGTCTGAGCGGCGGGCTCGATTCCTGTGTTCTGGCGGCGCTGTCGGTCAGGGCGTTGGGGGCCGAAGGGGTTTCGGTCGTCTACCTTTTTGATCGCGACAGTGACCCGGTCATAGCGGATCACGCACAGGAGATGGCGGCATTTCTGGGCCTTGGGCTTGAGGTGATGGATATCACCGACGACATGGAAAAGCTGGGTATTTATGCGCCGCTGTTCATGAAGCTTTTGCGTCTTTCCAAGGTCACGGCGCGGATCAGCTCTGCGGTCTACCGGCTGATATGTGGGGAAAGGCCATTCGCGTCCACCTTGCGCGCAGGTCGCGGAGAAACGCTGACACCCTGGTACAAACGGGTGTTGTTCGACATGACCATCCGCCACCTCGACAATGGGTTTACACAACGGCATGTCTTCCGGCGCGCCGTGCTTGAACGCATGGCGCAAGAGCGCAACCTGACGCTGATCGGTGCGGCGAACCTGTCGGAATTCGAGGTCGGATGGTTCGTCAAGGGTGGGATTGACGACCTGCCTGTCCAACCGATGACCGGCCTTTACAAGACCCAGGTCAGGCAACTGGCAAAAGAGTTGGCTCTGCCAGAGCGCTTGCGGACGCAACTTCCCTCGCCGGATATGGCCAAGGGGGTTTCCGATGAATTCGGGATCGGCCATGCCTATCGGGATGTGGATATCGTTCTGGACGCGGTCGAAAAAGACCTGCCCGTTGCAGAGATCGTGGCGCTGGGTGTGTCCGAACGAGAGGTGCGCGACATTCGCAAGCTGATGCGTCTGTCCGGCTGGAAACGACAGTCGCCGCATGTGCCACCCCCGGTGAGCGGAAAGTTCGGTTCGGATATCCGGCGCTGAGCATGGTGCGTGATACGCAGTGACCCGGCTTTTGCGCACAGGAACATCGCCGCCCCTAAGACGCGGCTATGGCACCCCAGAGCAGACCAAGGCCCATCGTTGCGGCAGTGAGGGCCGCAGAGTACGCCGCCAGCTTCCAGGGCGAGAACGGGCGTTCGCCGAAAGTGCGGCCGTCTATCCCCGAAACCACCACCTTCCTGGGCTTTCCGCCGTAGGTGTAGTGCAGAATCCAGACCGGAAGCAGAATGCGCCTGTAGTGGATGCCCGTGGTATCGGTTCTGTAGCGATCGACTTTCGTGTTCCGTTTGCCGACGTGCTGCTTGATCCGGTTGCGAATGAGAATGTCTTTGTCATTTGCATTCAGCCGCAGACCTTTGCGAACGGGCATGTGATGCCGCTCGGCGGCAAATCCGGCGAGATACCCGGCACGGTACGGGCGCAGGTATCCCGGTTGAAAATCGTGCAGGATGCCGTCGCGGATCAGCGGTGTGACATGTTCGGAGGCCGGGACCAGCAGATCGTCAAAATGCACCGTGATGTTGCCGGACACTCTGCGCGTTCTGCGCCTTTTGGACGTGCCAGTGGTGTAGGACGCCCAATATTGAATCGCTTCCTTTGAATCGAAGGTCCAGAACGGGGCGTAGAGGCTGGCCATGCGCCCCTCGGCTGCCATGCCTGTCAGATCGTTGGGGGCCGCGAACCGGCCACTGACCCATTCCCTGACGCGGCGTGTGGCGTAATCCCGATCAATGCGGAACGGGATGAGCGCCATGGTCTCATAGGCCCGCCCTTCGGTGGCAAGCACCACGGGACCATCGCAGTAAGGGCAATTTTCAGAGAGCGCCATGCCTGTGAAGACCACCTCTCCGCCGCAGGTTTCGCATTGGTGGATGCGGTCCCCCAACAGGCTTGGGGGCTCTGCCTGCGGTATGTCCGGGTCAAAGGGGAATTCCTCTGCCGCCTTGTGGTCGTCATCCGTCGCCAACGGCCAGAGCGTTCCGCAGCTTTGACACAGCAGGTCCTGTTGTGCCGGATCATAGGCGCACTGTCCGCCGCAATTCCGGCACTGCGTTTCGGATTGGCTGATGACCGATGGCGCCATCAGTCGGACCCGAGCGCGGCGGCGATTTCAAGAAGAACGCGCAAACGCAGTTCGGATCGTTCGATCGCCAACTCGAGATTGCCGCTCACATACCAGTCGCCGATGATGGTGGCGATGAACCACGTCGCCAGAAGCCAGAAGACGATCATTGTCCATCCGGAGATGGATCTGATCCAACCGGCAGAGCCCTGCCGCAATTCGTGCTTGGCTTCGTAGATGGTGACGATCTTGACCACGTTGATCATGCCAATGGCGGTAGAGAGCGCGAACAGGATCAACCCGGCGATGATAGGTGATGTTTCCAACGCGTTGGTCCTTCCAAGGCACACCGTTCACTGGATGTCAGCTTAGGCAAGTCACCGGGAGGCGGGAAGGGACCTTCGGCATTCCGCCGAAAAAGCAAGGTGCTGGTGCCAAAGAAAAAGCCGCTCGTTTCGGAGCGGCTTTTGCACTTGTCAGACAAAGGCGGTTTAGAAGCCCAGACCTTCGTATTTTTTCTTGAACTTCGAAACGCGACCGCCGGTATCGAGCAGGCGTGCACCGCCACCGGTCCAGGCCGGGTGTGCGGACGGGTCGATATCAAGAGCGAGCTGGTCGCCCTCTTTGCCCCAGGTCGAGCGCATTTGAACGATGGTGCCGTCGGTCATCTTGACGTCGATGACGTGGTAGTCGGGATGAATGTCTTTTTTCATGGGTCCGATCCTTACGCGTCTGCGCCCTTGAGCGGCTTGTATGTGGTGTCTTCCGCGATACGGGCCGATTTGCCGCGACGCGAGCGGAGGTAGTACAGCTTGG
>CAYZAD010000010.1:0-34498 GCA_964476315.1 uncultured Rhodobacterales bacterium
GGTCCTGCATGAGCGCCCGCGCGATGGCGACGCGCTGCTGCTGGCCGCCCGACAAAGCTTCGGCGCGTTTCGGGGCCTGTTCCGCGATTCCCAAGCGGTCGAGGATTTCGATGGCCTTGTGGATGTCCGCCTGCGGATAAAGGTTGAACATCGTCGCAAAGGTCGACCGGCGGTTCAACGTGCCATGCAGCACGTTCGACACAACGTCCATGCGCGGGACAAGGTTGAACTGCTGGAAGATCATCGCGCAACGCGATTGCCATTCGCGCCGGGCCGCGCCCTTGAGCGTCGTGATATCGGTGCCTTCGAACCAGACTTCGCCGTCGCTTGCGTCACTCAGACGGTTGAGCATGCGCAAGAGCGTGGACTTTCCTGCGCCTGACCGCCCGATGATGCCGATCATCATGGGTTTGTCGACCGTGAAGGTCGCCCGATCAACAGCGACCTTGTCGCCGAACCGCTTCGTGACTGATTTCAATTGCAGCATATTCGCCCCCTGTTCCGGGGCCGGGCTACGACCATCGTGCAAAGCTATTGCGACAGATTTGAATCTTGTTTGTGAAGTCAGTGCAACAAAACGATGACAGGGCGCGCCGGTGCGGGGTTTTGGGGCCGCTGGACCGGTCGGAAAAGTTTTCCACAGGCCGTCATGAAACTGTTACATGCCGAATTTTGATGCTAGAATTTTCGCATGGGACGTTTATCCGCGCTCTTGTTGTGTACAACGCTGGCGTCGCCCTTGCAGGCGGCGGGGGCCATTTCCGACCTGTTCTGTGACGACAGTACGCGGTTGGAGCATCAGTTGCTGTCCGTGCACGGCGCGACAAAGCTGGGCCGGGGGATGCGCGGGCCGGATGCGTTGCTGGAAATCTGGATCACGCCAAATAACGGCGACTGGACGCTTGTTCAAAGCTACGCCAACGGAACGTCCTGCATCGTCGCCATCGGCGAAAACTGGGAAGACACGATCACAAGGCAGGACCCTGCCTGATCTGCTTTGCGGTTCAATGAACCGCTGACCAAAGCTCTTTCGGTGATGCAGGTGCTGCCCGTTTGTGCAGCAACAGACAGGGCTGTTCTTTGGTTTCGACTTGCCGCTATCCTTGGTCACGCTGAATTCGCTAGGACAGACATGCCCAAACTTCAGGCCGCGACCACATCTTCCCCTGTGCGCAGTCGGGATCCCGAGCGGACGCGCGCCGAGATACTCTCGGTCGCGGTTCGGGAATTCGCCGAGCATGGTTTTCACGGTGCGCGGGTGGAACGCATCACCAAGGCCGCAAAGTGCAACGCGCGGATGATCTACCATTATTTTGGTGGGAAAGAGCAACTGTACCTCGCGGCGCTCGATAACGTTTACGCAGCCATTCGCAACCAGGAAACACAGCTTCACTTTGGCACCGCAGACCCCGCTTTCGAAGCGCGGCGGCTGGTGGAGTTCACCTTCGACTACTTTGCCGAGAATGCGACCTTCCTGAAGATGATCCGCAACGAAAATCTGCTCAATGGCCAGTATATCAAGCGGTCTCAGATGATCCGCGACATGTCGCAACCCTTCATCACGGCTATCGGTGGCTTGATGGAAAGGGGATATGCGGACGGGGCGTTTTCGCGAAAACCGGACCCTGTGCAGCTTTACGTCACGGTCGTGGCGCTGTCGGCGCATCACCTCAACAATGCGGCGACGCTTGGAACGGTGGTCGGGCAGGACCTGACCGATCCGGACTGGCAGGCCGAGCGGCGCAACCACGCCGTGGATGTCATTCTGAGCTATCTGGGGGTTCAGCCTCAGGGGTGAATGCCCACGCCGAAAAATCCTTTTACTTGTGCGATTGCGCCTGAGAGAGACCTTTCTGTCTAAGGAGGTGATCCCGGCAAGGGGCATCCTTTGCTGCGGTCCGCTGCGCTGCCGGTGCTGATTCTTGGTTTTTCACCACGCAGTAAAGGGGTCTGTCCGCGCTCCGTTTCGGGTGCGGTATACTTCGGCATATGCAGATTTGTTCAGCGACCTGCGTCAAAATCGCACAGTCTTTAGGCGGCGGCGAAAATAATTCAAAATCTTTTTACTTGATATCTCGCGTTCCTGGCGTGCGGTTTTCTATCGAGAGGCATGAACATGTCAGCGCACCCGAAGATACCCGTCGAGGCTCTGGAGACACCGCAGCAGGATGTCGCCACAAAAGCACCGTTGAAGGCAGTGGAGTTGCAACAGGCCTCTGTTGTCTTCGGAACGGGCGACAAAGCGGTGACCGCATTGTCCCCCACGAAACTCACCTTGGAGCAGGGCGATTTCGTTGCTCTTGTCGGGCCGTCCGGATGTGGCAAGTCCACTATTCTGAGGTTGGTGACTGGCCTTATCAAGCCCTCGTCAGGTGTCGTGCTTGTCGGTGGTCGCGATGCCTCCATCCGGCATTTGCGCATGGGCATGGCTTTTCAGAACCCCACGATGCTGCCATGGCTGACCATCGAGCGGAACGTGATGATGCCGCTCAAGATCGTCAAACCCTTCAAGCAGACATTCCGTCGTGACCGCACCGGTGCCTTCCGCGACCGGGTCCATGATCTGCTGGGGCAGGTCGGGTTGCGCGACTTTGCAGGGCATTATCCTTGGCAATTGTCAGGTGGGATGCTGCAGCGCGCCAACTTGTGCCGCGCGCTGGTGCACGATCCCGATCTGCTGTTGCTGGACGAGCCGTTCGGCGCGCTGGACCAGTTCACCCGCGAAGAGTTGTGGCAAATCCTGCAGGATCTGTATCTCGACCGCAAACCCACGGTTCTGTTGGTCACGCATGATCTGCGCGAGGCCGGTTTCCTCGCAAAGCGCATCTGCGTGATGAGCGCGCGGCCCGGACGCATCATTTCGGATGAACCCGTGCCGCTGCCGCAACCCCGGGCAATTGAAACCATCTACAGCCCGGACTTTGTGGAGATGACCCAGAACCTGCGCGCGATGATCGCCCAGGTCCGCCAATAGGAGCGCGCCATGACCGAACAGAAACGCATCCGCCTTTGGTCCGTGTCGCTGATCGTTGGGTTTTTCCTGCTCTGGGAAATTCTGTGCCTTGCGCTGAACGTATCCGATCTGGTGCTGCCGCGCCCGTCCGAAATCATCGTGACGCTTTGGACGCGGTTCCCGATCCTTTGGCCGCATATCCTTCAGACACTCTATTCCACGCTGATTGGCTTTGGCCTCGGTGTCAGCATCGGCGTCGCATTGGGTGTCCTGGTGGGAACGTCGAAAGTGGCCTACGCGGTGGCCTATCCGCTTCTTGTCGGCTTTTCGTCGATCCCAAAAGTCGCGGTTGTTCCGATCTTCGTGCTTTGGTTCGGGTCGGGAACGACGCCCGCCATCCTGACCGCGATGGTGATCTGCATTTTCCCCATCGTCGTGAATGTCGCCACCGGGCTGGCCACAACCGAACCGGATCTTGAGGATGTGCTCAAGACGCTTGGCGCATCCAAATCCGAAGTGCTCTGGAATGTCGGTCTGCCACGCGCAATGCCCTATTTCTTTGCGTCGCTGAAGGTGGCGATCACGCTGTCCTTTGTCGGTGCCGTGCTGTCAGAGACCGTCGCATCGAACCGGGGGATCGGAAACGTGATGATGACGGCATCATCGAATTTCCAGGTCTCTCTGGTGTTTGCCGGGCTGATCATTCTCGCCGTTCTGGGGGTGATCCTCTATGCGCTCTTTTCCCTGCTGGAACGCCGCGTGACGGGCTGGGCCACGCGCGGAAACGACATCGCCGTTACCTGAAGAAACCTGCCACCACGCGAGAGGACCAAGAAAGATGAAGCATACACTGTTTGCCGCCACGCTGGCCGCCATTGGCACGATGACACCCGCCATGGCCGAGATGACCGACATCAAGTTCACCCTTGGCTGGAAGACCCAAGGCTCGGACGCGCCGTTTCTGGTTGCGCTGAACGAAGGCTATTTCGAAGAGGAAGGGCTGAACGTCACCATCGACCAGGGTGAAGGGTCGGCAGCCACCGTGACCCGGATCATGGGCGGGGCCTATGACGCGGGCTTCGGTGATATCAACGCCATCATCCAGAATGCCGCCGCCCGTCCGGGCGAAGCGCCGGTGATGGTTTTCCAGATGTGGAACCGGCCGCCCTTTGCCATCGCCGTTCCCAAGGAAATGGGCCTGACCTCACCGAAAGACCTTGAAGGCAAGACGCTTGGCGGCGCGCAGGGCACGCCCACCACGCGGCTGTTCCCGGTCTTTGCGCGCCTCAACGATATCGACATCGAAACGGTGAAATACGAAAGCCTGGCACCCAACCTGCAAGAGCCCATGCTGATCCGGGGCGAGATTGACGGCGCCTACACCTTTACCGTCTCGAGCTGGTTCAACCTGATCGCCAATCGCAAGGATCCGGCCGCCGATTTCGACTGGTTCAACTACGAAGACTACGGCATGGACCTGTATTCCAATGGCATGATGGTGTCGCGCGAGTTGCTGGCCGAAAACCCGGAGGCCGTCGCGGGCCTTGTGCGCGCCGTGACCAAGGCAACGACACAGATCATGAAGGATCAGGATATCGCGGTCGAGGCGATCATGGCCTTTGACAACCTTGTCGACCCCGAGTTGGAGCGCGCGCGCCTCGAATTTGCCCTGACCAAGCTGATGAACGCGCCCGAAGCCGCGGAGACCGGTATCGGCGATCTGGTGGACGAGCGCCTGACCCGCTCCATCGCGCTGATTGCCGAAGGCTACGGGCTGGACACCTTGCCTGACGCCTCAGAGATCTTTGACCGGTCGTTCCTTCCCCCGGTTGAAGAGCGTAAACTGGACGTGGTCATCAACTGATCTTTGACCCAAGTTGCGCCGGGGTGATGATCCCGGCGCATGAACAGGAGGACGCCATGGACCTGAGAACAGACCCTGTCGCCGCAGCCAAGGCGATTGTCGAGGCCTATCTGGAACGCTCTATGGTGCCGGATCCCGAAGGTGCTGCAGCCTATGTCGCCGATGATTTCGAGCTGGTTTTCACCGGCGGTCGCCGGTTTTCCGGCCCTGCCGAAAGCTCTGCCTTCAACGCCAAGCGATACGCGTGGGTCAAGAAAAGATTTCTGCGCACCGACGCCGCGCTCGATCCCGATACCGGGGATGTGCATGTCTATAACACCGGCTACCTCTACGGCGAATGGAAGGATGGCAGCGGTTTTGAAACCAATCGCTACATGGACAAGTTCATCGTGCGGGACGGCAAGATCGTTGCAACCGACGTCTGGAACGACAGCGCTGAAATCCTGCTTCACAAGGCCGGGTTGGCAGAGGCCGATCTCTAGATGCTGACGGACCACGGCCGCTTTGCCTATCGCGCGATAACCGATCGCCCCGACTACACCTGGCCCGGAGAAAAGCGGCTGGCGGTGTATGTCGGCCTGAACCTGGAACACTTCGCCTTTGGCGAGGGGCTGGGCGCGGAACTGGCGCCGGGAGGGCCGCAGCCGGATGTTCTGAACTATGCCTGGCGCGATTATGGAAACCGCGTCGGTGCGTGGCGGATGCGTGACATGTTCGACGCGTTGGACATGCCTGTCAGCGTTCTTGCCAACAGTGCCATGTATGACCACGCCCCCGACCTGATGGCTGCGTTTCGGGCGCGCGGCGACGAGATTGTCGGCCATGGGCGCACCAACTCAGAACGGCAAAGCGTGCTCGACCGCACCGCCGAGGCGGCATTGATCGCAGAGACGACGGATGTTCTGGCGCAGGCCGAAGGCGTGGCCCCAAAAGGCTGGCTGTCGCCGTGGATTGCCGAAAGCCACCAGACCCCCGATCTGCTGGCCGAGGCGGGATACGGTTATACGTTGAACTGGTGCATGGATGATCAGCCGGTGTGGATGCAAACCAGCGCCGGGCGTCTGTTGTCCATTCCTTATCCGCAAGAGGTCAACGACATTCCCTCAATCGTGGCACGCAAGGACAGCGCGGCACAATTCGCCGACATGATCATCGATAATTTCGACGAGATGTTGGAGCAGTCAAAGACGCAACCGCTCGTGATGGGCATTGCGCTGCATCCTTACCTTGTCGGCCAACCCTATCGGCTGCGCCACCTGCGTCGTGCATTGCTGCATATCTGCAATCAGCGGGACAAGGTCTGGCTGACCACCAGCGGCGGCATCCATGACTATTGCCGTCAGATCATTCCGGACCTGATTGTGTGACCGCGAAACCCTCGGAACAGCTTTCCGGCGAGCCCACGGTATTTGCCCTTTGGGAGCATCACATCCGGTCCTTCGTGTGCCTGAGTGCTTCGAACTCAGCCCCCGTGGCAGGACCGCTTGGCGGGATATCGGTCGGGGTCAAGGACATCATCGATGTGGCAGGCCTGCCCACGCGCAATGGCAGCGCAACCTGCGCGGACGCGCCGCCCGCTGTCCGGGATGCCACCGTCGTGGCTGCGTTGCGGGACAATGGCGCGCGCATTGTTGGCAAGACTGTCACAACGGAATTTGCCTTCACCGATCCGACAGACTGCCGCAATCCCCATGACATCACACGCTCGCCCGGGGGCTCCAGCAGCGGATCCGGGGCTGCCGTGGCTGCCGGGCTTGTGGATTTGGCACTCGGAACACAGACGGCGGGATCGCTTTGCCGCCCGGCTGCCTATTGCGGTGTGGTCGGGCTGAAACCCACCTACGGTGCGCTGTCGACGGAGGGCGTGACGTCGCTCGCGCGCAGTTTCGACAGTGTTGGTGTGATCGCCCGCTCGGTTCGGGTGGCACGCATGGCGTTCACCGCCATGACCGGCAAAGCGGTCTCGGCAGATCGCCACGGCATTACGGCGACCCGGTGGCTTCTGCCCGGACCCACCCGGCCCATGCCCGAGATGGAAACGGCCTTGGACGCCGCGACGCAGGCGCTGGCGCAACTCTGCCCAATGACCGAACTGCCCGACATGCCCATGGACACCGCCGCCATCGTCGATGCCCACCGCATCGTGATGCAGGCCGAAGCGGCACAGGCCCATGGGCATCTTCTGACCGAGGAAACGGCAGGGCTCTTGCAACCCAAGTTCCGCGCGGGATTGGTCACGGGCGTCGCCCTGCAGGACAGTCAGATAAGCGCATCGCGCCATGTGCTCAGACAGGCGGCGGACAGGTTCTGGCAAGCTATGGACAAGGTCGATGTGATCCTGACACTGCCAGTGCCCGATGGCGCACCGCATCTTGGGGACAGCACCGGGTTTCAGGACTGGTTGACCCCCTGGACCGTCTTTGGCGGCCCTCTGATCAGCCTGCCCTGGGGGGTAGACCGGCTGGGGCGCCCATGCGCCGTGATGCTGGCAGGCAAACCGGGGGCGGACTTGGCCCTTCTGGATGTGGCCGGGACACTGGAGCCCCTCGCGCCGCCGATGCCTGCTCCCGTTCCGCCAGAGACCTAGTCCCGCAGGCGGACCACGGCGTCCACCTCGACAGCCGCGTTTCCGGGCAGGCCTGACACGCCAACGGCGGTCCGCGCATGCCATCCCGCTTCGCCGAAAAGCGCGACGAACACTTCCGTCGCGCCGTTGATGACCTGCGGCGTTGCGCCGAAACCGGAGCGGCAATTCACAAAACCACCCAGCCGCAGGATGCAATCCACCCGGTCCAGATCGCCGTCGCAGGCCTCCCGCAGGCGGTAAAGCAGGTTCAGCGCGCAAATCTGCGCCGCTTTCTGGCCTTGTTCGATCCCGTCCGGGGTCTCCTCCACGGGTCCGAGATGGGTCACGGCACCGTCCCATTCGCAGATCTGGCCGGAAAGATAGACAACCGCGCCGTCGCGGCGAAACGGAAGGAACTGGCCGCGCGGAGTCCAGTCGGGTGGCAGGCTCAGCCCAAGGTCGCGCAGGCGGTCTTCGGCATGTGACATCAGACGGTCTGCATGTCTTCTGCAAGGTAGCGGCGCCAATCACCCAATGCGGTGATATCGCGCGCCCCTTGGGTGCCGTCGGCCTCGCACACGAAACTCTTGACCCAGGTTCCATTCGCCAATTCGACGGAGCCGATGGCGAGGGGGGCCGGGATGCCTTCGATGAACTGGCCCATCGCTGTCTTGGGCAGCGACCAGATTTCAATCGCGATGGCTCCGGAGCCACTTCCGCCATGGCGCACCAGTCCCGGTCGGGCCGGAGGACCACCGGCGAGGGCATAGAATTTGTAGCGCGGCGCTGTCCTGTCTGTCCGTACGAGCCGCCCCCCGAGTTTCGTCAGATCGGCGTTCAGCGGCAGACCCGACATATGCGCACCGCACACGGCAAGCTCGATCCGGTCGGATACGGGCTCTGGAAGCTGTGCCGGTTCGGGCAAGGGAAACGACGTTGCGCCCATGTTGCGGGGGCAGTCCTGCTCAAGGTGCCGGGCGATGGAGGCGACCAAGGCATCCTGACCGGCCTTTGCCAGCACGGTCACGCTGCCCGGACGTCCGTCGCTGCGCGGCGCAGTCGGCACTGCAATGCCACACATATCCATCAGATTGACGAAGTTCGTGTAGGTGCCCATCCGGTTGTTCGGCGCGATGGGGTCTGCCTCGAGCTCTGCCACGGTGACGAAATTCGGGATCGTCGGCACGCAGAGTGCATCAAGACCGGCAAGCATTGGCGCCACGTCGCGTTTCAGATCCGCCAGCCGATAGAACCCGTTGAACGCATCGTCAGCAGTAAGCGATCCGGCCGATCCGATGATCTGTCGCGTCACCGGGTGCACGGCGTCGGGATCAGAGGCAAGCAGGTCGGCAATCACCGTGTGCCGTTCCGCAACCCATGCGCCGTAGTATAGCATTTCGGCAATCGCATAGAGAGGGGTGAAATCCACCTCGACAATATCGGCACCTGCGGCTGACAGGCGTGCAACGTCCCTTGCAAAGGCCGCCTCTTGCGCCGTGTCGCCGAAAAAACGTGCCGTCGCCGCGCTGGGGATGCCGATGCGCAACCCCTTCGGCTGGGCGCTGAGCGGCTCAAGAGGAAAGTCGCGCGAATAGGCATCGGCGGCATCATACCCCTGTGCCACGGCAAAGACGGCATGGGCATCGTCCACGGTGGAGGCGAAGATGGAGACCGTGTCCAGTGTCCGGCACGCTGGCACGACGCCGCTTGCCGAAAGCGTGCCCAGCGTCGGTTTCAGTCCCACGATATTGTTCAGCGCGGCAGGCACTCGGCCCGATCCTGCAGTGTCGGTCCCAAGAGAGAACGCCACCGCACCGTGGCCCACGACAACACCCGATCCAGCCGATGACCCGCCCGGAGCGATGGCATCGTCAAGACTGTTGCGCGGCACGCCATAAGGCGAGCGCACACCGACAAGCCCGGTGGCAAACTGGTCAAGATTGGTCTTGCCAATCATCAGCGCCCCCGCAGCGCGCAGCTTTGCGACCACGAATGCATCTTCGGTTGGCGTGTAGGCATAGGCAGGGCAGGCGGCCGTGGTCGGAATTCCGGCGACATCGATATTGTCCTTCACGGCAAACGGGACGCCCCAAAGCGGCAGGTCAGGGTCAAATGTCCCAAGCGCACGGGCCTGTTCGATCAGCTCTGCCTTGTCACAAAGGTGGATGAAGATATGCGGGTCAGCGATCCGGTCGAGCCGCTGATAGACCTCTTCGATCACATCCTCGGGCGTCATGCCGTCGGCATAGGCTGTTTTCAGGGCGGTCAGGGTAAACGGCAGGGAACTTGGCATTTCGGGACTTCCAGTCGTGATCTCATTCTGCGGCGACGCGGCGCAACGGGGGTTTGGGTGCGGCTTCAAGCAGCGCCTTGGTGTAGGGATGGGACGGCGTGTGCATCACGCGCTCTGTCGGGCCTTCTTCCACGATCTGACCGTCTTTCATGACGATCACATGATCGCAGAGCAGGCGCACCACATGCAGGTCGTGGCTCACAAAGAGGTAACTGAGGCCCAGTTTGGCCCGCAGGTCCACAAGCAGGTTGAGCACAAGGGCCTGGATCGACACGTCCAGCGCGGCAGTGGGTTCGTCAAGGATCAGGAAGCGGGGTTCAAGCGCCACCGCACGGGCGATCCCGACACGGGCTTTCTGTCCACCCGACAACTGATGCGGGAAACGATCGAGAAGCGGCAAGGGCAACCCGACGAGGGTCGCCAGTTCCTCGACCCGCGCGACCAGCTGTGCCCCGGTCATTTTCGCCAGCCTGCGAAGCGGCTCTGCAATGGATTGCCGGGCCTTGTGCCGCGGGTTCAGACTGTCGGTGGCGTCTTGAAACACCATCTGGATGTCGGCCCGGCGTTTGTCGCGCACGAACCGTTGCGCCGGGATCCCTGCGATGTCTTCGCCGTCGAACAGAATGGAACCGCTGGTGGCATCGATCAGGCGCACGAGAATTTCCGACGTGGTCGACTTGCCGCATCCGCTTTCGCCCACAAGGCCAACGCTTTGCCCTTCGTTCACGCGAAACGAAATGCCCTGCACCGCGTGGACCGGGCCGGACTTGCCCTGGTAGGTTTTCACCAGGTCCCTGACCTCGAGGAGCGGGCGGTCGTGCACGGTATGGGGCAGGGTCGGGGTGCGTTCTTCGGGGGGAAGCAGGCTTCGGATGCTCTCTCCCTCGCGCGGGGTCGCATCGACAAGTTTGCGCGTATAGGCGTGCTGCGGGGCCGAGAAGATCTGCAGCGGGTTGCCCTGTTCCACGATCAGGCCGTCTTTCATCACCACGATCCGGTCGCAATATTGCGCTGCCAGACCAAGGTCATGCGTGATCAGGATGCTGCTCATGCCCCGGTCGCGGATCAGGTCGCGCACAAGGTCCATCACGGCCTTCTGGGTGGTGATGTCGAGCCCCGTCGTCGGCTCGTCGGCAATCAGCAGCTTGGGGTCGCAGGCCAGCGCTATGGCACACACGATGCGTTGGCACATGCCGCCCGACAACTCGAACGGATAGGCGTCATAGCGTGCCTCCGCATCCTTGATGCGGACGGCTTCCAGCGCCTCGATGGCCTTTTTGCGGGCATCCTGCCGGGTGGCGCGCGCATGCTGGCGCAGCACGTCTTCGATCTGGTGACCCACCTTGCGGATCGGGTTGAGCGCGGCACGCGGGTTCTGGAAGATCATGGAGATCTCGCGTCCACGGATGTCGCGCATGTCGCGTTCCGCTGCGCGGCGCAGGTCGATGCCGGAATAGGTGGCTTCGCCTGCCTTGATGGTGCCACCCGCATCCAGGATACGCATCAGCGCATATGACGTGACCGATTTTCCCGATCCGCTTTCGCCGACGATCCCAAGGATTTCGCCTTTCGCAAGGTCAAAGCTGATCCCGCGCACGGCGTTGACTTCGCCGCGCCGGGTCTGAAAGCTGATGGCAAGATCGCGCACGCTCAGCATCGCTCAGGTCCTCTTGCGCGGGTCGACGATATCGCGCAGCCCATCGCCCAGAAGGTTGAAGGTGAAGACGGCGATCATCAGCCAGAGGCCGGGAAACACCGCCAGCCACCATTCGCCAGAGACGATGAAATTCGCGCCTTCGGCAACCATGATCCCCCATTCCGGGGTTGGCGGACGGACACCCAGCCCAATGAATGACAGCCCCGCCGCGTTCAGGATCGCCCAACCAAGGTTCAACGACACCTGCACCATCATCGGTGGCAGGGCGTTGGGGAAAATATGCACGGCCAGTACGCGCAGGTCGGAATTGCCGGACAGCTTGGCCGCGCGGGCAAAGCCTGCATCCCGGCGGATATTCACCTCGGCCCGCACCAGGCGCGCGTAAAACGGCATGTTGATGATGGCGGTGGCATAAATGATGTTCTCGATCGTGTTGCCCAGTGCGGCAACGATCCCCATGGCAAGCACGAATAGCGGGAATGCCATGATCGTATCGAGGAACCGGTTCAGCACCGAATCCAGCCAGCCGCCCCAATAGCCCGCGATGCCTCCCAGGATGGAACCGACCACGAAAGACAGGGCCACGGCCGCGACTGAAATCATCAGATCAAGGCGCGTGGCCACGATCACCCGGCTGAACACGTCCCGACCGACCTGATCGGTGCCGAACCAGTGTTCCCAAGACGGCGGCTGAAGCGCGTTGGACGCATTGGTCTGAAGCGGATCGTAGGGCACGACCGAGGGGCCGAAGAAGGCGCAGAAAATCAGGAACGCGAACAGGCCGAAGGCCAGCAAGGTCACCGGGTTTGCGCGCAGGACGTAAACCAGATGTGCCCAGTTGCCTTGGCTTTGTGGAACAGGCGCGTCGGTCATTTCGCTTCGAACCCGATACGGGGATCAATTGCCGTGTAAAGCAGGTCAATCACCAGGTTGAGCAGCACGAAGAGAAGCGCCATGGCCAGCACGAACCCCTGCACGGCCGCGTAATCCGACACCACCAACGCTTCGACCGCGTAGCTGCCGATCCCCGGCCAGGCAAAGACCTTTTCGACAAGCACATTGGCACCAAGCGCGAACGAAAACACCATGCCCAGCGTGGTAACAACCGGCAGCAGGGCGTTGCGGAATGCGTAGCCGTAAAGCACCTTGCGGTTGGTCAGGCCCGCCGCGCGCGCCGTGCGGATAAAATCCGACGACAGGGCGGTCAGCATCGCGGCGCGGGTCATGCGGGCCAAAGGTGCCAAGGTGAACAGCGCCAACGTACCGGCAGGCAGCACCAACTGCTTGGCTGCGCCGCGCCAGGTCTCCCAGTCGCCGATCAGCGCTGCGTCGATCAGGTAGAAACCGGTGATGTGGTCAGGTTCAAGGTAGATGAAATCCAGTCGCCCCAAAGGCGAGGGGGCAATGCCAAGCAGATAATAAAACACAAAGATCAACACGATGCCCGTGAAGAACGTGGGCAGGGATACGCCTGCCGTCACCACCACCCGGCACAGATGATCGACCCATGTTCCGGGGCGTGTCGCGGCCAGAACCCCAAGCGGAATGGCGATCACGCTGGCCAGGATCAATGCTGTCAGGGTCAGTTCAAGAGATGCGGGAAGACGGTTGGCCAGATCGGTTGCCACAGGTCGGCCCGATGTCAGCGACATGCCCAGATCGCCGCGCAGCAGGTCGCCGACATAGATGAAAAACTGTTGTGGCAACGGTTTATCAAGGCCCATGGCGATGCGTGTTTCCTCGATTGAGGCCTCGTCCGCCATGATCCCGGCGAAATACACCGCCGGGTCACCGGGCAAGGCGCGGGTCAGCAGAAAGCTGATGATCACAACGCCGATGACGACCGGAACGGCCTGCGCGCAGCGCAAGAGAACTGCGCGCAGTCTGGTTTGGCTGGCCAGCATGGCTCAGGTCAGGCTGATGGGGCGGATATCGAGCTGGCGATGGAACCAGAACTCATAGCCTTCGGCCCCGTTTGCCGCCACGTTCAACGCGGGCTGATAAAGCGGAATGCGCGGCAATTCCTCCAGTGCGATTTCGAACATGCGCTTGATCATCGGCGCGTAGGCGGGATCGTCCATCGGCATGTGCAGGCTGTCGTCCACCAGTTGTTCGATCTCTTCGTTGCGGTAGTTCGACGAATTGAACAGATGTCCGTCCTTGTAGGCCCAGAAGAAGTAGTAATCCGGCGTGTTCAGCCAACCGCCAAAGTTCTCGAGGTGCAGCGGCAGCCGCTTTTCCACCAGCACGGCGGTACGCCAGTTCGCGCCGGGGATCTTTTCGATCTCGACGGTGATGCCGATCTTGCCAAGGGCCTCTTGCACCAAGAGCGCCGTGGGCTCCATCCAGGAGGCCAGATCGAGGCTGATGGAGAGCGGCACTTCGAACCCGTCAGGATAGGCCGATGCGGCCATCAGTTCCTTGGCCTTCTCAAGGTCGGTGTCGTACTGCGTCTTGCGCGGCCAGGCGATATCGCCGTCCGGGATCTCGGCCTCGCCCCCGTAAAGCGGCAGGCCACGGCCAAACGCCGCGGTCTGGAAGATGTCCTCGTACGGGACCGCATAGGCAATCGCCTTGCGGACATTCGGGTCCTGGAACGGCTCGAACGCGAAATTGGGGCACAGGCAGTGAATGCAGTTCTCAACCGGGGTCGAGAAGACGTCAATGCTTTCAGCCAGTTCTGCGGCGTCCTTATCGGGAATTCCGAACGCCATCTGCACATCGCCCCGTTCCACGAGCGCGCGGCTTGTGGCCGGGCTGGGCACTTCCCGGATCACAACGCGCTTGAGCGCGGGCAAGGGCCCCCCGACCCAATCATCGTTGCGTTCATAGACCAGCTGTTCGCCGGGCGCCCAGCGGGCCACCTTGTAAGCGCCGGACCCGGCTGGCGTGGTGTGCAGGTATTCCAACCCCCAGGGATCGTCCTCTGCCGCGTTTTCCTGCACCTCCAAAGAGTTGATGACATAGGGAACCGGCACGGCAAGATCGGGGATCGTCAGCTTTGAGGGGCGATCAAGCTTGATGATAAACGTCTCTTCGTCTTCGGCGATGAACTGGTCGGGGCGTTCCAGCCCGCCCGCTTTCATCTGCACGGTCGGAAAGCCGCCCACGGTGACGGCACGGTCGAAGGACCACTTCACGTCCTGAGCGGTCACCTTGCGACCGTCCCAGAATTTCGCATCCGGCTTGAGCTTGAAGGTCAGCGTCATGCCGTCATCCGACTCCGTCCAGCTTTCGGCAAGCTCGGGTTCGATCACCGAATAGTCGTAGGAATAGCCGCCGCCGATGGCTTCCTTGGTGCCAAAACTGACCAGCCGGTCATAGCAGTTGATGCCCACCTGGTAGGCGGCGCGGCTGGTTCCGGTGCGGTGCAAATCAAGCGAATTGATCGTCTGTCCAATGACGACCACCATCGTGTCGGACCCTTGCGCTGCGGCTGGCATGGCCTTCAGGAAGGGAAGAACAGAGGCACCGGCAGCGCCCATTTTCAGAAAGTCTCGCCGTGTCGTGGCTTTGGTCATCTTCGTATCCCCGCAGTAAGTAAAAAATTATTTATTCCTCGCAATAGTTGACCATTGGTGCGTTCACATCCAATGCTATGTTTTCACAGGAGCGTTGCGTTTTTTGCAGCAGTTGGGGCAGAGAGGGCAAGATCAGACACTTAACCACGTTCCGGCTGATTGAGGCCGTCGCCCGTGCCGGATCGATCCGGCGCGCGGCCGAAGAAAGCAACCTGACCGCATCGGCACTCAACCGCCGCATCCAGAGCTTTGAAGAAGAGTTCGGCTGCCCGGTTTTCGAAAGGCTGCCCCGCGGCATGCGGCTCAATCCCGCTGGCGAACTGCTGATGCAGCACATTCGCGCGCAACGCAGCGATCTGGCCCGGGTTCAGGCGCAGGTGGCCGACCTCATCGGCGAACGAAGCGGGCATGTGTCCATTGCCTGTTCACAAGCACTGCTGCCCTATTTCCTGCCCAGCCAGATCGCCGCGTATCGAAAGGAACACCCCGGCGTCACATTCACGGTGAATGTGCGCGACAGGGTGCAGGCCGAACGCGATCTGACCACGTATCAAAGCGACCTTGCACTGGTGTTCGAACCCGTCCACATGGTGGATTTCGAAGTCCTGTATGAATTGCCGCAACAGGTGCACGCCGTCTTCCGCGAGGACAACCCACTGGCGCATAAGCCAGAGGTGCGATTACGCGACTGCCTGAGTGGGAAAGTCGTGCTGCCCTCGGCGGCATATGGCGTCCGCCATCTGCTGGATATCGGGGCCGCCCGCCGAAGCCTGACCATGGATGCCGTGCTGGAGACAGAGTCCTTCGAATTGATCCGTCACTACGTGATCGAGGAAGACGCGGTCGGTTTCCAGATCCCCATCGGGTTGAACGCCACGGGCAAACGCGGACTTGCACATCGTCCGATCTCTGAAAGGGATGTCCCGCACGGCCGTCTACTGCTTGGGCAGATGCGCGGCAGAGCCTTGCCCGTCGCTCCCGCAAAATTTGCACGTCAATTGGAGGCACAGCTCGAAGAGCGCGTTATCGGTCGATAGAACCGGAGCGGTCACCCCGGCTTGGGGTCCAGCAGCCAGACCCCGACCGGATCACCCGCATCCCTGAGCCGCAGCAATTCCGCCCGATCCGGGACGTCGCCGCGGGCGCGGGTATCAGGGGCGGGGCCGCATGCGGGTCCTGCCGTGACCCAGCAGGCCAGCCCCCAATCGCCCGGTGGAAGGTCGGCGGTCAATTGCGGAACCCAGGTGCGTGGGCATATCAGGTTGGTGTTGGGCGTGGGGCCGAACATCCGGGCCTGGCGCGCAACCGGGCTGCCGAGCGGGGCGGCAGTATGCGCAATGAAGCTTCTGTCGCGCGCCGTGCTGATGCAAGCCGTTGCGCTTTCTGCGGTTCCCGAGGTGGGCATGGACCCAGTTGGTATTGGGGGATCCGCATCCAGTCGACCGATGGCAAAGCCGCCTTCGCGCGTCATGACCGTCCGTTTGGTGACGACGTGATGAATCCGCAGGTGCCAGGGCGGTCGTGCAATCAGCCATGTTTCGACCTCGACCTCCGGCATGGGCGACCATGCGGAATATAGCCAGCCCTCGCCGATCCGGGCCATCGATTCCCGGCTTCGCACATGGGCCACCTCTCCGTCTTCAGAGAAGGCCAGCATGTTGTCAAAGGGCCCGGCTTCGAAACTCCGGGCCTCGGCTTCGACGCTGAAGGCATAGCGCGTCGAGTAGGCGAACTTGCTGTATTTTTCCGCCGACCGTCCAATGTTCGAGGGATGTTGGCCACCCGACAGAACCGTGATGTCGCCCGCATCTTCCCATTTGACCATGCCCGGTTGCGGCAAGGTCACGATGCCGGCGCGATGTTCGAAAGGCGCCTCTTCGGTGGTCCAGAAAGGATGTTCGGCAGGCAGGGCCAGCGGGGCAAAGGCCTTGAGCGCCCAGTAGGGTGAGCCCGGGGAATTGTAGCGCTCTGCCATCGAAAGCTGCGCATAGCCGTAGCCGATGCTCAAAACGCCGCTGCGGTCCGCGATGTCCTGCCTGCTCCAGTAGCGCAGGTTGCGCGCCCAATAGCCGCGTATCTCGGACCAGGGCAGTGCCTCTTCATCCGCAAGCGCAAGGGCCGCCCAAAATCCGGCATGAGCAAAGCGGTAGGTCAAGGATCGTCCGTACGGCAGGGCGGCACCATCACTGGCGAACCAGTGCGAAAGTTTTGGCGCGAACAGCCGCGCCCGGTCACGAAACCTGTCGCGTCGCGCGACGTCAGTGTCGGGGCCGTATGCCGCGTAAATCAGACCGTAGAAATGCATCGCGAAAGGGATGTAGTGATCGCAGCGCCGATCCAGCCCGTCACGATACCAGCCCTCTCCCAGATCGTAGCTTTCGATCGCGTCGAGATCGCGCGAGATGATCGAGAGGTCGTGCGCAATGCCGACCCGGGTCAGCCCGAGCGACACCATGACGTGAAAGAAATGCCAGTTGTTGTCGGGTGGCGCATGTTCGAGCGAGCCGCATAGCCACGCACCTAGACAGTCGCGTCCGCGCGGGGTCAGCCCGTCCCAGAAGGTTTCGGGCGCAAGACAAAGCGCAAATCCGATTGCCGCACTTTCCACCATCCGCTGATCGCGATCGGTGACGGGCCCCCAGTATTCCGGGTGATCCGGATCGGCACCGTTGGACAAGCCGGTGAGGAAGGCATCAATGCCATCGCATGTCCCGCCACCGGCCAGCAAGGGTGCAAGCCCCCAGAGAGGCCGCGCAAGCCCTTCAAGATGGGCGGCGGCCGTGTCGAAAGTGGCCCCGGAACTTCCAAGATGGACCCGCGCCTTGCCCGGCGAGAACGCAGAAAGCAGCGGCGTGATGAGGTCCGCAACCGCGCGCTGCGCATCCTGCCGGGTCAGGAACGGATTGCCGGCCAGCGGGTTGCCACCTGGCGGCCAGGCCATGCCGCCGGTCACGGGAGTACCGCGCTCGGCTGAGCAGTGACCGACCGGGGCCTGTCTGCTGCACCAGCGCTAACCGCTTGCGCGTATTCGCCATAAAAACGGCCTGTGCCCTGACTGCGGAAGTCCACGTCGCTTTCTCCAAATCCCCGTCCGGCGCGCCAAGGGCGGCACACTCGGTATCGCATCGCAGGTGCGCCTGTCTTTGGTTGCCTTAAAAGCATACTAGGATACCAGAATCAGTCGAATTGCAACCGATGTGCTGTTCTGGCGGTCGTGAAAAGGGTCCGAAGGTCTGCAGAAGCGGCCGCCCTGTGGGAAAAGGGCCCAATCCGCCACAAGGTGGCATCCGCTGGACCAAAGCGCATTCTCAGCCATCGGTTCGGGCTGTCGGATGCAGAGGCCAAACGGTTATTCGAAGTAGTCTGCGTGTTCGCGATGGATCTTTTCGATTGTACTTTCGATGCGGGAAAGGTGGACGCGAAGGACCGCTTCCGCCCCCGTCGCATCGCCCGCACGAAGCAACTCGAAGATCTGTCGGTGATCGTCCAAAAGACTGCGCATGCCTTCGCCGTCCTTGAGGCTGAGCACGCAAATCCTGTCCACCTGCGCCTTTTTCTGGAGGATCAGTTCGAACGCAAACGGGGCATCGGCCGTGTCCGCGATCAGACGGTGAAATTCCTCGTCCAGCCCGTGAAAGGCGGTCTGATCCAACGCATCGACGGCGCGTTCCTGCGCCGCGAGGTTCTCGACAAACTGGGGTTCTTTCTCGGGCGACCATTTCTGACATGCGACCTTGATGATCTCGATCTCAAGCGCAAGGCGGATAAAGCGCGCGGCCGCAATGCCGGGAAGGGAGAACTTCTTGACCATCGTCGCGCGCTGCGGCTGGATCTGGATCAGGCGCAGATTGTCCAGCCTGTTGAACGCGTCGCGAACGGGTTGTCTTGAAATGCCGAACCGTTCGGCAACCTCGGCCTCCGAAATCTTGTCCCCGGGCATCAGTCCAAGGGTGATGATCTGGTCATAGATCTGCTCGAAGACGATGTCGGCGCTTGTGCGCCTTGTGTCGATCATGTCCGCAATCTTCATCGGCTTTGACCCCTTTTTGACGGAAGCTAAGGCAAACTCAGTTCCAACGCCAGACTCGACGCCTCAAAACAACACGCCGCACAGACGCGCTCTGCCGGTTGGCTGGGGGTGTCGGGGCTTGCGGGTCGGAAATCTGTTGCTGTCATAAAGATACTAGTATACCAGTTGGGTGGGCGAAGCCAGAAAAATGGCTCGGCCATGTCCGCGAAACCAGCGGATGACAGGGAAGGGAGGACAGATGGCAGGCGTCGAATTGCAGGGAATCGTCAAGTCGTATGGCGCCCTAGATGTCGTGCACGGCATCGATCTGGAGATTGCCTCTCAGGAATTCCTTGTCCTTGTCGGCCCGTCGGGCTGCGGTAAGTCCACGACATTGCGCATGATCGCCGGGTTGGAAGAGATCAGCAATGGAACGCTCACCATCGACGGGCGGGAGGTGAACCGCATCGCGCCCAAGGATCGCGACGTGGCAATGGTGTTTCAGAACTACGCGCTTTACCCGCATCTGAACGTCGCCGACAACATCGCCTTCGGGCTGCGGATCCGCCGCGCGACCAAGGCCGAGATCGAACGCCAGGTCGACGAAGTGGCGGGTATTCTGGGCCTGACGCCCTATCTCGACCGCAAGCCAGCCGACCTGTCAGGCGGCCAACGCCAGCGCGTCGCCATGGGCCGTGCCATCGTGCGCCACCCAAAGGTATTTCTGTTCGATGAGCCATTGTCGAACCTCGACGCCAAATTGCGCACCCAGATGCGGGCCGAGATCAAGCGCCTTCACAACCGCCTTGGCGTGACCTCGATCTACGTCACCCACGACCAGGTCGAAGCGATGACGCTGGCTGACCGGATCGTGGTGATGAACGACGGGCGGATCGAACAGGTCGGCACCCCGATGGAGCTGTTTCTCGATCCCGCGAACACATTTGTTGCGGGCTTTCTGGGCTCGCCGCCGATGAACCAGGTGGCGGCCGTGCTGGACGGGGGCGAACAGACGCCCGTGGCGCGGATTGGCAACCAAAGACTGCCGCTTCCGGTGCTGCCGGGGCTGCGCCACGCCGAAGGGCGGCCGATCATCGTCGGAATCCGTCCCGAATATGCCACCGCCACGGTTGGTGACGCGCCGGGGCGGGTCGCCGTCTCGGTCGATCTGGTCGAGCCATTGGGGTCCGAGGCGTTGCTGCACGCCACGTTGCAGGGGGAACCGTTCATCCTCAAAGCCGAGACCCGGACCGGGATCGGCGAATTGAACGGGGTCGACGGGTTCACCGTGTCGCCAGAGCTGATCCGGGTCTTTGATGGCGAAACCGGCCGGTCGCTTGGCCGGATCGGGGGCCGCTGATGGCGCAGTATGACGACAATATCGGCCCCTCCACCGAGGAGCTTGTCGTCGAGGCCCGAGAGGCGCAGCGCCGACGGACCCCGTCGCGGATCGAGCGGATCGGCGATCACTTGCGTCGTGACTGGCAAATCTACGTGATGCTCCTGCCGACGGTGGTCTGGCTTTTGCTGTTCCTCTATAAGCCGATGTACGGTCTGCAGATCGCCTTCAAGGATTACAGCCTGTTTCGTGGCATCGAAGGCAGTCCCTGGATCGGCTTTGCCCATTTCGAGGACCTGTTCCAGTCCGACCAGTTCCTGCGCGCGATCCGCAACACCGTGCTTATCAGCTTTTACAGCCTGCTGATCGGCTTTCCCGTTCCGATCATACTTGCGCTGATGTTCAACGAGGTGCTGAACCAGCGTTTCAAACGCACGGCGCAGACCATCGTCTACCTGCCGCATTTCATTTCGAGCGTGATCATCGCGGGGATCGTCATCACCGCCTTTTCGCCTTCGGCGGGTATCGTCAACACCATCCTCGGATGGTTCGGGATCGAACCCATCTACTTTCTCACGCGGCCCGAATGGTTCCGACCCATCTTCATCGGGACCGGCATCTGGCAAGAGGCGGGCTTTCAGTCGATTGTCTATCTTGCCGCCATCGCGGGCATCTCGCCCACGCTTTACGAAAGCGCAGTGGTCGATGGCGCAAGCCGCTGGCAGATGATGTGGAAAATCACGCTGCCATCGATCCTGCCGACCATCATCATCATGCTGATCATCCGCATCGGCAACCTGATGGAGGTCGGGTTCGAGATGATCATCCTGCTTTACCAGCCGGCGACCTATCAGACGGCGGACGTCATCAACACCTACATCTACCGCGCGGGTCTGCAAGGCGGGCAATACGACGTGGCCGCCGCTGCGGGCCTTTTTAACGCGGTGGTGGCCTTCGTGCTGGTGATCGGCGCCAACACGATCTCGCGCCGCTATTCCAGAACGTCGCTGTGGTGAGGGGAGGCGCGCAGGCATGGCAAACATGAACCTCTATTCCCGCGGCGACCGGATGTTCGTGATCCTGAACATGGTTCTGATCACCATGTTCGCAGTGGCCACGCTCTACCCGTTCATCTATGTCGCAAGCCTCTCGTTTTCCTCGGGGTTCGAGGCGCGGGCGGGCAATGTCACGCTGACACCGGTGGATTTCACGCTGTCGGCCTATAAGCGAATCCTGTCCGAGCCGGAATTCTGGCGCTCTTACGGGAACACCTTCATCTATACGATTGGCGGCACGCTGATGTCGCTGGCCTTCATCATCCCCGGCGCTTACGCCTTGTCGCGTCCGCAGCTTTACGGGCGGCGGTTCTGGAACCTGATGGTGGCCTTTACCATGTGGTTCAACGCAGGGCTCATCCCGTTTTTCCTGAACATGCGCGATCTTGGCCTGCTTGACAGCTATTTCGGCATCATCATCGGGTTCGCCGTCAACGGCTTCAACCTCATCCTGCTCAGGAACTTCTTTGAATCGATCCCGAAAAGCTTTGAGGAAGCCGCGCGGATGGACGGCGCGTCTGAATTCCAGATCCTCTGGAAAGTCTACCTGCCGCTCTCCAGACCCGCCATCGCCACCGTTGCCCTGTTCTGCATCGTGGCGCGCTGGAACGGCTTTTTCTGGGCCATGGTGCTTTTGCAGAGCGAGGACAAGATCCCGCTGCAGGTCTACCTGCGCCATGTCATCACCGAACTCAGCGACGACGAGGAATTCGCCGCCTCGTTCCTTCGAAATGACTATTCCTTCGAGACGGTCAGCGCCGCGATCATCGTCTGTTCGATCATCCCGGTCCTTATCATCTACCCCTTCCTGCAGAAGTACTTTGCCAAAGGCATCATGCTGGGCGGGGTGAAGGAATGAAGACGGCGAAAAGACCCAATTCCATCAGGGAGGATGAGAGATGGACATGAAGAAACTGACACTGGCCGCCACGTTCCTCGCGGGAACGGCTCTGACGGCGCCCGTTCTCGCGGACGGGCACCTGATGATCACCGAAGAGCCTCTTGAGCTTTCGATCCATATGCACTGGCAGCGCGTTCAGGGCCATGACGAAGACTATCCGGTCGAACAGGCGGCGCGGGCCATGACGGGGATTCACCTTGTCGATGCCACCGTCGGCACCAACACCACGGACAGCCGCGAGGCGCATAACCTGCTGATTGCCTCGGGCGATATTCCCGACATCTTCGGCGGCGGCGCCATCCGCGATTTCGTGAACCAGTACGGCCCCGAGGGCGCGTTCCTGCCGCTCGATGATCTGATTGCCGAGCATGCGCCGAACCTGCAGGCCTTCATGGATCGCTACCCCGAACGCTTTGCCGCGATCCGGGCGGCCGACGGCAATCTCTACTACGTCCCGTATTTCCCGGATGGCGTCTTCGGGCGCGGCTACTTCATCCGCCAGGACTGGCTGGATGCCCTCGGGCTCGAACAGCCGCAGAACGTCGACGAACTCTACGAGGTGCTGGTCGCCTTCCGCGACCAAGACCCGAACGGCAACGGCATGGCCGACGAGATCCCGTATTTTGCCCGCCAGTGGGAAGAACTGATCCGTCTCGTCACGCTTTGGGACGGCCGGTCCAGCGGGTCCGATACCTACCACGACTTCCTTGTCGAGGATGGGAAGATCACCCACCCCTATGTCGGCGAGGGCTATCGCACCGGCATCGCCAACCTCGCGCGGTGGTACGCAGAAGGGCTGATCGACCCCGAGGTCTTTACCCGCGGCTCTTCGGCGCGTGATTTCCTCTTGTCCGAGAACCTTGGCGGCATGACCCATGACTGGTTCGCGTCGACGTCGGGTTACAACGACCGCCTGAAGGACACGATCCCGGGCTTTGCCTTCCGGCCCTTCATCCCGCCGGCGTCGGTCTCGGGTGTGCGCATGGAGGAACACCGTCGCATCCTGGTCAAGCCGGATGGCTGGGCCATCGGATTCCAGAACGAACACCCGGTGGAAACCATCCGCTACTTCGACTTCTGGTTCACCGAAGAAGGCCGGCGTCTCGCCAACTTCGGCATCGAAGGCGAACAGTACGACATGGTCGATGGCGCCCCTGTCTATCGTGACGCGGTTCTGAACGGCGACCAGTCTGTCGTGTCCCAGATGTACGCCATCGGCGCACAGCATTGGCGCGGCTTCCAGCAGGATTACGAGTACGAACGCCAGTGGACCAACCCGATTGCCCTCGAAGGCATCGCGCTCTACGAGGCGGGCGACTACCTCGTGCCCGACTTCCTTGGGGTGACCTTCACCTCCGACGAACGGGCCGTCTACGACCGGTACTGGCCGCAGATCCGCACCTACATGCTGGAACGGCAGCAGGCCTGGATCCTCGGTGCCAGCGATATCGAGGCCGAATGGGACGACTATCTCTCAACCCTCGAACGCATGGGCATCAATGATGTGCTCGAGGTCATGAACACGGCCTACGCGCGTCAGCAGGGCTGACCGCCGGACTCCAACAGCGGGGCCGCCCGGACGCGGCCCCGTCACCATGTTGAACAGATGGACATCACATGACCGCGCGCGCCACGCTTGATGAACCCCGGCCCGGGCGGCTGACGATCCGCTACCGCCCCGAAGCAGGGGACGAGATCACCGAGAACCCGCCCCGTTTCACCTGGCTGCCCGGCATCGATCCGGGCGCGCATTATGTCCTGCGCCTTTCGCGCGAAGCGGGCTTTCCCGACGCGGGCACATTGGTCTTTGCAGACCTTCCGTTGAATTTCTTCACGCCCGACACGGTTCTGGAACCCGGCACCTGGCACTGGTCTTATGCCGAATGCACCCCCGGCACCGCCACACCCCGCACGGATTGGAGCGTTGCGCGCCGGTTCGACCTGCCTGAAGGGTTGCCCGAAACGCCGCTTCCCACACGTAGGGCGCGCCTTGCGGCCTGTGGCACCGCGCATCCACGCCTCTGGCTCAAGCCCGACGGGTTGGCGCAGGCGCGCAAGGCCATCGCCAAGGACCCTGCGATCTGGACATGGGATACCTTCTACAAGGCATCCGTCCTGCCGTGGATGGAAACGCCGATCATGGCCGAACCGGAAGGCTACCCGAACCACACCCGCACCGCGCCCGTCTGGCGCGCCACCTACATCGCCTGTCAGGAACTGCTATACGCGATCCGCCACCTCGCCATTGGCGGGCAGGTCACGCAGGACGACGCAATGCTTGACCGTGCAAAGGCCTGGTTGCTGGAGGCCGCAGACTGGAACCCCGCCGGAACCACGTCGCGCGCCTATTCCGACGAATGGGCTTTTCGCGTCAACGTGGCGCTCGCCTGGGGATACGACTGGCTGCATGACCGGCTGACCGAGGAAGAGCGCGCCACGGTGCGCGCATCGCTTGTGGCACGGACCCGCGAAACCGCGGACCACGTCATGCGCAACGCCAAGATCCAGCTATTTCCCTATGACAGCCACGCCGTGCGTGCGGTATCGGCCGTGATGGTGCCCGCGGCCATCGCGCTCCTGCATGACGAGGACGAGGCACAGGACTGGCTCGACTACGCGGTCGAATTCCTCTTCACCGTCTATTCCCCCTGGGGCGATGCCGAGGGCGGCTGGGCCGAGGGCGCGCATTACTGGATGACCGGCATGGCCTACCTGATCGAGGCCGCCAACCTGATGCGCGGATACATGGGCCTTGACCTCTACGCGCGGCCCTTCTTTCGCAAGACCGCCGATTTCCCGCTGTTCACGCGGGCTCCCGGAACGCGGCGCGCGACCTTCGGCGACGATGCCACGCTGGGCGACCAGATCTGCCTCAAGATGGGGTACAACGTGCGCCAATTTGCAGGTGTGACCGGCAACCCCGCCTACCAATGGTATTACGAGACGATCCGCGCCGCAGATCCGGGCACAGAGGGCGAATTTTACAACTGGGGTTGGTGGGATTTCCGCTTCGATGACCTGGTCTACGCCCATGATTTCGAACCGGTTGCCCCGGCGCCGCCCGATCCTGCGGATCGGTTGCGCCATTTTCGTGGCATCGGCTGGGTCTGCATCCAGAGCCACCCGGAAGATCCGGAGCGCCATATCCAGTTCAATTTCAAGTCCAGCCCGTTCGGATCGGTCAGCCACAGCCACGCCGACCAGAACGCCTTTTGTCTGTCGGCCTATGGCGAGGATCTGGCGATCCAGTCGGGTCATTACGTGGCCTTCGGCACGACGATGCACATGGACTGGCGGCGTCAGACACGATCGAAGAATGCGGTCCTGATCGACGGGCGGGGCCAATACGCTGGCGAAGACAAGGCCCGTGCGATCCGGGCGAGCGGGCGCATTGTGACAGTCGAGGACCACGCCGATCACATCCTCATGCGCGGCGACGCAACCGCCGCCTATGCCGAGCAGACCCCGGCAATCACAAGCGCGCTCCGCGACGTGTATTTCATCCATGACAGCTTTTTCGTCATCGTCGATACGGTCGATGCCGACCGGCCCGTGACGCTTGACTGGCTTTTGCACGCCAATGGCGAAATGGACCTGGGCACTGAAACCTTCCGCTATACCGGGGAACGCGCCGGTTTCTACGGCCAGGCCCTGTTTTCCGAAGCAGGCGCACCGACCATCAGCCAGGAAACCGGCTTTCCCGGGGTCGATCCCGCCGACTACCAAGGCTTGCCGCTCTCGACCTGCCTGCGGATCGCGCATCCGCCCGCGCGACGGCACCGCATCGCCACGCTGCTGGTGCCGTATCCGCTTTCTGCGCCGCGTCGCGTCTTCAGCTTTCTCGACGACCAGGGCTTTGCCGCGAACCTCTACTTTACGGATGCCGAGGACCGATCGTTCCGCATCTCGATCGAGAAGACCTTCGAACCGGGAGGACAATCATGAAAATGACCGACGAGGGGATCACCGCCTACGCCAAGCTGGACATGTTCCGCCCCGCCACCTCGGGGAAGCGGGCGTATCTCGATGCGCTCGACCGGGCCGTGGGCAAGACCGAAGCGTTGATCCCGCGCTTCGGCCTGCGCAATCCGCGCATTTCCGAACCGGGACAGACCGTCTACAAGTTCTGTCGCCCGCGCGAATGGGTGGCGGGGTTCTGGCCGGGGCAGCTCTGGCTCTGTCACCTTCTGACCGGTGGGTCCCACTTCCGCGCGGCGGCGCAGGCGCGGCGCCCCTATTTCCAGCGCTTCCTCGACCGGCACGACTGGCACAACCACGACCTGGGCTTTCTCTATTCGCTTTCGGCGGTGGCCGAGTACAAGCTGACCGGCGATCCCGTGGCGCGTGCCATGGCCCTCCGCGCCGCAGATGCGCTGGCCGCGCGATGGCGCCAACCGATGCCATGCCTCACCTGCTGGAACCCCTTGCCACGGGACGCCCCTGATTTCGCGCGACGCAAGGCGGGGACCATCATCCTCGACAGCGTCGAAAACATGGGGCTTCTCTTCTGGGCTGCAAAAGAAACCGGGAATCCCTCTTATGACCGGATCGCGCGGATGCATCTGGACACCTGCCGCGACGTCCTGGTGCGCGACGACAACACCACCTTCCATTGCTTCGAATTCGATCCCAACACGGGCGCGCGCCGTGGCGGCTACACCCATCAGGGCGCGGCCGATGACAGTTGTTGGGCCAGGGGTCAGGCCTGGGGCATCCACGGCTTTGCAGTGGCCTTCATGGCCACGGGCGACGAAAGCTACCGCGCCACCGCCCTGCGTCTGGCCGATCATGTCGCGCAGGTGCTGCCCGATCACGGTGTGCCCCCGTGGGATTACGCGCTTTCCGATGCCGATACTGCCGCGCGCGATTCATCGGCCGGGGCGATCACGGCAGCAGGGCTTTACGTTCTGGCCGAGGCCATGGGCGATGATGCCGACACCGCGGGCCGTCTCGTGGCGCTGGCCGACCGGATCCTGTCGGGCCTGCTGGCGCGCTGCGATCTGACGGGCGATCCGGCATCCGAGGGACTGCTGGGGCAGGGCACCGCCTTTCACGCGGCCGGGCTGACCGACGTGCTGGTGCCCTATGGCGATTACTTCTTCATCGAGGCGCTGATGCGCGCTCAGGGGCATACGGAGTTCTTCTGGATCTGACGGGTCGGGCAGGGCAGGGCGCTTAGCGCGCCAGCCACCCGCCATCGACATTCAGCACCGCGCCATTGACATAATCCGATGCCGGGGCAGACAGGAACACGGCGGTCTCCGCGATATCCTCGGGGCGGCCCCAGCGACCCGCCGGAATGCGGTCAAGGATCGCCTTGTTGCGGTCGGGGTCAGCGCGGAGCGCTTCGGTGTTGTTGGTCTCGATATAGCCCGGCGCGATGGCGTTCACGTTGATCCCGCGGGCCGCCCATTCGTTGCACAGGATCTTGGTCAACCCGGCCACGCCGTGCTTGGACGCGGTGTAGGACGGCACGCGGATGCCGCCCTGAAACGACAGCAGCGAAGCGATATTGACGATCTTGCCACGTCCCTCACGCGCGAGAACGGCGCGGGCGAAGGCCTGGCAGGTAAAGAACACGGCCTTGAGGTTCACGTCGATCACATCGTCCCAATCGGCTTCTGTGAAGTCGGTGCTGTCATCCCGGCGGATGATGCCGGCATTGTTGACAAGGATATCGATGGTCCGGTCGGCAAAGACGTCGCGCGCGGCCATCGGGTCGGCAAAATCGAGGCTCAGCGCCTCTGCGCTGTCGATCATGCCGACGGTCTTGTCGCAGGAGGACCGCCCGGCGCAGATCACATGCGCGCCCGCCCGCCCCAGCGCCACCGCGATGGCCTGGCCGATCCCGGTATTGGCGCCGGTCACCAGCGCGGTGCGGTCCGCTAGCGAAAAAGCGGTCAACGAAGATCCTCCATCGCGACCATGTCCACGTCCTTGTAGTCGACATTGTCGCCCGCCATCGCCCAGCAAAAGGTGTAGGAGCCTGTGCCGCACCCGCAATGGATCGACCAGGGCGGCGAGATCACGGCTTCTTCGTTTCGCATGACGATGTGGCGGGTCTCGTTCGGTTCTCCCATGATGTGGAAGACGCGGTTCTCTTCGGCGAGGTCGAAGTAGAGATAGGCCTCCATCCGACGGTCGTGCAGATGGGCGGGCATGGTGTTCCAGACCGACCCGCCATGGAACATGGTGTACCCCATCACAAGCTGGCAGCTTTCCATCACGTCGGGGTGGATGAACTGGTAGATCGTTCGGTCATTCGCTGTTTCAGGCGCGCCCATCTTGACGCTGCCAGCCTCCGCGATGGTGATGAGCTTTGCCGGAAGGGCGCGATGCGCCGGGGCCGAGACAAGGTAGAAGCGCCCCGCGCCGGAAAAGGTGACGGGGCCGGACCCCATCCCGAGGTAAAGCACATCGCCACGATCAAGCCCGTAAGTCTCGCCACCCGCGCTGACCTGTGCGGCATCGCCAACGTTGAGAATGCCCAATTCGCGCCGGTCGAGGATCGATGCGGTGCCGCATTCCGCGACATGGTCGAGCACCAGCTCCCCGCCCTCGGGCACCACGCCGCCGACGATCATCCTGTCGTAATGCGTATATACCAGGCGGATTTCGCCGCTGCGGAACAGGTCACCGGCATGGAAGGTGTCCCGCAGCGCGGTCGTATCCATGGATTTGGTTTCTGCCTGGCTCACGGCGTAAAGGGATCGGACTGTCAGCATGGGTGTTCCTTTATAGAAAGTCGTCGCGGCGCGGTGTGAAGCAGTCGATCAGCTCGCCCGCGTCAAGGCAGAGGCAACCGTGCTCGGCCCCGGATGGAATGATGAAACTGTCGCCGGGCCCGACCTCGAAGGCCGTGCCGTCGATCTCGAACCTGAACCGTCCAGACTTCACATAGGTCGACTGGACATGTGGATGGCTGTGCAGCTTGCCTGCCGCGTCCGTCTCGAAGCGGAAAGACACGACCATCATGTCCGGGTTTTCGGCCAGCACTTGACGCATCACGCCGGGATCTGCCTGGGTTGCGGGGTGGGGCGTCATGTTCCACGGCTCCTTGCGGCGCTCTGCGCGGATCGCAAACCGCGCAAGATGTCGTCTGATGTTGTTGGCGGTATGGTAGTATCCCACTTTCGGGCGCGCAAGACGGTATTCCTTGTTCAGTAGCCAGAAGGCTTGGGCTGCGAGAGGGCCATCCGAATATGGCTCGACCAATCTGGTATACTAGAATACATTTTGGCGCAAGATGGGATCGCAACAACCAAGAACGGCATGCAGGAGGAACCATCACAGGCCCATGGCTACGGGTTTTTGCGACCCTGGTCACACTCACTGCTGGCGACCGATCCTTCAGCTATTGGCGCTCTGGCTCTGCAGCCCGCGACCTCGCCGCGGGTCTGGATGTGCTGGACGCCGCAGGGCCCGACTGGCGGTTTTTTTTCTCGGGGATAACGATGTCGATTCTGACACGGGTGCTGCGTGACAGGCTGCGTGACCGCGTTGCGGCATGCCGGGAAGCCGAGGCGCAGGTGGTTTTCGATCCCAATATCCGCCCGCGCCTGTGGGAAGACGCCGCCACCATGCGCAAGACGATCGGGGCCGGGCACTTCGCCGGGCCGACCTGATAGGCCAAAGCGCGAAATCAGCGGCCCTGCGCCTTTCGCCATTCCGCGAATTTGGCCAGGTTTTCCTCGTGCGTGCCCGGGTAAAGACCAATGATCGACGCGCCTGCCAGAACTTCGGACATCACGAAATCCTCGTAGGCGGTCATTTCGATCGCTTCCTCGGCCACCTCGTCGGCAAGGTGGGCGGGCAAAATGATGACGCTGTCATCGTCGCCCACAACGATATCGCCGGGAAAGACCGGCGCATCCCCGCAACCGATGGGGACATTGATGTCAATCGCCTCGTTCGTCGTCAGGTTGGTGGGGCTCGACGGTCTGGAATGATAGGCGGGCATCTCCAGCCCCGCGATGTTCATCGCGTCGCGGAAGCCGCCATCCGTCACGATCCCGGCGCCGCCCCGCATCATCAGACGCGTCACGAGGATATCGCCCGCGCTGGCCGCCAGCGCCGATTTGCGGCTGTCGATGACAAGGACATGGCCCGCAGGGCAGGTCTCGATGGCGACCCTCTGGGGATGGGCCGGGTTGCGGAACTCCACGAGCTGGTTGCGATCCTCGCGCGCTGGCATGTAGCGCAACGTGAAGGCGGGACCGACCATGTTGCGTCCCTTGGGGTGCACCGGCCGGACATCCTGGATGACCTGCTGCCGCAGCCCGCGTTTGAACAGCGCTGTGGCCAGGGTTGCGACAGAGACCGTTTCGAGCCGCGCTCTGGTCTCGGGCGTCAGGTGTGCATCGCTCATGGGGCTGTCCTTTCGTGGGGGCGCGCGGGGCGGTGTGGGTTGTCTCAGAAGATGTCAGGCTCGCCCGGACCGGTGCCATGCGCGGTCGTCAGGAAGTCGAAGTCGCAGCCCGTGTCGGCCTGGCCGACATGGCGCGAGAACATCCAGCCCCAACCGCGCTGAAAGCGCGGCTCCGGCGGGGTCCAGGCGGCACGCCGCGCGGCAAGCTCGGCCTCGGGCACCAGCATATCAAGGCGACGGTTGGCCAGGTCCAGCCGGATCCTGTCGCCCGTCCGCAAAAGCGCCAGCGGCCCACCGATAAAGGATTCCGGTGCGACATGCAGCACGCAGGCCCCGTAAGACGTGCCCGACATCCGCGCGTCCGATATCCGCAACATGTCGCGGTGCCCCTGTTTGATCAGGGCTTTCGGGATCGGCAGCATCCCCCATTCCGGCATCCCCGGGCCGCCCTGCGGACCCGCGTTGCGCAGCACCAGCACAGTGTCGGGCGTGACATCCAGATCCTCGTCGTCAATGGCGGCTTTCATCTCGGGGTAGGTGTCAAAGACCAGCGCCGGGCCTTCATGAAGGTAAAATTTCGGATCGCACGCGGCTGGCTTGATGACTGCGCCGTCGGGGCAGAGATTGCCGCGCAGAACGGCAAGCGACCCCTCGTGATAGACCGGGTTCGACAGGGGGCGGATAACGTCGTCGTTGTGGACCTGTGCCTCGCGGATGTTCTGGGCCACGGTTGTCCCGGCCACGGTCAGGGCATCGGTTTCCAGCATGGCCTCGATCTGCTTCATCAGTGCCAGAAGCCCGCCCGCATAGAAGAAATCTTCCATCAGGTAGTCCGATCCTGACGGGCGGATATTGGCCAGAAGCGGCGTCGTCCGTCCAAGCGCGTCAAGGTCATCCAGCGACAACGCGATACCCGCGCGCCGCGCCATCGCGATCAGGTGGATCACGGCGTTGGTGGAACAGCCGGTCGCCATGCCCACGACTGCAGCGTTGTGCACGGCGGCTGGGGTCACGATCCGGTCCGGGGTCATGTCCTCCCAAACCATATCGACGATGCGGCGGCCGCAGGCGCTGGCCATCCGCGCGTGACCCGCATCGACTGCGGGGATGGACGAGGCACCCGGCAGGGTGACCCCAAGCGCGTCGGCAATCGACATCATCGTGGCTGCAGTGCCCATGGTCATGCAGGTGCCGTGGCTGCGCGCGATGCCGCCCTGGATGCCACGCCATTCTGAATCCGTAACGTGGCCTGCGCGCCGTTCGTCCCAGTATTTCCACGCATCAGACCCCGAACCGAGCGTCCGACCGGCGTAATTGCCGCGCAGCATCGGCCCCGCCGGAAGATAGATGAACGGAACCCCGGCACTGAGCGCCCCCATGATCAGTCCGGGGGTGGTCTTGTCGCAGCCGCCCATCAACACCACGCCGTCCAGCGGATGCGCGCGGATCGTCTCTTCCGTCTCCATCGCCAGCATGTTGCGATACAGCATCGAGGTGGGTTTCAGGAACTGCTCATCCAGCGACATCACCGGGATCTCAAGCGCGAATCCACCCGCCTGGAACACCCCGCGCTTCACCTCGCGGGCGCGTTCGGGAAAATGGCCGTGGCAGGAATTGATCTCGGACCAGGTGTTCAGAACGCCGATCACCGGTTTACCGATGAAATCCTCTTCGGCATAGCCAAGCTGCATCATCCGCGAGCGATGCCCGAAACCCCGAAGATCATCGGTGGCGAACCAGCGCCCGCTGCGCAAGTCCTGTGCTGTCTTACGCGCCATCCAGTGCGTGCCTCCAAGCTATGTATGCGCATTCATAACGTGACATTCCGGACTTGGGCAATGCATTATGCAAAAACGCCGAACACATCAGGGGACTTCGGAAACCATTGTATGCGCAAACAAAGACGGCGCAGGATCAACACAGTCAGACCGGCAGGGGCAAGAGCACAGGATGCAAGGCGATAGGGGCCGACATGCAAAACGGATCACGATGGCCGAGGTGGGACGCCTTGCAGGCGTCAGCCAGGTTACCGTGTCCCGCGCCCTCAGCGATCCAAGCAAGGTGTCCCCGGCAACGCGCGACCGGGTCCGCAAGGCGATCGAAGCGACCGGATTCGTGCCCAATGCCGTGGCAGGCTCCCTTGCCTCGGCGCGGTCTGGCCTTGTCTCTGCGATCATCCCGTCGCTGACGAACATCACCTACACCGCACTCGTGCGGGAATTCTCCAACACGTTGAAGGAAGCGGGTTATCAGGTGCTTCTGTCGGAATGTGGACATGACCCCGCCCTCGAGGAAGAAATCGTGGAGCGTCACCTTTCGCGACGGCCCGACGCGATCCTGTTGACGGGCGTCAATCACGGCCCGCGAACGCGGCGCATGCTGCTTGGGGCCGGGATTCCCGTGATGGAGTGGTGGGATATATCGGATTCTCCGGTCGACATGTGCGTCGGCTTCTCGCACGGGGACTGCGGCGCGGCGGCCGCCGCCTTTGCAAAAGAACACGGTTATCGGCGCGCCGCCTGCATCCTCGCCGACGATCCGCGCGCCCGTCGCCGGGCGGATGGATTTGCCCGCGCTTACGCCGGAACGGTCCCGCAGATCGTGGTTGAGGGCGAAGCGAGCATTGCCGCTGGCCGCAAGGGACTCGCGCAGTTGCTGGAACGGGATGCGGCGCCCGTCGGTCTCGTGTTTTGCAGTTCCGATCTGATTGCACATGGCAGTCTGATCGAGGCGCGGGTTCGGGGGCTTCGGATCCCGGAGGATGTCGCCCTACTTGGCTTTGGCGACCAGGATTTCGCAGCACATCTCGACCCACCCTTGAGTTCCATTCGCATCGACAGGTCGCGCATGGGCCGCCTTGCCGCAAAGGCGTTGATCGGGCGCATGGAGGGGGATGACCCGACACAGCCGGTGGCGGATCTGGGCTTTGAGGTCATTCGCCGCGCATCATGCTGACCCAACGCCTGCGCCGAACATGTCATTCGCGTTGCAGGCCCGGATTGCCCCGTCGTCTATGGCGTTTCCGACAACGATGCGCGATGGTGGGCTGTTCTATACCGATGGCATCCACGAGCATTGAGGAGCGCGAGAATGCGACTGAACCGGCTGCGACAGATTTGGGCCTCGGGCGGTGCCGCCGTGAATGGATGGCTCGCCGTCCCGAACGGCTTTTCGGCCGAGACCATGGCGCATCAGGGGTGGGACAGCCTGACTGTCGATTTGCAGCACGGCGTGGTGGATTATCAGGCAGCGGTCACCATGATGACGGCGATTTCGACCACGCAGACCGTTCCGGTGGTTCGGGTGCCCTGGCTTGATCCCGGTCACCTGATGAAATCACTGGATGCGGGCGCCTATGGCGTGATCTGCCCAATGGTGAACACCGCCGAGGATGCCGCCAATCTGGTCGCCTGGACACGGTATCCACCCATGGGCACGCGCAGCTTCGGACCACTTCGGGGGCTGCTTTACGGTGGCCCCGATTATCCCGAAAAGGCCAACGAGACCGTGGTCGTGTTGGCGATGATCGAAACGCAAGCCGGGCTCGACAATCTTGAAGACATCCTGGCGACACCGGGTCTGGACGGGGTCTATGTCGGACCTTCGGACCTGTCGCTGGCGCTCGGGTGTCGCCCGACATTCGACGATGTCGACCCGCCTGTGGCAGAGGCCATCGCCCTTATCGTCGCCAAGGCGAAGGAACACGGCAAGGTGGCCGGGATTCACAATGGGACAACCGGCGCCGCGCTGAAGCGGATCGGGATGGGATACCAGTTCTTGACCATATCCTCGGATGCGCGCCTGATGGCGGCGGGCTCGCAGGCGATCCTTTCGGACATGCGCGCGGCACGCACCGCGCCCAAGACCTCCGGCGGCTGAGGACGGCGGTTTGCCCACCGGTCCGCAGGCGGATGACCTCATCCCGGCCGAACCTGTCGCGCAGGCCCACAAGGTCGCCCCGACACGCCGATA
>CAYZAD010000011.1:0-20647 GCA_964476315.1 uncultured Rhodobacterales bacterium
GTTCCGCTGAAATTCGGGTTGGGAACGTAGCTGAAAGCACCGTTCGGCGCGAGAACGACAGTGCCGTTCGATGGGCCGCTGACAGGCGTCGAGTCAACAAAAAGCGGGTCACCGTCGGGATCGAAATCGTTGTCGAGGAGCAGCGTCAAATTCTGCCCCGCGATCAGCAGGCTGCGGTCTTCATCGGTGCTGTAGGCGTCATTGTTGGCAACAGGGGGGTCCTGGACAGAGGTCACGGTCATGTCGACCCGGCCAATCCGTGTGCTGGTGCCGTCAGAGACCTCGTAAAAGAACGTATCTGTCCCAAAGAAATTCGGATCGGGTTGATATTCGAACCGCGCGCCAAAGACATTGGCGGTGCCGAAATTGGCTGGATCGAAAAGGCGGAAAGTCAGGCTGGCATCGGCTGTGTCGGGGTCGGTGACGCCGTCGAGCAGCAGGAATGTGTTATCCGCAAACAGGCTGTCCTCGGATACCGTAAAGCTCAGATCCGTGGTGCTGGGCGCATCGTCCACGCCGTCTATCGTGACCTCGACCGACCGGCTGAAGAAGGCTCCGTTGCCGTCGCTGACATCCCAACTGACGGTGACGACCGCACTGTCACCCGTCGTGAAGGAATCGTATGCGTGTGGATCAATGACAATGTTGTTGCCGCTCAGCGTTGCGAACCCGGCAAAAGCCGCATTGTCCGTCAGGTTTACAACCTGCGGCGTGTCCCCATCCGGCAGCAGCACACCCGCGAGGCCGTCGATGATCTGCTCGGGATCATTTTCGTCCAGCGTGAGATCGGCAAGCGGCAGCAAAGCCTCGTCCAACACCTGCACCCCATCCGTCGCCGCATCGCCCAGAACCGCGCGTTCGCCGTTTGAGGTCAGCACCACCGCGCCGATATCCGCACCGGAGGGCGTCACATCGCTGAGTGTTTGAAGCGAGGCGTCATAGATATAGGCTTTGTCATCGCCCGCATCGGCGATTAGCACCGTCTTCCCGATGGAAGAGATGCTGACATCCGAACCAAAGCTGCCGGTCGTGTCCGGGTCGCTGATGACAACCGGCGCCGGAAACGGAAGCGCCGGTGCTCCGCGGGTGAAATACAGAACCTCGCCCGCGCCGGGCAGCCCCACGGCCAGCGCATTGCCCGCCAGGTCGAAATCGAGCGTGGCAACCGGGTCGGCACCGACCGGCAGGCTGATCGCGATGGGCGTCTGGAGAACAAAGGTGTTCCCGGCACGCGCATAAAGATACAGCGTCTGCGTCGCCCCCGACCAGATCGCCAGCGCGTTGCCGTCACCCGACAGGGCCAGCGACTCGCCAAAGAAATGGTCTGGGACATTGATCTCGGAAGCCGGTTCGTTGATCGTGAAGCTGGCACCGCCTGCGAACTCAACAAAGACGTTCGAGCGCGAATTGGTCGCGCCAGTCGAATAGGCAAAGACACCCCCGTTGTCGCTGATATCGACCGCATGACCAATCGCGGCGAGCTCTGATCCGATGATCGTCCGCGCGACATCAAAGGTGCCGTCTGTCTGCTTTTCAAACAGCGACACACCGCCGGTCAGAACCCGCAGCGTCGGATCGCTGCTCCCGGCCAGTTGGCTGGCTTGATCGTCACCCACGATGATCCAGTTGCCATCGCCCGACACTTCAAAGCTGTTTCCGAAAAACGCCGACTGCAGAAAGCTTTGCGTGCTTACCGAGTAGTTGCCACTGATCGTACCGATCGGGACATATTGCGCGGCATCACCGTTCCACGCGAACAGATCGATCTCTTCGTCATCGATCTGGCCGACGGCCAAAAGCGTTCCGTCACCGGATATGTCGATTGGCTGACGATTGTCGAATGTCGTCCCTGTCAACGGATCAAAAAGAAAGCCGAACCCATCGCTCCAATTGGCCATGATAAATTCCTTCTCGGGCAGCAAAGTTGAACAAGATTTATTGGGATGAATCGATCACATCTCGGCTGCATCGCATCACGCCTGAACCCGACGAAAATGACAGCAGTACTCTTGACCCCTGTGATGAAACCACACGGACGCTTGCAAAACAAGAAAATGCGGGGATCGCAGGCTGTGACGCCCGTTTCGCTCAACACCTTTTCGGGCAAGACACAGGTGCCAGAGGATCGCCTGTTTTGCGGGCTTGATCGCTTTTTCGGCCTCGGCTCCGTGGATCGCAATCGTGCCCCGGCACCGTTCGATACGGCCACCAGCTCACCCTCGACAAACCCCCAAATGGTCTGAAACCCGCGGCCACAGGGCAAAGGGGGCCGGGCGCCCGGCCACGGATTTGTGCACCGACGCCATGTCGGATAACACGAAACCATGTCAGCCATGCAAATCGCCCTAAACGTCGACCTCAATTACACAATCGGGCCGTCCCGGCTCGTCCTTCTGGCGATCGAGGCGGCGCGCTGCCCCGGACAGACGGTCATCGCCGACCGACTTGATGTGGAGGCGGCATCCGTGCATCGCATCGCCGGGGAAAGCGGTGTCGGTACGCGCACCTGGCTGCATCTCGAGGACCAGGATTTCCGCTTGCGCTACGAGGCCAAGGTCAAGGTGACCAGAGACACGCCTCCCCTTGAAGACCTGACCGCCGATCCGGCTCATGCGCTTCCTGCCGAAGCATTCACCTATCTGCGTCCGTCGCGGTTCTGCCAGTCAGACGAATTTGTCAGCTTCGTCACGAACCGGTTCGGCCCGCTTGAAGGCGGCGCAAAGATCGCCGCCATCCGTGATTGGGTCGCGCACGAGGTCCGGTATCTCGAAGCGACGTCAAACGCTCAGACCACTGTGCTTGACACGTTTGCGCGCCGCGAAGGCGTGTGTCGCGACTTTGCCCATATCGTCTGCGCGCTGTCCCGGGCAGCGGGCATTCCCGCACGCTATGCCTCGGTCTATGGTCCGGGCGTCAATCCACCCGATTTTCATGCCGTTGCCCAGGTCTGGCTGGAGGGCGACTGGCATTTCGTCGATGCGACCGGGATGTGCACCGCGTCAGAGATGGTCCTGATCGGGGTGGGCCGCGACGCGTTCGATGCCCCATTCATGGAAACCGAAGATGAGGCCGCTCTCGTGTCGCAAAGCGTGTCGGCCCAACAGATCGCGCGCTGACATACGCCGGTTCACTCGGGGACCGCACCGTCACCGTCAAGTGTTAATCGTTTGATCGGGGTCAGGCATTTCCACCTGTGCGTGTGGTCCGTGCCACCGCTGCACATGCCCCGACTCAAAGCCCGCATCGACTCCATTGCTTCAATAGTGGCATGTCTTGTGGCATGATGTGGACGCAAGCCCATGCGTCCTTATGGCGAAAGGGACTCGCACAACGTGTATCGATTGCTTGGGAGACACCGCAATGGATGACAAGAGTTGGAACGATTTCCTGCTGGGCAACGCGGGTGTCCGCACCGGCGGCATCATGAACGAAGTCGGACTGCAGTCCCGTTACAAACCGAAAACGACACCGCCCCCCATCCGACCCAATCCGGGTCAACCCCAGCAGCCCGCAACGCCACAGTACAATCCCACACCACGCCCACTGACCGAAGCGGAAAAAAAGCGGCAGGAAAAGGCCGCCTTGCGCCAGGCACGTATCGACGCGTTGCCCTCCACGGCAGTCTACTGGACCTGGTGGAAGCGTTTTTCGACACTTGACGGCCGCGTCCGCAGTGTTGCGTCTTTTGCAGGCACCGGTTCGATCCTTATCGGCATTGCATCCTTTGTCGTCATGGGGGTTTGGAGCAATACGGTCTGGGCCGAATACGCAGTTATGGCGTTGCTGGCAGCCGGTATCGTTTTGCCGCTGTCCCTGTTCGCGATCTATGCAGCGCGCATTCTGGAAGAATATGGTGCAAACCCCTTCCGCACCTGGGCCGGTCTGACGGATTATGGCCTTTGGGCTGTGCCGTTTCGCATTGTCTACGCCATTCTCCAGACTTGCTTTGTGCTTGCGCTCCTGATCGGTCCACCGGTCGGACTGTGGTTTGCCGCGCGGTGGTTCGGCTGGCTCTAAATCCCACGAACAAGAGTTTTCCACCAACGACAAGGCGCTTGGGAGGCCCTGATGAGAGTCCTGTTTGTGTGCACGGCCAACCGGCTGCGAAGCCCGACCGCTGAAGATCTGTTCAGCAATTGGCCCGGAATTGAATCCCTATCCGCAGGTACGGACAATGAGGCTCCGACGCCGCTCAGCAAGGAACTCGTTGCAAGCACTGACCTCATTTTCGCGATGGAGCCCCACCACCGCGAACGGATCCGGAAAAAGTACAAGCAGCGCCCCCACGACAGCCGGATCGTCGTGCTCTATATTCCTGATGAATACGAACGCGATGACCCGGAACTGGTTTCCCTGCTCAAAGCCAAGGTGACGCCCATCTTGACGCGCATCCAGGGGGAACCCGCCGGATCATGAGCCCGCCCGCCCCGTTGTGATGGGGCATCCGTCCAAGATTGGGCCGGCACCGCCCTGTTCCCGATCGAGTGCGCGTTTTTTCACTCAGCCCTGCCTCGTGCCATACCCCCGGCATGACATGTGCGCGGTGATTTCCCAGATCGGGCACATGGCGTGCGCAACCGGCAGGCCACGCCGACTATTCGTTCACATTGTCAAGCCCAACGCTCATCGACACCGCGAACAGCGCCACAATCGCAAGCAGGATCTGCACGCCCGAAACGGCGGCCACCAGCGGGGTCGAGGTGAATTGCACCAGCGCCAGCAATTCAACCGGCAAGGGACGATCGTTGAAGCCATGGGTGAAAATCGCAACCGACAGATTGTCGAAACCTTCCACGAACGTGAACACGGCCCCTGCAAGGATGGCCGGCAACAAAAGCGGGAAGGTGATGGTCCGCAGGCTCTGGAAGGATGTGGCTCCAAGGTTCGTGGCCGCTTCTTCCAATGACGCATCCAACCGCACGAGTCGGCTTTGTACGGTGCGCACCATCACGGCCATGATGAACACGGCAATCGAGATGGATTGCAGCCAGATCGACGGCGACACGGCCACCAGCGCCCCCGCGAACAGCACAGCCACGCCCAGCACGATCCCCGGCACCATATGCGGCACCAGCACGAAGACGGACAGCGCCGTGCGGCCCCGGAACCGCCCGCGTACGCAGGCCAGCGCCGTTGGAACGCCCAGCAGAATACAAATCCCGGTCACCATCAGCCCAACCTTCAAACTTGTCCACATGGCGGACACCAGCTCGGTTTGCTCGAAGACTTCGGCATACCAGCGCAGGGTGAACCCCTCGGGCGGGAAACTGACAAAAGCACGGGTGTCGAACGATATGATGACCACGATGATTGACGGCGCGATCAGCAGGATCAATGACAGCACCGCCACGAACAGGATAAGGCCGATGCCAAGAATGTCGCCCAATGACGCCGTTTTCAGCCAGCGGATCATGCGTCGCGTCCTTTCGTCCAGGCCGTGAAAAGATTGGTCAGAAGCGCGATGGCAACCAGCACCGCAAGGCAGGTGACCATCAGGATAAGCGAACTGACAGAGCCTTTGCTCCATTCCAGAGAGTAGACCACCTGTTCGTAAATCATGGTGGCGGCGTTCAGGTAATTCCCGCCGCCAAGCAATTGCGGAACCACGAAGGTCGTGTAGCTGAGGGTAAAGACCAGCGCCGCCCCGGTGCCGATACCGGGCGCACTCAGCGGCAGGATCACCGTGCGCAGAATGGCCAGATGGCTTGCGCCAAGGTTCGATGCGGCCTCGACCACACGGGTGTCATGGCGGCTCATCACGGCGATCAGCGGAAGGATCATCACGGGCAGATGTATCTGCACCATGCCAATCAGCACAGCGGTGCTGGTGTTCATGATCCGCAAAGGCGCATCGATGATGCCAAGGCTCATCAGGGTGGAATTCACCACACCGCGCCCGCCAAGAATGACCAGCCAGGCATAGGTGCGCACGATACCGCTGGTCAGCAGCGGCGCGATCGTCAGCACAAGGATGATACGCCGCGTCCACTTGCCCCCGATCAGGAACAGGTAGGCCACCGGATAGCCGAAGAGCAGACACAAAAGCGTGGTGTTCAGCGCAAGCGCGAGCGAGCGCTGGAACGTTGTCCAGTAAAGCGGGTCAGTAAGCGCATTGGTCAGATGCTCCAGCGAAAACGTCTGCGAGACGATGGCCCCGCGCGCCACCTCGATATCGGAAAACCCAAGCGACAAAAGGATGATGAAAGGGACAACCGCGACGATGGTCAGCACGACAATCGCCGGCACGGCGGGCCAGATACCGCGCCCCGACAGAAGCTTGTCCATCACAAGCTCCAGAAATCCCGCGCGTGGCACGGATTGGGAAACAGTCAGATCACTCATCAGACCGGGTACACCGCGCAAAAGGACGGGTCGATCACGGACAGGCTGACGGGCACACCCGGCGCAAGCGGTTGCATCCGGTCCTGCCGCATCATGGCGACCTGAATGATCGCGCCATCTGGCATTTCGACATGCACCTCGATCAACGCACCGACTGTGCGCTGGAACGCGACTTTACCCTGCCAAGGCCCCGTCTCTGGCGGGCCAAGTCGCAAATTGTGCGGACGGGTCATGATCTGCACCTCACCCGCAAGCGCGGTGGTCAGAACCTGCCCGTCCGGCAGCGTCACGCGCCCGTCTTGCGACGTGGCGCGCCAGAAATTCGATGTTCCGATGAAATCCGCCACGTAAGCTGTTGCCGGATAGTCAAAAATCGTGTCGGGCACGTCCACTTGCTCGATCCGGCCGTCACGCATGACGGCGATGCGGTCTGACATTGTCAGCGCTTCTTCCTGGTCATGCGTCACGAAAATCGCGGTCAGTCCCAGCCGTTTGATCAACTGGCGCAATTCGACCTGCATGCTGCCGCGCAGCTTGGCATCCAGCGCGCTGAACGGTTCGTCCAGAAGCAGCACACGCGGTTGCAGCACCAACACCCGCGCGACGGCAACCCGCTGTTGCTGCCCCCCCGAAAGCTGGGCCGGATAGCGATTGGCGAATTCGGAAAGGGAAACCGTGTCGAGCGCTTTGGCCACGCGCTGTTCGATCTCGGCCTTCGGAACCCCGCGCATGCGCAGGCCGTAACCCACGTTCCGTGCGACGGTCAGGTGCGGGAAAAGCGCATAGCTTTGGAACACAACACCGACCGGACGACGGTTGACCGGCAGCGGCGCCATGTCATGCCCGTCGATTTCGATGATCCCGTCCTCGGCGTCCCAGAAACCCGCAATGCAGCGCAGAAGTGTGGTCTTGCCGCAGCCAGAGGCCCCCAGAAGCGTGACGATCTCACCCTCGGCCACGTCAAGCGAACAGTCTTTCAGCACCGTTACCGTGCCGAAATGCTTGGAAACGGCCCCGATGCGAAGCACCGGGGCCGCCAAACGCGACGCGTCCATAAGTTCGGGACGTTCTTGCATCATCACGCAGCGAACATGCGATCGAAGGTCTCGACGGTTTGCCCCCGCAGCGGCGCGAAGGATGGCCACTCAAGGGATGTCGTCGTTGCCAGTTCCTCGGCATTGGACGGCACATAGGGCGCAGCCTCGGCCGGGACTTCAATGCCTTCGACCACCGTTCCGAAATAGATCGGCGCGCTTCCGGCCATGGTCTGGATCTCGGGCGTCAGCAAGATGTTGGCAAATTCATGCACGAGGTCCGAAGTTCCCTCCTGCGTATTCACGAATTGCACGATGTTGGTCGGCAGCATCAGCGGACCCGGCCCAGTGATCTTGGTATAGCCAATCGGCAGACCCGAAGAGGCCGCAAGCGCCGAATTGACATGCCAAAGCGGGGCCAGATCAACCTCGCCGCGCTCGATCATCTGCTGCAACAGGGGCGGCGAACGGCCCACGAGCGGGTCAAGCTCTTGCCACTTCTTGAGAGCGAACTCCATGTCATCCTGCGGCATACCGAAGGCTTCGCTCGTGGCTGCCAGCACCCCAAGACCAAGGTTCGACTGTGGGCGGCACATGCCGATGCGCCCGTTGTATTCACCGCTCCACAAGTCGGCCCAGGTGCGTGGCGGATTGGTGATGCGGGTGGTGTCATAGGCCACGCCGATGCCCTCGAACCAGATCGGCTGGCCAACGTCATAGCCATAGGACGGGAATTTCGGGTCAACATTGGCCGCGTTCGGGATTTTCGAGAAATCGAGCGGCACCAGCACATCTTCGGCCAGTGCATTGATGATCGCGGGCGAGCCCATCACCGCCAGATCGTAGGGCGAATCGCCCCGCGCGGCCTTGATCTGGGCCAAGGCTTCGGCGGACAGACCGCCGATCACACGCAAGGACACGCCGGGATTGCGCCGGCCGAGTTCTTCGCCGGCCGCGATCAGCGGTGCGTCAGAATCGTTTCCGTAGCCGATCATGACCAGTTCCCGGGTCTGCGCCCGCAAGATGGTCGGACTGGCGAGCGCGCTGGTTGCCGCCAAGCCACTCAAGACAGTTCTTCGGGTCAGTTTCATTGCTTACTCCCTGTCGGTTGTCGAAACGCCGGGTGTCCGACGCCTGACACAAGGAAGATCACTTTCGAAATTATTATCAAGAAAAATTTTCGAAAGTTTATCAATTTTTACCCCAAACAGGACGCGCACCGCCTTCAGGCAAAGCGAAACGCATGAAAAAGTGGCACTTCGTTCACGCCAGCAAAACCTGCGTGCCCGCACTTTCGATAGCCGCAACATCGGCGGGGCCCGCCTTTCGGTCGGTGACAAGAAGGGCGATTTCGCGCGGCGTCGCGATCCGGGCTCCGGCGATATGACCAATCTTGCCACGATCCCCCAGCATGACCGCGCGGCGCGCAGCCACCAACATGGCCCGCTTCACCTCGACCTCTTCAAAATGCGCGTTGGTAAAGCCGCGCTCGGCATCTATTCCGGCACAGCACAAGTAGGCGCAATCCGCGTTCAACTGCTCCAGCAGCAGACTTGCAAACGGCGACACAAGCGACCGGGAGCGCAGGTTTCGCCCTGTTTTCTTGAGGCTTCCACCCGTAACAACCACCGACGCGCCAGGATGCTCTTCCAGCGCAATCGCAATATCCAGACTGGATGTGATGACAACAAGATCACGCAAATCCTGCGGAAGCGCCATCGCCATGGCCAACGTTGTTGTCCCCGCATCCAGTATGATCGTCTCACCACTCCGGACAAGGCTGGCCGCCATCGCGCCAATCTGCTCTTTCTCTGCGGTAAAGGTCTGGCTTGGCACATCCATCGGCCGCTCGAACCGCGCCGACTGAATCGCCATCGCCCCGCCACGGATGCGGCGCAGCAACCGTCTCTTCTCAAGCGAATCAAGATCCGTACGAATGGTGACCGCAGAGACGCCCAGCGCCTCTGATAATTGAGTGACTCCAGCGGAACGCTGCCGCTCAAGGATCTCCAGAATCTGCTGCTGACGGGGCAACAAAGGCGTTTTGGCTCCATCTTCCATTCCGATACCCTCATTTCACTTGCGTTTTCAGATTTATTGACAATTATCGAAAGTCCATTCGCCGCGCTACTCCTTTTGCGGCACCACCAAACTTTCGACATCCACATTCGGGGAGTAACATGAATATCGAGCAACGACTGACGGAAATCCGCCGCGAATCGTCCAGCGATGAACCGGGCGATCCGGAACGTTTCCGCCGGGTAGCGCTGACCGACAAGGAAATGATGTCGCAGGGCGATGCCATCCGGAAAACGCTGCAAGCGAATACCGGCCCCTTGGACGCGATTGGAAAGGATCTCGCCAACCGTCGTATCCGGCGCATCGTGACCGTTGGCTGCGGCGATAGCTGGATCGCCGGTCATTGCGTGCGCCCCGCAATAGAAGACGCAATTGGCGCGCCCTGCGAACCGATCGAAGCCTTCGACTTTGCAAATTACGGCCTGCACACAATTGACGATGAAACCGTCGTGATCGGGCTCAGCTCCAGCGGCAAAACGGAACCGGTCATCACCGGATTGCAACAGGCGTCCGCCAAGGGCGCTTACACGGTCGGGCTGTCAAACACGCTTGGCTCTCCGTTGATGGAGCAATGCCCGGGTGCGTTGCATATCATCGCCACCCGCGGGGGCTGGCCGACGCAGTCCAGCACGGCTGCAATGGCTTTGATGCTTGCCATGGCCGCTTCGGTGCAGAAGGCAAAAGGCGGCGACAGCGCAGCCTTGGACGATGCGCTCGCCGCGTTGCCCGAACAGGTCGACAGCGTCGCGCAAAGCTTTTACGAGCCCGCCCGCTCCGTCGCAAAGCACCTTGCCGGTGCGGATCTTGTCCTGACCACAGGCGCGGGCCCGTTCTTTGCGCCTGCCGAATTCGGCGCGGCGAAGCTCAAGGAACTGGCCCCCATCCATGCCTACTCTTTCCCGCTGGAGGAATATCATCACTACCGCACTCAGAAAGCGGGCGATGTGATGTTCATGATTGCGGGTGACACGGCCTCTCATGCACGGGCGCTGGAAACTGCGATCATGTCGCGCGGATGCGACGGTTATTGCGTTGCGCTGCTGCCAGAAGGCGAGAGCGAGATCGCGCAGATTGCCGACGTCGCATGGCATCTGCCCCACGTCGCGGCAAGCACGGCGCCCATTGTCTACAGTGTGCCGATGCATCTGTTCGGCTATCACGCGGCGATGGAACGCGACGCGCTTGGCCTTGGCGCTCCAAGGCTCGGCCTCAAGCCGTGACGCCGGATCTGGTCACGATCGGCGGCCTGACCGTGGACAACATCGTGGCCGCCGATGGCACCGTTGCGCTGAACCAGGCCGGCGGGAACGGGGCCTATTCGGCCGTGGGCGCTCTGGCATGGGTCGAACGCGTCGGCCTTGTCAGCTGCGCGGTGTCAAGTTACCCGGCAGACGTTCTGGCAGGCCTCAGGGCCGGTGGCGTGCAGCTTGACGGCGTTGCATGGTCAGACGCCACGTTAACAGCCGGAAGCTGGTTTCTGTACGACGGCGCAGGCCGCCGGGACGAAGGGTTGACCGCCCCGGCAAGCGCACTTGCACAGGCCGGTTTCCCCACGGATCGGCTGACCCCCGCACAGGTCGTTGACTGGCGGCGCAAACTCATGACCCGCTCAGCACAGCCCGAGATTGGCTATTCAGAGTTCCGCGCGCTGAATCCGCTCAGCCCGGCTCAGGTGCCGCCGGAATGGCGCGGTGCGCGCGGCGTGCATCTTGCGCCAAGCGCACCTGAGGTGATGCAAGAGATGCTGGGCCACTTTTCCCCGACTGGCGCGATCATCACCGCCGATCCGGGCTGGCAACTGGCCAAGGAGGGTCTCGACGCAATTTCGCCCATTCTGTCGCGGCTGGACGCCTTTCTTCCCAGCGAGGTCGAATTGCGCGCGCTTGTGCCCGGTGCGGAACCCTCCGACGCGCTTGCCGTGCTGGCATCCCGCACCAAGGGCGCGGTTGTCGCCAAGATGGGGCCGCAAGGGTCTCTGGTTTGGGACCGCAAGGCCCAAAGCGCCGTTCAGATTCCGATCCACGCGGTTGAAACCCGCGACCCGACCGGCGCGGGCGACAGCTATAGTGGCGGATTTCTTGCCGGGCTGGTCGAAACCGGCGACCCGCATCTGGCCGCGCGCTTTGGTGCGATTTCTGCGGCGCGGGTGGTTTCCAGCTTTGGCGCGGCAGGCGCGTTGCCCGCAGACAGACAGGCCGCACGCGCGGCTTTGGGAAAGGACAAAACCCCATGCCAATGACACTTTTTGAAGATCGCAAACCCATTATCGCGGCTTTGCACCTGCCCGATTTCGCCCTGAACCGGCACTTGTCCGTCAGCTGGTATGAAGATTACGCGCTGGCCAACGCCCGCGTCTTTGCGGATGCCGGGATTCCCTGGGTCAAGCTTCAGGACCAGACAAAGACGGGCGGCGCGGCCGCGCCCGAAACCCTTGCGCTGATGGCCTCAATTGCGCGGCTGATCCGGCGTGAATACCCCAAGCTTGGGCTGGGCATCATCATCGAGGCACATGATCCAACCGCGGCACTGTCTGTTGCCCATGCGTCCGGCGCCGATTTCGTCCGTCTGAAGGTCTTTGTGGGCGGCGCGATGACCGCGCAAGGGCCGCGCACGGGCCTGGGGGCCGAGGCGGTCGCCCATCGCGCTGCCTTGCGGCGCCCCGAGATCGCCCTCCTTGCCGATGTGCATGACCGCACCGCGATCCCCATGTCCGGCGAAACCCAACCCTTCGCTGCCGAATGGGCCGTCAAGACTGGCGCCGACGGACTTGTGATCACCGGCGGCAGTTTTTCCGACACGCTGACGCGCATTGACGCGGTTCGGGCCGCCGGGATCAAACGGCCCATCCTGATCGGCGGAGGCGTCACCGCAGGCAATGTGGCCGATGCCTTGGGGGCGTCGGACGGGGTCGTCGTCAGCAGCGCGCTGATGCGCCGCGAGGCGGATGCAAAAGATCTGGTTCGCTGGGATATCGATATGTGCCGCCGTTTCATGGACGCGGCGCGTGTGCCCGCATGAACTTTGCTGCGCGCGATTTTGCAGGCTACCTCGGCCAACCGCCAGCGGTCCGCTGGCCAAATGGTGCCGGTCTGGCGGTGTCGATTGTCGTGAACGTGGAGGAAGGGGCAGAACTGGCGCTGACGGCCGGGGATGAACGCAACGAACATATCTACGAAGCGGTTGAACAGGTCGAAGGCGCGCCAGACCCGTGCATGGAAAGCCATTTCGAATATGGCCCTCGGGCAGGCTGGCCCCGGATCCGCGATGCGCTGCGCGCGCGCAACCTGCCCGCGACGCTCAACGCGTGCGGGCGCGCGGTGCAGACAACGCCCTGGATTGCCACCGAAGCCGTGGCCGATGGGCACGAGGTTGCCGCTCATGGGTGGCGCTGGGAACGCCATGCCGGGATGGACGAGGCAACCGAACGCGCCGCCATTGCCCGGACCGTGGCCGAGATCGACCGCGTTGCAGGCAGCCCTCCGGTGGGGTGGCACACCCGCTCTGCAACGTCACAGAATACGCGCGCGCTGCTGATCGAACAGGGCGGGTTCCTCTATGACAGCAACGCGTATAATGACGACATCCCCTACACGGTCGAAACCGCCCATGGGCCGCATGTCGTCCTGCCCTATGCCTTCGATACGAACGACATGCGGTTCTACAATGGCGGCGGCTTTGTCTTTGCGGATGATTTTGCGCGGTACTGCCGTGCGGCGTTCGACCGGCTTCTGGCAGAATCCGCGCAGGCGCCGCGCATGCTGTCCATCGGGCTGCACACGCGGATCATAGGCCGCCCTGCCCGCATTGGCGGCCTCGAGACGTTTCTGGACCACGCGCTGCGCGCTGACGGTGTCTGGTTCGCAACCCGTGCCGATATCGCGCGCGCATGGCGCAAGGCGACCGGATTGGACGACTGGCAGCCACGGGCCCAACCCGATGATTTCGCAACCGGGGCTGCACCATGACCCGCGACCTGATCGGATATGGCGGCGATTGGCCCGCGCTTGTCTGGCCGAACGGCAGCAAACTTGCCGTGTCGGTGGTGGTCAATTTCGAAGAAGGCGCCGAACAGCAGGTCAGCGACGGGGATCCGGTCAGCGAACGCATGGGCGAAGTTCTGTCGGTTGTGCCGGAGGGCAAACCGGACCCGGGCCAAGCCCAGATCTTCGCCTATGGCACGCGCGCCGGCGCATGGAGAATGGCCGATGCACTGCGGCGCTATCAGGTCCCGGCCACGATCTTCGCCTGCGGGCGCGCAGCCGAACGGGCGGCCCCGGTGCTGCGCATGTTGGCGCAGGATGGTCACGAAACGGCCTGCCATGGCTGGCTGTGGCGGCCCCATGCCGACTATGACAACCCGAAAACGGAAGCCGCCGATCTGGACCGCGCGGCAAAGGCCATCGCTGCGGCCACGGGCGACATGCCGCGCGGATTCTTCTGCCGCGGGGCCGAAAGCCCTTGGACACGGTCATTGCTGGCCGAGCGCGGGTATCTCTACACCTCGAACGGATTTGACGACGATCTGCCCTACCGCGACATGTCGGGGCTCGTCGTGGTGCCCTATGCGCTGGACTCCAACGATATGAAGTTCTTTCATCCCAATGGCTTTGTCTGCGCTTCAGACATGGTCGAATATGTGACCGACGCGCTTGACGTTCTGATGGCAGAGGCGGATCGCGGTCTGCCGCGCCTGCTCAATATCGGGTTTCACCTGCGCATCGTTGGCCGCCCCGGTCGCTTCAACGCATTCCAGCAGGTGCTGGCGGAACTGGACCGCCGTCGCGACAAGCTCTGGATTGCGCGCCGCATTGATATTGCCGAGCATTTCGACAGGGTTTGTCCCCCATGATCGCGTTGATCAATCCGAATACGTCATCGGACACCACGGCCGCGATGCTTCGTATCGCGCGCCGTGAAGCGGGTGCATCAGTGCACATAGAAGGGTTCACCGCGCCGTTCGGTGCGACCATGATTACCGAACCCGCGGCGCTCGATCAGGCGGCGAAGACTGTGCTGGCGCTTGCTCCAAAGCTGAGCGGCGCAAGGGCCGTGATCGTCGCCGCCTTTGGCGATCCGGGGCTGCTGGCACTGCGCTCGCGGCTGAAACGTCCGGTCACCGGCCTGGCCGAAGCGGGGATGGCCGAGGCCGCGGCAGGCGGTCGGCGCTTTGCCGTGGTCACAACAACCCCGGCCCTGCGCGACAGGATCGCCCGGACCGCCGAAAGCCACGGGTGCGGGTCATTCCTTGGCACATGGACAACACCCGGAGACCCGGTCGCCTTGACCGCCGATGCCGGTGCCCTTCGCCACGCGTTGGCGGAAGCCTGTCACGCAGCGATCAACGGCGGGGCCGATGCGATCATCATTGGCGGCGGACCGCTGGCCGAGGCCGCACGCGAACTTGCCGGGTCCCTGCCGGTGCCGCTCATCGAACCCCTGCCGGCCGCCGTCCGCCTGAGCCTTGCCAGACTAGCCAAAGGAGTGGCCCTGTGACCCGTCAACTCGTGACCGCCGACCACATCGTGACAGGGTTCGATCCCGATGGCCTGCCACGCATCATCGAAGACGGCGCAATCCTCGTTGACGGCAACCGGATTGCCCGGATTGGCCCGGCCGCAAAGCTGCGCCAAGAGGCGCCGGGGCTGCCCGAGATCGGCGGCAAGGGACGGGTCGCCATTCCGGGATTGATCAATGCACATCATCATGTCGGACTGACGCCGTTCCAGATGGGCGCGCGCGATCAGCCTCTGGAATTGTGGTTCCCGGAACGGCTGGTCATGCGCGATGTCGATCCCAGGCTCGACACGCTTTATGCGGCCTTCGAAATGATCGCCTCCGGCGTGACCACGGTTCAGCATCTTCACAGCCGCGCTCCGGGCGACACCGACGCCGTCGTGGCGCGCGCAAACACGATTATCGGCGCCTATCAAGAGTTGGGCATGCGGGCGAGTTATTCCTTCGCGCTGCGCGATCAGAACCGTATGATCTATGCCGCAGACGAAGACTTCGTCCGCTCACTCCCTGCTGACCTGCAAGCACCGACCGCCACATACCTGGCGGGTTTCGGTTTGCCCCTGTCCGAACAGATTGCCGTGTTCCATGCCTTGCGGGCGCAATGGGATCAGGACCCCCTTGTCGGCATCCAGATCGCTCCGTCGAACCTGCACTGGCTGTCGGATGCCGCCTTGGAAAGCGCCGCGCGCATGGCCGAAGAAACCGGCGCCCCCTTGCACATGCATCTTCTGGAAACGCCCTATCAAAAGGAATACGCCCGCCGCAGGACAGGTGGTTCGGCCTTGGCCCATGTGGACCGCTTTGGCCTGCTCGGTCCCCAGATGACCATCGGCCACGGGGTCTGGATGACGGATGACGATCTTGCGCTGCTGGCCGAGCGCGGGGCCTGCCTGTGCCACAACTGCTCCTCCAACCTGCGCCTGAAAAGCGGCACAGCCGATTTGAACGCCTTCCTGAACAGCGGTGTCCCCGTCGCCCTTGGCATTGACGAGGCAGGCGTGAACGATGATCGCGATATGCTGCAGGAAATGCGGCTGGCACTGACGCTGCACCGTCCCGCCGGGCATGCCAGCCCTTGTCCGGGCGCCGCCCAAATCCTGCGCATGGCCACTGAACATGGCGCGGCCACGACCCCCTTCAAGGGGCAGATCGGGCACTTGGCCCAAGGCCTGTTTGCCGACATTGTCTTGCTGGACTGGCCGGCAATCACATGGCCCTGGCAAGATCCAGAGATGCCCCTCGTCGATGTCCTGGTCCGGCGCGCAAAGCAGGGCGCTGTCACCACCGTGATGATCGGAGGCAACGTCGTCTACGATGCCGGACGCTTTCTGCACGTGGATCGCCATGCCATTCTGGACCAGATTGCCCGTGACCTCACCCGCCCGGATACAGCAAAAGAGGCCGAGTTGCGCCGCCTGTCGCGCGCACTGCTCGACCCCGTTGCCAAATTCTACAGCGATTGGCCGATCCCGCACGACAAGGGTTAGGCGGTGTCAGATTAAGTCCAACCGCCGTCCACACGCACAGCTTGGTTGCCGCATGTAACGCGCATAGGGTGCACCGCTCTGCCAAAGAATTTCCTGGCAAGCTGCGACCCACCAACAGGGCATGCCATCGCGGCACCCCTGCCAGCAGGCGCACGCGCCGACCAGACCGGGAAAGCGCGGCCCAACCGGCTACCACCGCCAAACCCCACGATTCAGAAGATCAGGTCATGCCTTGTGGGCGGTCCGCTCGGCGCCGGGCCACTCCGGATCAAGCACCACATGGGGTGTGCCGTCCGAGGTACGCTCTTTCGAATGGCCTTCGGGGCCAACCTCCACCCGGATCCGCTTGCGGAAGTTCGAGAAGCTGTCGAAGCGGACCACGTCTACGGCCTCGTCGAGGTCGAGCACCATCCGGACCCACCCGGGCCGGAGTTGGTCAGCCGCCAGCACCGACGCGGCAAAGGGCTGCGACAGGTAACGCCCGGTCACCCGCCCACCGGCCTCCCAGCCATGCGGGCACCGGTCGCGCATCTTCGCGTGATAGGTGTTCCAGTCGCGGAAGCCGTATCGCTTTGCGACCCGCTCCAGCGACTGCGCATGGCTGATCGCCTCCCCCTGTTCGGCGAGGCGCGCGCGCATCCGCTTCGCCTCCTGTTTCGCCCGTGCAATCGTTGGCAAGTCGCGTGTCATATCCGCACCTCCTTGCCAACCGTGGTGAAGCGCCCCCAGCGCAGGGACACCGTCCGTGCCGGCATGCAGGCCGTCAGAGCGTTCAAACCCGTGACGCAAAAAATGAGAAGCGCGGTGCGCGCACAGATCGGGCCAAATAGCCCGTCGAGAAACGAATTGATTTGGGACAACATGACCCCGTTTTCCTTCCGGCTTGAGGTCGCGCAATGACTGGACGGGGCCCGCATTACCATCCGCGCGACAGGTGCCGAGGATGACGAAGATCGTGTCAGCTGCAGAACTTCACCGTGACAGGATGTCGGCGGGCGGCAGGCGTCTGGGGCCTGACCGCCGCTTAGATGGGCCATCGCACCCTGTCAAGCCGAATGGGTGCCGCGGCGGACCCGTTCAGAAAGACCGCGCGCCAGAAGATCGAATACGATACGGATACGGCGGCTGGTCTGCAATTCCCGGTGCGTGACAAGCCAGATCGGGAATTCGAGCGACGGAAACCCGGGCAGCACTTTCTCGACGTCAGGCTCCGCCTCGCCCAGGGCCTCGGGCTGCATGGAGACGCCGTAGCCCGCCTTCACCAGTTCCCAGGCCACGATGCCGTTTGCGCTCGACATGACAAAGCTCTCGGGGCGGACGGGCACACCCATGTTATGCAGCGGGGCGATCAGGCGTTCCGGATCGGCATTGCCGACAAATTCGTGATCGGCCACCTCGCGCAGCGTGCGCGGGCGCCCTGCCCGGTCAAGATAACCCGACGCGGCATAAAGGTTGGCGCGGAAATCACCAAGATGCCGTGCAATCAGATCGGGCTGATCGGGCCGGACATGGCGGATGGCAATGTCAGCGTCACGCTGGGTCAGGTTCTCCATGTCACTCGATGCGAGAATACGGACCCGAATACCCGGTGCGGTCTCCCGCAGGGGCTTCAGAACGCTCGGAAGGATCGCGGCGGACAGAAGGTCGGTCCCCGTGATCGTGACCTCGCCGGTGACGTCCTGCGATTTGCCGTCGGCCACCATGGAAATCAGCGTCGCCGCCTCTGCCATGGCGCGGACATGGTCAAGCAGGTCGCGTCCCGCCTCGGTCAGCGTCAGTCCCCGGACGCTGCGCTCCACGAGGGTCACGCCCAACGCGTCCTCAAGAGCACCGATCTGCCGCCCTACGGTCGGCTGTGTCGTCCTGAGCACGCGCGCCGCGCCACTGAACGATCCCTCCTCTGCTGTCGCAAGAAAGGCGCGCACCTGATTCCAGTCAAAGGAGATAGCCTGCCAGTTCATACATTATCGTATAGCAGATGGACGAAATTCGACAATCGACCAATCACACGTGAATGGCGATACCGCTCGCAACACCGGGCGACGACACGTCTTCCCGGACCCCCGCAAACATAAGCTTCGACGGATCGACCAATGGCCACTCAACTTTTCTGGGACCGCATTGCGCCCAAATATGCCCGCAAACCCGTGGACGATCCCGACGCCTACGAAGAAAAACTCGCGCTTGCCGCATCGCTGCTTCACCCCGGCGACCGCGTGCTCGAGATCGGTTGCGGGACAGGCACCACCGCCCTGCGGCTCGCACCCAAAGTGACCCACTACACCGCCACCGATGGCTCGCGCGCCATGATCGGGATCGCCAATGCCAAGCTCGGCCCGGATGCACCGACAAATGTCGCGTTTCATCACGCGGATGCGGCCCAGGAAATTGCCGGCGCGCCCTTCGACGCGGTTTGCGCTTTCAGCCTGCTGCACCTCGTTGAGGACGTGCCAGGGGTTCTGGCAACCATCCATGCACAGTTAAAGCCGGGCGGTCTGTTTCTGTCCAAAACCGTGTGCACAAAAGCGGCCCCCTGGCCGATCCGTGTTCTGATCCCGACGCTGACCGCGCTCCGCATCGCACCGCGCGTGACACCGCTGAGCGAGGCAGACCTCGTCCGACACCTCGAAGCGGCAGGTTTCGGGATCGAACGCAGGCTGCATCTCGGCAAGAAACGCCTGAGCCCGATCATCGTCGCGCGCAAACCCGCCTGACGCGGTCCGGGCCGCTCCTCCGAAAGATCGACGCATGCATTTCATCACCCGTCGGGACTGGGCCCTGTTCGCCCTGCTCCTCCTTTACTCTTTCATCCCGGCCGTGTTCGGCCTGCTCAGGGTTCCAGAGCTTCTTGGCGGTCCCCTGATCCTTCCACCAAACCCGCGTGCGGTGATCGATCCCGTGCCGGTCACACTGCACATCCTGAGCAGTTCGGTCTTCTGCCTCGTGGGGGCCACGCAGGTCCTGCAAAGCCTTCAGCACCACCGCCCTGCCCTTCATCGGACGCTCGGGCGGGTGGTGGCGGCCGCAGGATGCGTCAGCGCGCTCAGCGGACTCTGGATGACGGTGTTCTACGCATTTCCGCAAACCCTTCAGGGACCATTGCTTTATGCGGCACGGGTCACGTTCAGCCTCGCGATGGTCGCGTTTATCGTATGGGCCATCGTCGCAATCCGGTCGCGAAACCGCGCGGCACATCGCGCCGCGATGCTACGCGCCTATGCGATCGGCCAAGGGGCCTCGACTCAAACCGCGTTCTTCCTGATTGCCCTGATTATTTTCGAAACCGAACCACTCGGCCTCACCCGCGACCTCCTGATGGTCTGGGCGTGGGTCATCAACCTTGCCTGTGCGGAAATCCTCATCCGCCGCAATTGCGCGACGCGCAGATTGTCTTCCCCGATCTCGAGTGAGCTGTGAGCTGTGAGCCCAGGCCCAACGCCCTCAAACACTGAAAAAGAAGTGACCGAAATGCATAAGCTCGCCCCACACACGCGCCTGACCGCGCCCAGGCTGTTTTTCCCCGCTCCGCGAAAACCCTGGCCCTTGGGGGCCCTCATTCTGATTGTCGCGGTGGCGGCCATTGTGACAGCACAGCTGGACATGTCACCGATGCTGTCGTCCTTGCTGGAACAGGCCTCGACGTCGCACGGCACGGGCTTGGTGCTTCTCTTGCTTTACACGGTTTTGCTCGCCATGCCTTTCGTACCGGGTGCCGAAATCGGCCTTGCACTTCTCGTCGTGTTCGGCGCCGTCATGGCCTGGCCCGTCTATGTCGCGACGGTGCTGGCGCTGTCGATCGCCTTTGCAATCGGTCGCCTCGCGTCCGGACACCACACCCGGCCAGCCTTCGGCACGGTGTCGCCAAGTTCGGATCCCATCTTGGTCTTCGAGGATCGTTTGCATCACCGGCGTTGGTGTCACAGGTTGATGCGCTATCGCTGGCTCGCCCTCGTGGCGTTGATCAACATGCCGGGTAACACCGTGATCGGCGGCGGGGGCGGCATCGCGATGGCGGTCGGGTACAGTCGGACCTTCACCTACCCGACATTTCTCGCATGCACGGCTGTCGCGGTGGCACCGGTGCCGGCCCTCGTTTTGCTCGCCGAGATCACGGGTTTCGGAGAGCGTCTGAGCGACTGGATCAAGCAATTCATCTGAGCGCCGATACGAGGCGCGGAACGCCCCGGGACA
>CAYZAD010000011.1:20747-32908 GCA_964476315.1 uncultured Rhodobacterales bacterium
ACATCGCGGGTGACCACCCGTTCGCTGTAACCGACGCCCTGTTCCACGAGGTCACAAGCCACTTCACACCCCCCTCGGCAGAGGAAGGGTTCGGTGTTGTCCATTACGGCGACGGGGGCGAACCCTTGTCAGCGAAGCCGGGTCGATGACACACAAACCGCGCCGTCCCGTCTTGCCCCCCTGATATGCAGATGGGCCAATTTTTGTTTAACAGGACATGAAGGTCCGCATTCGGAGAAAGGGAGGCCCCGACATGAACAAGCATATCGCGTTCGTCCGGTTGTCGGAAATCGAGCCAACCGAGATTGCAGACCACATGTCCGATCCACGGGTGGCAGAGCACATGCCGCTGCTGACATCCGGCTGGGATGAAGCGACGGCGGCAAAGTTCGTCGCCATGAAAGAAGCGTGCTGGGCACGGGACGGGCTTGGGCACTGGGCATTCCTGGCAAACGGCCGTTACGTCGGCTGGGGAGGCTTTCAAAAAGAAGGGGACGAATGGGATTTTGGATTGGTGCTCAGGCCCGACGCTTTCGGCCTCGGCAGGCGCATTGCAAGGAAGGCCATCGATTTTGCCATTGCCGATACACGCATCCCGTTTGTCACATTCCTTCTGCCACCGTCTCGAAAAAATCTGGGGGCGCTCGACAAACTCGGCGCGGGGCCGGTTGGCAAGGTCGTGTACGACGGAGCTGCGTTTCTCAAATTCCGGCTCGAGACCGAGAATCCGACCTCCCCCACGTTCACGTAACCCGTTCTGGACCCGTCACAGACTCGTTCCGCTCCCTTGACGTGGTGTTTTGCCACAAAGGAGAGACATCTCAAGACGTGTCACGTTGATTTCGCAGCGTTGACCTTCTTGCCTTCAAGGCTTCGTCGGCCTCCGGGGAGCCGTCATGGAATGTGCCGAACCACTTGTCTATCGGGATCGTACCATCGGCATAGTTCACTTCGAAATACCGGTGATGCAGGTAGTGGGCATAGTAGGAAAAGTCGATTGATCTGTCTTTACTGGTCGCGATCCGGTCAAAGCCGGCGTGGCCTTGGGCGGGGGTCAATCCAGCCAGGAGGCTGAGGTTCAGAAAGTGAAGCGGATGCGCGGGCACAACGAAATAAATCGCGACCCCCGAGAAATAGAGCAGATGCTCGACTGGATGCATCGACAGCCCGGACCATGGTCCGGGATTGATGTTTCGGTGGTGCAGGTAGTGCACGCGTTGGTAGAGCCACGGGAGATGGATGAGCCGGTGCACACAGTAGAAGTGAAATTCATGAAGAAGCGGCACCAGGAACCAGAGCAGAACGAACCAGATCGGATTGGTGCCGATGTCAAGCTGCGCGACCGCGCCGTTTGCGTAGAGCCACCATGCCAGGCATTCCCATGCCGTCCAGATCGGAACGCCACTGACAAGTGACCAGAACAGATTGTCTCGTGTCTGGTTGTCGAAAGTGAATACCGGGTTTCGTGGCTGTGGCCAGCGGCGATTGTATTTGAAGGCCGTTCCCTGGCCGCGCCGGACGTAGAACCAGTAATGCTGGACCCCCACAATCGCGATGTGGAGCGCGTAGTTGCGCAACAGGATGGCCAGCATCCAGTCCGGGGACGCCTCCTGCATGCGAGACACGCTTGGCGTGAGAAACAGAAAGACGATGACGCTGAGGCCGGCGTAAAGCATCGTCCATGGGAACAGGTAGCCGGGCAACCATGCGATGATGCCTTTGAGCTTGACGGGCCAGACAAAAACCTCCGGGTAGGTCAGTGGCTTCTTCGGCTTCCAGTATCCACGCCGGTCTTCCGTGCCCCATTCGCTATCGTCCATATTACTGAGCCTCGCTGATCTTGCCGAACCTGTGCTGCAAGCGTCCGGTGACGCCAGGAATTCGGCAGGCAAACAGGTCCCCTTCCCAAGGGAAGTCTCTCAGATGTGTCTGTGACATCGTAAAGCAGGCCGAGGTGATATATAGCGTCCCGAGATCGCTGCCGCCGAAGGCGCAACTGGTTGGCCATGTGCAGGCCGTCTGCACCCTGCCTGTCGGTGCGCCAGTGGAAGAGATGCGCAACACCTCGGCCCCGCCCACAACGCGGCAGTTCCAGAGATGTTCGTCGGCATCGACACAGGAACCATCGGGGCGACCGTTGTCATAGTTTTCGAGGAAAACGGACTGGTCCGTCAGACCTGTGTCCCCGGGCTCGGCATCGAAGCTGAACAGGGTGTTGCGCCCGGTATCGCCAACGACAATCCGCGACCCCGTCCAGGCAATGGTATTGGTAAGCCAAAAGCCGTCGCTGACCATCAGCTCCGCGTGCCCGTCTGGTGTAATGCGCCAGAGTTGCCCGCTGCAGTCCGTCTGATCCCGCGGCTGACCCTGCGCATCAACGTTGTTCTGCATGGTGCCAACCCAAAAACAACCGTCGGGTCCGACGACACCTTCGTTCAACCGGTTCGACGGGCGATCAGGTTCCAAATCAAGCAGAGGGATGAAACCTGTGTCCGGCTCCCACAAGGCAACGGACCGTTCCAGACCGACGATATAGCCACCATCCTCGCGCAGGCCGATGGACGTGATCATTCTGGCGGTCTCATACGTCCAGTGCCGGTTTGCCTCCGGGTCGAGCATATGGATGCGCTGTCCCAGCATGTCGACCCACAGAAGATACCCCTTGCGATCGTCCCAGATCAGGCTCTCCCCCACGATACAGGCACAGGGCAAAATGCGCGTCGCCGTGCCGAGGATGGGCAGTTGAGGCTCAGCTGACATTGGATATCCGCATACCATCCATGAAATGCCTGCGCAGGAAGATGAACAGGACAAGCGATGGCACAGAGGCGATGACGGCAGCCGTCATGATGATATTCGGTCCAAAGGACGAATAGCTCCCCTGAAACACCTGTAGTGCGCTCATGATGGAGCGGACATCGGTCTTGTTCGCGAGGACTGTGGAGAAGAGGAGATCGTTCCAGATCCAGGTGAACTGCAACAGGAAGGTTGCGGTCATGGGGCCCCAGCAGTTTGGCAGGATGATGCGAGAGAAGACTGTCCACTCTCGCGCGCCATCCATGCGAGCCGCCTCGTCCATTTCGCGCGACAGGCCGTTCATGTAATTGCGTAAAACGAGGACCGGGAAGGGGATGCAAATCGCCGTGTAAAAGATCAGCATGCCGAGATGCGTGTTGAGCAACCCAAGGTCCTGATAGGTGAAAAAGAGCGGGATCAGATACATCTGAAACGGGAAGACCGTGCCGGAAAAGATCAGCATGAACCAGAAATTGCGCTGTTTGAAATCGAACCGTGTCAGACCGTAGGCTGCCAAGGCCGCGATGAAGACTGCCAAGGCTGCGCCGATGCTTCCGTAGATGAAGGAGTTGAGCAGGCCCGCCCCCATCTTTGCGTTGTTCCAGGCCGTAACCGCATTGTCGATGAAGGGGCCAAGCCCGTCTGGCAGGGCAAGCGGGTTCTTCTGGGCGTATTCGGGTGTCGATTTGAAGATCGAGATCGCCATGTAATAGAACGGGACGATCCAGATCGCGCTCATCAAAACGGCGCCGGCCATGATGAGCCACGACCCTTTGCCGCGACGTCGCTCCTCGCGGGCGATCTTGTCAAAGTCCAGTGAGTCGAGGTCAACGGCCATGGTTTGTCCTACTTTGTCATCTTGTCGATGCGGTTCTGCATAGCGGCCTGTATCCAGGTCACCGACAGGACGACGATGCCGATGACGACAGCGATGGCCGAGCCGAAGGCCCATGCGCCCTTCTGGAAGGCTTCAAAATACATGAACACGGCCAGTGAAAGTGTGCGTTGGCCGGGGTACGGAACACCCATGACCCAGAGCAGGTCGAAAGCGGTAAATCCGGCAAGGACGGAGAGGATCGTGACGACCAGCAAGGTTGGCAGCAAGAGCGGCAGGGTAATATGGCGGAACACCTGCAAGGGGCTGGCGCCGTCAACCGTGGCCGCTTCAATCGGGTCGCGCGGAATGGCGGCGAGGCCAAGCAGGATCAGCACCATCACAAGCCCGACCGATTGCCAGACAAAAGTTGCGATAATAGCCCCGGTGACCGTGTTGTCCTGATAAAGCCAGCCGATGTCGACATCGCTTCCGGAGGCGGCAGACAGGGCGCGGTTCAGGACGCCGTCCGGCGCGTAGACATAAAACCACAGGACGCCGACGACGGTGGGCGCAAGTATGCGCGGCAGGAAGATGATGTTCTTGAACGCATTTTCACCGGGTGCGCCGCGAAGCAGAACGGCAAGCCCCAGACCGATGGCTAAAGGAAGGGTCATCGAGGCGACGACCCAGATCGCGGTGTTGAACAAGGCATCGCCAAAAAATGGATTTCCTGCCATGCGGGTGTAATTGTCGAGCCCGGCAAATTCATCGAAACCCGAGAAACGCCGCCACTTCGTCAGGCTGATGTAGATGTTGTACAGCACTGGGAAGAGCAAAACGACAGACACCAGAATGATCGCTGGCGACATGAAGACAAAGGCACTGCGAAAGGCGCGCCGCTCGCGGAGACGTTCAGTTCGTGCCAACTGATCCAGCCCGATACGGGCAAGGATTTCTTCGTTTGTTTCGCGCTTCGTCATCCGTCCATTCCGTCTCCCGTTCCTTGTGCAATAATCGAGGGCGGCGGCCAGGGAGAAAAGCCGCCGCCCAAGGTCACGATTACTGGTTGGCCCAATAATCGGCGTTCAGCGCTTGCAGAGTTGCCATGACATCTTCGGCGGTTTCCATCGTCGGATCGAGCATGAAACGGTTGAACTCTGCAACGAATTCACCCTGAAGTTCGGCAGGGACGGCCTCCCACCAGCGGCCGATTGCAATGGTGCCATTGGCCGCAACGTCCGCGTTGATCTTTTCGACGATCGGGTTCGGTGCGGCGGCATTGGCGTTGCCGATGGAATTTCCTGAGGCTTTGGCCCATGCATTCGCGCCGTCCACGGAAACAAAGAACTCAAGTCCGGTCATTGCATCGGGATTTTCCGCGCCAGAGACCGACATGACGATCGGGCTGCCTTCGAGGATCGTGGAAGACGGCAGGCTCGGGTCCTGGTTTGGCATGATGAAGGCCGAGAAGTCTTCGCCAGCGGTCATGCCAGCGCCTTCGACGATGCCGACGGCCCAGTCGCCGATCAGATAGATTGCGCCGGTTCCCTTGGCGAAATCACCCACCTCGTCGTTTGAGCGGGGATCGGTGAAGTAGCCACTGGCGTACCAATCGGACCAGATCTGAAATGCGTTGCGCACGGCGTCACTGTCATAGGCAACCGAGCCATCATGCAGCCCGGCATAAGCCTCCGGGTTTGTCCGGATCATGATTTCCTGAAACCAGATAAAGCCCCGCCATCCTTCCTGTGTAGTGGCGTGGAACGGCGTAATTCCCGCATCTTTCAGGGCGGCGGCCGCAGCCTCCAGCTCTTCCCACGTTGTTGGCTCGCTGATGCCGGCTGTTTCGAAATGCTCCGTGTTATAGAGTGCCACCCACCGCGACAGGTGCAGCGGGATGCCGTAGGCTGTACCATCGACCGAATAGAATTCGCGCAAGCTTGGGTCAAAATCGCCGCTTTCGATCATCTTGTCCCAGAGCGGATCCATCGACGCCACCTGACCGGATGCGATCAGTTCTTCGTAGATACCACCGGTCCACCACGTGAACAGGTCCGGCATTTCGCCGCTTGTCGCAGATGTCTGGATAAAGGCCTTGTATTGTTCGGGTGTGGCATAGGGCGTTTGCACCAAACGGGTGCCCGTGCTCGCCTCGGCGGCGTCGCCGACCGCCTCCAGTGCTTCGGACCAGAAGCCCTTGTCGTGCAGCAATTCGACATCGGCCGAGGCCGCCGTGGCAATCGCGGATGCAACCACAATGGATGCAAAACCTGTTCTGAATTGGTTCATGTTGTCCTCCCTGTTACGTTTAAGTTGTGGCCTATGATCGAGACCGGCGCAGGGTCTGGCCGGTGTCGTGGTCAAAGAGACTGAGCCGGTGGGTATCGACGCCAAAGGTCATCTTTTCACCCGGTTCGATCATTCTTGGATTGTGCATGCGTGCGACGAAGTTCAGATCGCCCTTTCGGCAGAACAGAAGCGTCTCATTCCCCAGCATTTCACTGAATTCGACCTCGGCATCGAAGCGCGTATTGGCTGGCGTCTCAGCGCCGTGCCCAACCGGGATCAAATGCTCGGGTCGTGCACCCAGTCGCGCCTTTCCGTTCGGAAGAGACCCCAGATCAAAGCGATCTTTGGGAAGATCAAGCGTGATGCCAAGATCGGGCGAGGCCACGGCATCTCCATCGATCGTCACGTCCATGAGGTTCATTTGCGGTGTGCCGATGAAGCTTGCGACGAACTCGTTGGCCGGGTTTTCGAAGATTTCGATTGGGCTGCCAGTCTGTTCGACCAGACCGTCGCGCATGACAACGATCATGTCGGCCATCGTCATCGCCTCGACCTGATCGTGGGTGACGTAAACGGTCGTCACACCCAGTTGCCGCTGAAGCCGCTTGATTTCCACGCGCATTTGATTGCGCAATTTTGCATCAAGGTTTGAAAGCGGCTCGTCGAAGAGAAAGACCTGAGGCTGTCGGACCAGAGCACGGCCCATCGCGACCCGTTGACGCTGGCCACCCGAAAGTGCCGCCGGTTTCCGCTCAAGATAGGGGTCCAGTTCCAGCACCTCGACGGCCTCTTTGATGCGGCGCTGTCTTTCGGCTTCGGGCAGCTTCTCAAGCTTGAGAGAGAATTCGAGGTTCTCGCGCACGGTTTTGTGCGGATAGAGGGCGTAGGACTGAAAGACCATCGCAACCCCGCGGTCGCGGGACGGTGTCTCGTTCATGCGGACGCCGTCGACCAGAAGCTCACCGTGCGAGATGCTTTCAAGACCGGCGATCATCCGCAGCGTCGTCGTCTTGCCGCAACCCGAAGGTCCGACGAAGACGGTGAAGCTGCCCGGCGGGATATCAAGATCGACACCGCGGACGACCGGCAGACGGCCATAGACCTTGACGAGATCACGGATTTTGATGCTGCTGGCCATCACGTCCGCCCATTGATCCGCTTGAGCGCGGGGTCCGCGAAATTACGTTCCGGCATCACCGCATACCAATCGGGCCGGCCGGGGTCGCGATCATAGGCATAGCCGCCAACCTCTTTGAAATGCTCCGCATATTCGTCGAGCTTCTCACGGTCGACATCGACACCAAGCCCAGGTCCCTTCGGCACCGCGATGGCGCCGTCTTCGTACTTCATGAGACCGCCTTTGATGATGTCGTCCCGCAGGTGGTGGTAATGCGCGTCAGCTGCGAAGTTCAGATTGGGCAGTACGGCCCCGAGATGGAGCATGGAGGCCAGTTGTATGCCCAGCTCTCCCGATGAGTGTACGGCAGCCGAGAACTGGAAAGTCTCAAGGACTGTTCCGGCCTTGTAGGCCTGTCGCAAACCGCCCCAGAAGGTTGTGTCGAGCAAGATCACATCAACGATGTCCTGACGGATCGACTGCACGAGTTGTTCGAAATTGACGACAACCTGATTTGTCGCGGTCGGTATGGATATGCGGTCGCGCACCCGGCGCATACCGTCCAGACCCCAGGTCGGATCTTCGAAGTAATCATTTGGGAGGTGTTCGATCGCGCGGCCAACCCTGATGGCCTCTTCCACAGACCAGACGCCATTCGGGTCAAGGCGGAGCGTATCACCGGGGAAGGCCTGCGCCAGCGCCTCCATCACCGCAATGTCGTGATTGGGCGCAAAGTGCCCACCTTTCAGCTTGTGGGTGGTGAAGCCATGTTTCTCCTTCAGGTGCCGGGCCATGGCCACGATTTCGTCGGCGCTGGTTTCTCCACCTGCGGTGCCGGCGTCATTTTCGTAGCGGTAGAAAAGATAGCTGGCGAACGGGACCCGTTCCCGGATGGCGCCCCCGATCAGATCGCAGGCGCGCAGCCCACGTTGCTTGCCCGCGAGATCCATGCTGGCCATCTCGACCGCCGCATGAAGCTGCATCCGGTTGTTGTAAAGCGAGGCGGTGGGGTTCATCAGTTTCCAGCGGAGCTGTTCCAGCTCAATGGGATCATGACCGATGAGGTAAGGTTTGAGCGCGAGGACTGCGTTTTCCGCGGATTCACCGCCACCGCCCATTTCCCCCCAGCCGGACCGCCCTTCGGTATCGATCAGTTCGATTACGGTGCGAACGAACCTTCCCCAATGGGTGCCATTCGCATGACGCAATGGTGCTTCAAGCGGAACGGCGACGGTTGCGACCCGGATATCGGCGATAGTGCTCATGATCTCTCCGAAGTTGGGGAGCCGCCGATGACGGACAGAAGCCCGCCATCGACACGAATGGTTTCTCCGGTGATGAAAGACGCCTGATCAGAAAGCAGAAACGCAACAACACTCGCGATTTCGGCGGGCTGAGCCGGGCGTCCGATCGGATGCATCTCGTTGATCGCCGACATGACGGCGTCGGGATTATCGGACAAAGCCACAGCATCCCTGAGCATGGGTGTATCGACCGATCCGGGGGCCACCGTGTTGCATCGCACGCCATCGCGCGCAAAATCGACTGCAATCGAGTGCGTCAGTCCGATAAGACCATGTTTCGCCGTAGTATAGGCCGCGACATTCGTTTGGCTGGCCAAGCCCTGCACAGACCCCATGAAGACGATAGCACCCCGGCTTTTGCAAAGCTCTGGCAGCGTCGCACGCGCGAGATAGAAGGCCGCGTTAAGGTTTGTATCGATCACTTCGGCCCAGGTTTCCAGTGATGTGTCCCGGGCAGTTCCGTAGCGCTGGATCCCGGCGTTATGGGAAAGGCCATCCACTTTGCCATAGCTTTCCAGGCAGGCCGCCACGGCGGCATTGCACGTGGCCGGATCAGCGACGGAGCCGACCAAGGTTCGGATCTGTGCCTTGGGGAGTGCTGATCGCAGGTCATCGAGACCTTCGGAGTCAACGTCCAAACAGACCAGATGCGCGCCATTTGCCGCAAGATGCGCGGTGACCGAGGCACCAATTCCCTTCGCAGCACCGGTCACGATATAGGCCTTGTTTTTCACGGAAAGTCACGCGCCTCAATTGTATACAATCATTAGTTTTGTATACCTGCATACTTATTTTACGTTGTCAACGAATCTTTGCGTCGCTAGGCTCGAGGCGTTCTGGACGACCGATGAGGTGATTTTCAGATGAGACAACTGGCCCATTCCACTGCATCGAGTGTCTATGCAGGATTACGTCAAAAGATTATCGAGTTGACGCTCAAGCCACGCGACATGCTGGTCGAGCAAAAGCTCGCAAAGGAATTCGGTGTCAGCCGCACGCCGATACGGGAAGCACTGGCCATGCTGGCAAGTGAGGGGCTGGTCGAGATCTCTCGGAACCGTGGGGCGATTGTGGCCCCGATCCGGGTCGAAGCCGTCCGCACGGCACAATTCGTTCGGGAGTCTCTCGAAATCTCAGTGGCGATGGCCGCGGCAACGCAGATGAATTCGCGTACTGAACTCAAGTTGTTCCATGCCATCGAGGAACAGGAACTGGCGAACAGGGAAAGCGACGCGGCCTTGTTTTATGGTTCGGACGAGGCGATGCACTTTGAATTGGCCAAGATTGCGGGTTTACCACTGGTCTGGGACTACATTGCGGAAGCTAAGGTGCAGATGGACAGGGTGCGGCGGTTGAGCCTGTCGCGAGCACAGTCCTTTGACCGATTGATCGAGCAGCACCGGCGGATCATTACCGCAATCGCCGGAAATGACCGTCCCGAAATCGAGGCAAGCCTGAAAGAACACCTCCGCCAGGTCCTTCCCGACATCGAAGCCTTGAAGCAGAACCAACCGGATTACTTTGACGACAGGGATCTACAGCCGATACGACACGCAATTTCGGGCCAAGCCGCCTTGCATACCGTTTGATGCGACTGGTCAATGGCAGCGCCTGGTTGGAACTGGACCCTGTGGGTGCCATCGTACGCGACGCGGCACTCACGGCCGGTCGGTCTGTCGTCAAGCCGTTCTTTGACAACCCATGGCACCGGGATCCGCGCGAGATGGACACCCTTACGCGCCATCTCGGTGCCGAATGGCCCTGCGTACCGTTTGGGGTCCCCCAACCACCCGCCGACCTTCCCAAGGAATGGCAATCTCCCCAAAACGGACCCGGGTGGAACGGCTTTGCACATGGATACGGTGCCCATTCGACATGGTCTCTCACGCAAATAAATGCGCGATCGGCGCTGGCCGAAATCGCATATCCCGAAACGACGCCAATTGTCGGGCTGCGGCGTCACATTGAGCTTGCCGCGCAAAACGAAATCCGGTTTCGCCTTGAAGTCGATGCGCGCTTCGATGCCGAGGTGCCACTCGGCATTCATCCAGTCGTCTCGCTCGCTGGCACCGAACCGGGCACCGCAAAGCTTGATATTGCAGGCGAGGAAACGGCCTGGACATTTCCGGTAGATGTTGAGCCTGGAATGAGCTTCCTTGCGCCCGACCAGCGCAGGGTACCCATCTCGACACTTCGGACCAGTGCCGGAGGGCAGGTCGATGCCCGCCATTTGCCATTTCCCGGCCAAAGCGAAGACCTTGTCCTGCTGTCCGCTCCGGGGGGCTGCGTAAGCCTGTCTCGCCCGGATCTTGGCTACTGCGTCGATATCCGTTGGAACGATGCGGACTTGCCATTCTGCCTGTTGTGGCTGTCAAACCGGGGGCGGGACTATGCCCCATGGGATAGCCGTGTTTGCGCGATTGGGATCGAACCCGTGGCTGCGGCCTTTGATCTTGGCGTCCCTGCAAGCACAGCCCGATCCACACCTTTGGCGCGAGACGGTTTGCAAAGCTTCGTGCGGCTGGTCGGGGGCACGACATGGCAGACGGAGTATTCGATTCTTGTGCGGGCGACATAGAGACCTGGTAGCACAGAAAGCCTTTCCTGCAGCATCCATCCGGACGCAGCACTGGACGTCGCCTTTCGGCCGCAAGTGATGTCGGTCCGGCGGTCTTGCGCCCGAGTCGCTGCACGGCCTTCGGTGGAGGCAATGAGCCCATACCTCCGGGATGCGGCGCCACGGCCAAGGGCCGCCATGTCGCAACAGCATTGACGCTGCTCTCTGGGGTGCTCTATCACTGCCGGTATGGTGAACCCGTTCTTCGCATCGCAGGACTATTACCCTCAGCTTCCATAGCTGCGGGTCCTTCATCATTGGTTTTCCGCTGCCCCTGACAGCGGTCAATATCCAAGAGACCTTTTGCCGGGCGGCATTTTCAAAGGTCGAAAAATGAACAAGAACAGAAAAAGTCAAAAGCCGTCGCTCGGCATCGTGGGGTTTGGTGCGTTTGGACAACTCGCCGCCCGTCATCTCGGCCAGCATTTCACAATAACGGCCCATGATCCGTCCCCGGACGTTGGCAGGTCAGCAATGCACCTCGGAGTGCGTCTGACGTCATTGCACGCAGTCGCTCAGGCTGATGTGATCCTCATTGCGGCACCGGTGTCTTCGTTTGAGAAGGTTGTCAGCGAGATCGCGGTTGCTTGTCGACCCGGAGCGCTGATTGTCGATGTTGGCTCGGTCAAAGTCGTTCCCTCGGAAATCATGCGGCGCTTGCTCCCGAACCATGCAGACATTGTCGCAACGCACCCCTTGTTCGGCCCTCAAAGCGCTGCGCAAGGCCTTGCGGGGTTAAAAATTGCGGTCTGCCCCATCCGGGGAAGACGCCATGCGAGGCTTGCTGCGTTCTTACGCAAGGTCCTGGGTCTTACCGTCATCATATCGACCCCGGACGATCACGACAAAGACGCAGCAGTTGTCCAGGGGCTCACACATCTCATCGCCAAAGTGCTCCTGAGAATGGGCCCCCTACCCACGCGCATGACAACCAAGAGCTTTGATTTGTTGTCCGAGGCAGTATCCATGGTGCAGCACGATGCACCGGAAGTGTTCGAAGCGATCGAGAAGGCCAATCCCTACGCCGAGACCGTGCGACGACGGTTTTTTGCTTTGGCCACAGACTTGAGTGCCGATCTGGAAACAGCATCGAGGACACCGCCATTCGAAGAAAACGGACATTGATTGAGCAGCGTCCAAGAGCAGCTTCGACCCCGCCCTGCACACATCCGCCCCCCATGAAGTCGGGCATTTGCCGCGAATGTGGGCAATGTGGGCAGG
>CAYZAD010000012.1:0-32196 GCA_964476315.1 uncultured Rhodobacterales bacterium
GTTTGTTCGGATTGTCGAGCGCCGCGCGGCTGGTCTGGATGCGCTTTGCGATCATCTCCATCGCGTGGTCCTGACCGATCACACGCTTGGCAAGATGGTCCTTCAGTTCCAGCACCGTGGCCAGTTCGTCCTTGACCATCCGGCCCACGGGGATGCCGGTCCAGTCCCCGACCACGCTGGCCACCGCCTGAGCATCCACGATGGGCAGGATCAGCGGGTTCTCGCCCTGCAGGTCGGTCAGTTCCGCGTTCTTGGCCTTGAGTTGCGACAGCAGGTCCGCGCGTTCCTCGGCGGTCATCGGGCTGGCCTCGGCCGCAGCTTCGCCACCGGCATCGGGCGCATCCACGGGCGCACCGCCTTCGCGCAGCTTGGCCCGCAAATCCAGGATCTCGGCAACCACGGCTTTTTCCGCCAGCCACTTCTTGTCCAGCTCCGCCAACCGCGCCTCTTCCTCGGCCTTCAGCGCGGAAATCGTCTCGCGGCGGTCCGACACGTCCATGCCTGCGGTTTCATCGCGTTCGATGATCTCAAGCTCCGTGGTCAGGGCATCGATGCGCTTGCGGCTGTCATCCACCTCGGCGGGGACCGCGTGCTGGCTTACGGCAACCCGTGCACAGGCCGTATCCAGGACGCTGACCGACTTGTCGGGCAATTGCCGCGCCGGGATGTAGCGGGCCGACAACGAAACGGCGGCCTCGATCCCCTCGTCCAGCACCTGCACCTTGTGGTGCCCTTCCAGCATCGTGGCAATGCCGCGCATCATCATGATGGCCTTCGGCACATCCGGTTCCTCGACCTGGACCACCTGGAAACGACGGGTCAGTGCCGGGTCTTTTTCGATGTGCTTCTTGTATTCGGCCCATGTGGTCGCGCCGATGGTGCGCAACGTCCCGCGCGCCAGCGCCGGTTTCAGCAGGTTGGCCGCATCGCCTGTGCCCGCAGCGCCCCCTGCCCCGACCAGCGTATGCGTTTCGTCCACAAACATCACGATCGGCACGGTCGAGGCCTGAACCTCGTCGATGACCTGACGCAGGCGGTTCTCGAATTCGCCCTTCATGGACGCACCCGCCTGCAACAGCCCCACATCCAGCGCAAGAAGCCGCGCGTCTTTCAGCGCGGGCGGCACATCCCCGCGCGCGATCCGCAGCGCGAACCCTTCGACCACGGCGGTTTTCCCGACACCGGCCTCACCGGTAAGGATCGGGTTGTTCTGACGACGGCGCATGAGCACATCGACGATCTGCCGGATCTCTTCATCGCGGCCGACGATGGGATCGATCTCTCCGTTGCGCGCCTGTTCGGTCAGATCGGTGCAGTATTGCGCCAGCGCCTCTTGCTTGCCCATGGCGCCGGGCGCCATCGCACCGGACGCTTCGCCGGGCACAGCCCCGCCGCCGGTCTGCGACCCGTCCTGCGGGGCCAGCCGATCCTCGATCGAACCATCGACGATCTTGGCAAAGTTGTCCGACAGATCATCGGCCCCGATCTTGCCGAACTCGCGCGAGATGTTCATCAGGATCGACCGCAATTCCGGCGTCTTGAGCATCCCGAGGATCAGGTACCCGGTGCGCACCTGGTTGGAATTGTACATCAGCGACCCATAGACCCAGGCCCGCTCCATCGCGTCCTGCAGATGCGAGCTGAGATCGGAAATCGAACTGGCCCCGCGCGGCAAGGCATCCAGCGCACGGGTCATATCCGCAGACAGCTTTGCGGTATCGATGTCGTAATGGCTGATCAGTTTCTGGATGTCGGAGTTGTCGACCTGCACCAACTGTGCGAGCCAATGGATCACTTCCACATACGGGTTGCCGCGCATCTTGCAAAAGACCGTGGCGCCTTCAATGGCTTGGTAGCCGACTTTGTTGAGTTTGCCGAACAGGGCAACACGGCTGATCTCGGTCATGTTCGTCTCCTTCGCTTCAACGCGATAAAGTCAATATGTTACGCGGCAAGTGCCGTTTCCGATGGCGCGTCAACCATCGGTGTCATGAATAAATCTGCTACTTCGTCCGGGTGATCCTCGGACCCGATCCAGCTGGTCAGGCCCAGTTGTGTCGTCGCCCCAAGCTGTGCCTGCGGCACGTCCTTGCCCCGCAGGACAAGGTTCACATCCCAATCAAGCTGGTCGCCGACATAGTTTCGGACAATCGACCGCAGCCGGTTGATCGCAGGCGTGTGCGGCAGGAATTTCTTGTATTCCTCCAGCGACAACGGCCCCACACGCAAACGGAATTTCGCGGAATTGGACCAGACCCGCGCCCCGATGCAGGTGGTGCCCCCCAGACCGCTGGGACTTCCCAACCGCCATTGATCCGACGCTTCAAGGATCAGCCAGTCCCCGACGAATTCTTCGATCTGGACCTTGGCATTGAAGAACCCGTTCAGGATCGCGACCAGACCTTCGGCGTTTTTCGGACCCGCCGACATCAGCCCGGCAAAATGCAGCTTGGCCAGGTCCGGCATTGCGTCGCGATCCTTCAGGTGATCGCCGTAAAACCCGGCAAGCGCCGCGATCTTGCCTTCCGTCTCGCTCCGGTCGCCACGGTCAAACGCCGGCGCGGGCTGGCCCCGCACCCACGCCCGGTAGAGCAGCGACATGACACGGTGCACCAGCATGTCGGCAAAGGCGGTGAAAGTGGGGTCGTTGTGGTTGAACTTCCGGGTCCGCGCATATTCCGTCAGATGCAGGGGCAGCGGGCCGTTCGGGCCGAAAAACCCAAAGAAATAGTTGACCAGCTTGGGCGGCCTGTCTGCGGTCTGCGGCTTGTATTCCGCAATCGTGGAGGGCGGAAAGCCAAGCGTCGGTTCCTGCCCGAACCGCACCTTGTCCTGCCTTGGACGGCGGGCCGTCCCGAAGCGCGGCGTCTCCGGAAGCTGGGCCTCCAGAATGCGCATCGCGTGAAAAATGTGGTGGGATTGTGGATCACGGATCAAACGCTCAAGATGGGTCAGATCACGCGGTTCACCCCCATCTTTGGCGACCATCGCGTGATCTCTCCTCGTTGCTGTGTGCGTAAAACGGTTTCCGTAAAACTGTTGATCGTTGCGTATTTTCTGAAAAAGCGCTCCAGCACGCTGGCCAGCGCAAACACCGAACTGCCTTCGAACAGGGACTCGTCGAATTCGACCGTGATCTCTTGTCCGCGCACCGCCGTCGACAGGACGCCATCATGCATCCGGCGCACAACGGGCCGCGTCTTGACAGAGGCGATCCCTTCAAGCTGCTGCTGCAACGCCCGATCCGCGACCGGCGTATAAAGCCCGACAATCTCCCGAAGCGCCGCCGCGCCGCCGCTTGACGCGCCGGTATCGTCCGCAATCGACAGGTAATTCAGGCTCAGATGGCTGATCACCCGCCATGCCGCATCGCCCTGCGCGATGCACGGTCGGGGCTTGGTCGGTCCAACGGGCGTCCGGATGGTGGTGACCGGCCCGCCATCGGGCAGGTGAAACACGTTGTCCACACCGTTCGGCAGCAGCATCGGCAGGTCCCGGTTGGTGACCATCGCCTGCACGGCAAGCTGACTGATGTCCTCGGGGTACGGGGCCTGATTGGCATCGACAATCGAAAGATAGCTTTCGGACCCCAGGTAATTGGTCCGCATGCCGCGCAGCGCTTCGCTTTCGCTGCGCTGCCGCAAATGGCGCGTATGCGTATAAAAGGCCGATCCGCCCCCGCTTGCGGCCGTCATCTCGTCCGACGAATAAAACGCCCGAAGCGGCAGGTCGCCCTTGCTGTCCTTGCTGATCCCGGTGACGGTCTCGATCGAGAACACCTCGAAATCCTTTGGCGCGGTCCGGTCTGGCACAAGGTGGTATTCGGTGACGCGCTGGCTGACCGGCACCCGGTCACAGCGTTTCGGAAACAGGTTGACCGCCGGCACACAATAAAGCTTGAACGCCTCAACCGCGATATTGGGGGCCAGTTCGGGCTTGTTGTCCCGCAAGAGCAGATAAAGATCGACCGTGTCCGCCGTCGCCCGCGACACGGCGGCGCCCAGCCCCGATACCTCGACGAACAGGTTCCGTTCCGGCATGGCAAAGTATTCCTGCAACAGCCGGTAGCCATCAAAGGACGGGCGCGGCGTTGGCAAAAGCGCCTCGTCCCGATCCAGACCGCGCGGGCGGACCGGGTCTTTCAGCGCAACCGCCCAGTCATCGCGCCGATCGGTAGAGCGCGCCACCACCATCGCCGGATTGGCACACAGCATCTCGAACAACGTCCAGCCCGTGCTGACCTGCCCGCCCAGAAAAAACGTCAGCTTATCGACCGGAACTTCGCTGATCGGCAATCCGCCATGGCGCTGCAACCGAAGCCGCACGGCAGACCGCGCCTGGCTGTCCTTGGCCACCCCCGCCGCGACCAGCCCGCCGCGCCCGTCGATATACTCGGCCTCGGCGACGGTGATCGGCCACAGGTCCAGATCCTGCGCCGTGCGAAACTGGCAGGCTTTCTGCGCACCGCTGACAGGTTTGGACCGCAACATCGTGTGACGCGGCAGCGTGTACCCTTTCTCAAGATCGGAATCTTCCAGATCGGGCGTCATCTCGGCCACGAGCATGGAGGGCGTCGGCGCAAGGAAATGCGGGAACACGACATCCAGCAAATGGCTGGTGAAGGCCGGGTACTGCATCTCAAGCTCAAGCTGCACCCGGGCGGTCAGAAACGCCGTCCCTTCAAGCAAACGTTCGACATAAGGATCGAGGATCTCAAGCCCGTCCATCCCAAGGCGCGACGCCACCTTGGGATAGGATTTCGCAAACTCCGCCCCCATTTCGCGCAGGAACGCAAGCTCTGTCTCGTAATGCCTGAGAAGCCGGGTATCCATGTGCGTCAGGCCCCGTGTTCCAGACTGATCTGGCCGGTCGTGGTGTCGAACTGGCTCCGCAGATACAGTTCCGTTGGCAGGGGTTCGGCCCACATGTCCCCGACGATGTCGAAGGTCACAACCGACTCGCGCTTTGCGTCTTCGGTCCGGGTGATCACGTTCAGCGTGCCATCGATCAGCCGCGGTTCGAACAGTTCAATCGCCCGCTGGATCGCGTCCCGCACCGCGGTGGCACGCGCCATGTTGGCAAAATCGCCCGTCGGGTCCGGAACACCATAGTTCAGCACCGACCTGGCCACATGCGGATAGGCGTCGACATCGATCTGGGTCTCCAGATTGCCGGTGTTCAGAAGCCACGACAAATCGCGCTGGATGATTTCGCGCAGACGGCGCAGATCGATCATGCGGTCCGAAGCGCTTTCGGTTTTCTTGCTCGGCTCCTCGTCAGTCAGCCGGTCAATGATGGACGGCTGAAGACGCTCGGTGAGCGTTCTGTCAGCCATCGACGGCGTCCTCTGCCGCATCCGTGGCGAACTGGAAATTCCGTGCGTCCATGATCGACACTTCGGCCTGGTCGGTCGCGATCAGGCGCTGACCCAGACCACCATATGTCTCGCCGCCCAGGTCTTCCCAGGATGTCGTCCGCGACAGTTTCATCGCATCGTCACCCCGTTGCGTCGTACCCGCATAGCGCGTCGGGATCAGCCCGACGAGTTCGCCACCGTTCTTGATGGTCAGGTTCGCGCCTGTCCAGACGGTGTCGCGCAGGTCAACAGGCGGTTCCAGCCGCAGGCTCGACAGAACGTTGAAGGGCATCCAGAAATACTTGCCGTTGATCACGATCTCCAGAACCGGACCAAGCCGCATGTCGGCATCTGCGATCCATTCGAAATCCTGACCGTCCAATTCGCCCGACGTGGTCGGCGCTTTCTCGAACGCCTCTTCCCGCAGCGCCGCCGCATGGTCCGCATCGCCGTTTGCCAGGGCCTTCACACCCTGCGCCAAAAGCGCGACCCAATCCTGGGGCTGCCCGAAAATCAAAGGGTCTTTTTCACCCGCGAACACCTTTTCGCGAAACACTTCGCAAATGATCGCTTCGCGGTAGGTCTGGGCCATGGGGATGGCCGCCGCATCCAGCTGCGCACATAGTTTCAACTGCGTGATCGCGCGTTTCCAGTCGCCAGTCACGCAGAGCAGTTGGAACAGGAACACGCGCAGCTTCGCGTCTTCGGGTTTGGCGCGAATGCTGTCTTGCAGGCTTGCCAGTGTACCGGCCAGATCGCCAGCTTTGAGCAGGTCTTGGGCAGTATTGATCACCGGCAAGCTCCGTTGGTTTGGTGTGACGACCACGCCATGCGCAGTCGCTTCGTTTTACTTGGCGACGTTGCCGGCGATGTCCCATGCAAAGGTCACAGGCGCTTCGCCGCTGCCGTCGTCCTTTTGCTTGGAGTATTCCACCTTCACGTCCGAGAAGTTCAGCGAGACGTTTTCCGTCAGCTTGTCTTCGCCGCCCGATCCACCGGTCGACACCGATGTGATCATGACTTTTGTCATCTCGATCTTGATATACTCGAGCGGCGTCTTGCCCGCCTTGCGCACAACCAGGTTGGCCTTTGCAAAGTGGTCGCCGTTCGCACAATACAGCATCAGAACCGGCGAGGCCTTGTCGACCCACTTGGTGACCGTGATGTCCTGGAAACTGGCTTTGCCGGCACCACCGCCACCACCGACGTGGAAGCTGCCGGATTGGCTCATCCCCCAGGACCATGCAAGCACGTCCATCGCCTGTTTGGCCTTGTACACCTTATCCTGCGATTCGCCTTCGATCTCACCTTCAATGGTGAGGAACATGTCGACAGCCATGGTATTTGTCCTTCCTAAAAATTTGCGGCCATCGCCGCGTTGCTGTGATGAATGCGCTGTGGCACCGACCGCGCCACAGCAGTGTTCTTATTGCTTTTCAGATGGCAGCTTCGACACAAGCCGAAGCGACACCGAAAGACCTTCAAGCTGGTAGTGCGGTCTGAGGAAGAACTGCGAGCGGTAGTAGCCCGGGTTCTCTTCATCCGCCTGAACCTTCACCTCGGCAGCGGCCAAAGGCTTCCGCGCTTTGGTCGACTCGCTCGATGTGCCGGGGTTCCCGTCGACATACTGCATGATCCAGTCGTTCAACCAACGCTCCATATCGGCACGTTCCTTGAACGACCCGATTTTGTCACGCACCATACACTTGAGGTAATGGGCGAACCGGCAGGTCGCGAACAGGTAGGGCAACCGCGCGGCCAGATTGGCGTTCGCGGTCGCATCCGGGTCCTCGTACACGGCCGGCTTGTGCAGCGACTGCGCACCGATGAACGACGCGTTGTCGGTGTTCTTGCGGTGCAAGAGCGGCATCAGACCCGCCTTGGCCAGTTCCGCTTCGCGCCGGTCCCCGATCGTGACCTCGGTCGGACACTTCATGTCCACGCCACCGTCATCGGTCGGGAAGGTGTGGGTCGGCAGACCTTCAAGCGTACCGCCTGATTCCACGCCCCGGATCCGGCTGCACCACCCGTATTCCTTGAAGGACCGGTTGATGTTGAACGCCATCCCGTAGGCCGCGTTGGTCCACGCGAACTTCGATGAATCGCCATCGCCCGTGTCTTCTTCGAACGCGAATTCTTCGACCGGGTTCGATTTGGCACCGTAGGGCTGACGCGACAGGAAACGCGGCATCGCAAGACCGATATACTTGCTGTCCTCGCTGTCGCGCAGGCTGCGCCATCCGGCATATTCCGGCGTCTGGAAGATCTTGGTCAGATCACGCGGATTGGACAGTTCATCCCAGGATTCAAAACCCATCAGCGCTGAATCCGCGGCTGCAAGGAACGGCGCGTGCGCCGCAGCGGCGATCTTGGCCATTTCGCCCAGCAGTTCCACGTCTGGCGGTGTGTGGTCGAAATAGTAATCCCCGACAAGGCACCCGTACGGCTCACCACCGATCTGGTCATATTCCTCGCCATAGAGCTTCTTGAAGATCGGCGACTGATCCCAGGCCGTACCCTTGAACTTGCGCACCGTCTTGTGAAGCTCTTTCTTCGAGATGTTCATCACCCGAATTTTCAGCATCTCGTCGGTTTCGGTGTTGTTCACCAGGAAATGCAGGCCGCGCCACGCACTTTCGAGCTTCTGATACTCGTCATGGTGGATGATCTGGTTGATCTGCTCGGACAGCTTGCGATCGATCTCGGCGACCATGGCCTCAAGGGACAGCAGCACGTCTTCGGAAATCAGGGATGCGTTTTCCAAGGCTTGCTGCGCCAGCGTCGCCACCGCCGATTCAACCGCAGATTTTGCGGTTTCGGTGCGCGGCTTGAATTCCTTCTGCAGAAGACTCGAGAAATCGGATTCCGCCGTTTCTACGGCCTCTGCGGCGCCTTGGGCTTCTGTTGCTTCTTCAGCCATGTCTTACCCCTCGTCTTTCGAAGCGTCATCATCGGATGGCGCCGCCTGTGCAGCCAGCGATTTGAGAAGTGCCGGATCGTTCATGGTCTTGGAAATCAGGTCCTCTGCACCCGGCTTGCCATCCATGTACGTCATGAGGTTCGACAACTCGTTGCGGGCATCGAGCAGCTTTTTCAAAGGCTCCACCTTTGCCGCAATCGCCCCCGGAGAGAAATCGTCCATGCTTTCAAAGGACACATCCACCGACAGGTTGCCTTCTCCGGTCAGGGTATTGGGAACCGAGAACGCCACCCGCGGCTTCATCGCCTTCATCCGATCGTCGAAGTTATCCACGTCGATCTCGAGGAATTTGCGATCCGCCACATTGGGTTGTTCGACTTCCGATTTGCCAGCGAGGTCTGACATGACCCCCATCACGAACGGCAGCTGGATCTTTTTCTCGGAGCCATAGAGCTCCACGTCATATTCGATCTGCACCCTGGGGGCGCGGTTCCTGGCAATGAACTTCTGAGAACTGGACATCTTGTCTCCCTGTTTATTCGATTATTGATGACCCGGCGGACGACGCAATCTCTGATCAGCGGTCACACCTGTTAGTAACCCTCTTCACTAGCTTCATCGGCTATGCCGCCCACCACCTTGACGTTGTCGGCCCCCAGTGGGGCCAGATCGTTGATAATCGTCATGAAATCCGCGCCCACCAGCCGCTTGGCGCGTTGCAGCACAAGCGGAAGCGGGCTCGATGGTTCGTGCCGTGCATAATAATCGATGATCCGGTCCAGCGCCGCCGTCACATCCGCGCGCGACGCGATCTGACCGGGCGCACCGCCAGTGGCCGCCGGTCTGGCCGCACCACCGCCGCCATCGCCGGCATCAACCTCTTCCTCTGCGCTGGCGTCAGCCTCATCCGATCCCACGGCCTTGCCCAGAACACTGATCAGGCTGCCCAGCATCTTCTGCAGCGGCTCAAGCGACGGGCCATAGCCCGGTGTCTTTTCCATGAAGATCGCGTCAATCGCGTTCACATGTTCCAGCGCGTCCTTCGCGCCGGTCAAAAGCGACCTCAGCTTCTCGTCATCCGTATCCAGGAACGCCGAGGAAATATCGCTCGACGACATCGGGCTTTCATCATCACCCGCTTCCGCCTCGCCGTTCGCGATCTCAATGTCCCGCAGGGTCACGCGGCCGAAATTCCGGCTTTCCGTCAGATGCGCCGCCTGCCGCAACCCACGCAGGATGGTCGACCGCCCGGCAAGGTTCGTCACCGCGTTGATCCGCATGGTCGGATCGTCGTCATCGTCTTCGTCAAGCTGCGGGTGGCAGGTGTCCCAGTATTCCTCGAGGCAGAACCGGATATAGCGGCATGCGTCGGCAAACGCCTCAAGGCCGTTGATCCGGATTTCGCTGTCGGCAAGGTAGACCGCCGCACGGATGTCATGGCTGCGTTCCAGAACCGCCCCGGCTTTCTTTGCCAGGTCCTTGTAGTCCGGGTCCTTGCCCTCGACGATCGAATCCCCGGCCTGACGCTCTTCTTCGGGCTGGGCTGCGACCTCCATTGCCATGAACTCGGGATCGTACTCCAAGTTCTCGCCGCTTGGGGCATCGTCACCATGAGATACGAAGTAGTCAGACAAGCAGGCAGTCCTTGATAGTTCGAAAAAAATTTTGACGAAAACGCCACGAGGCCTAACGCAGCGGAATGCTAACAACTCTCAAATAAAAATCCAGCTAAAGAATCCCCAAAATCAATTTTGCTGTATTTTTGGCCTGACAATCTGTCAAACTTAACGCAGCACAAACAGTTTTCCTTGCAATTTATTGATGCTGAACAAGAAACAGGCCGCACCCTAGTATCGGGGCTTTTTGTGACGGTGCGGAAAGTCATGTCCGCTGGCGCGGGACATCTCGATCAGCGGCGCCCAGATCGACTGCGGGGCGGGCGATTCCGGCTTTTGAACATAGACGCCGATGCGCTCGGCCTTGCGCCGCCAGGCATCCGCCTCTTTCTGCGATGTCTTGGCCAGATACACCGCTCCGGCGACATGTCCGCACGCCAATGACTCGTGGCGCTGCGGGAAGGTGATGTAGGGCGCAACAAGGATGGTTCCGGGGCGCGCATTATCCGCAATGCGGCGTTCAAGATCGCACAGCAACGCCTCGTCGCTGATCGGGCGGTAGAAATAGATGACGTCGAAATCGCCATAGCCCTCGAACGTCAGCGCATCATGTTCAAAGATATGGCCCTCGGCCTCTTCATCCATCGCGAAAAAGCGCTGTCCGGCTTCGACATACCCCTTGTCGAGATCAAACCCGTAGCCTTTGTCGAAATAGCGCAGCGCCGAATACACTTTCAGGCCACCTCCGCAGCCCACGTCCAGAAACCGCACGGGCGCCTGCCGCTTCTGGGCAAGGCTCAGGCGGTAGGCGGCATGCATATGCGCATGAAAATCGCTGTTCGACAGACCGATGTCCGGAAAGCACCCCTGCTCTTTCGCGTCTTCGGATTGCGGTGCGCTGTTCAGCACGCGGTGCAACCACGTGAACACGTCATCGCTGGCCAGCATCTGCGCCATCGCGGCGGGCGGCAGCTTGGCTTCATCTGCATAAAGCTTGTGGCGGCGCGGCTTGACCTGCGAAAAGACAAGGCTTTTCACCTCGTACCAGCGGTTGACTTCGTTTCGAAACAGGTTGGTCTGGGCCGTCGCGGCCCCCCATTCGCGCCGCTTGTTCAACAGCTCCGCATGGTTTTCGGCCTGCGCTTCCTCGTGCACACGCACAGCGTTCACACGGGTCATGAACGCCTGGTAATCGCGACACGCCGCATCGATCAGTGCGCTTGACGCACTGATGGTGGCCGCTTTGTTACGGCTCGGCCTCTCCAACTCCGAAGCGATCTTGGCAATTTCGGAAACCAACCGTCCGCGCAGCGCAGCGAATTGCTGATGTATCTCTTCCAACGCATCCGAAGGCTTGAGCACCGGTCTCTCCAGATCATGATTTCTTTCCGTAACGGAAATCACGCTGGCACATCCGCAAAAGGAACACAAACGAACATCGCACCGAATCCTGCAATTTTGCGACGACCGCACTTGACCAGAGTGACGACTCGGCGTTTCCTGCTGTGCAAAGCCGGTCACTCAAACGCGCCCACGCAACAGAATGATCGTATTGTATTCAATGGCTTGTGAAACGTTCTTCACAGCCCAAATGGCACCAGACACAACGTGCCGGATAGCGGTTTGACCGACGCAGGGGCGGTGACCGAGGAAGGTGGAGGATATTATGAACAAGCTCGTTTCCGGCATCTGCACGGCGGCTCTGGCCATCGCCGCGTCGCAGGCCGCGGCCCAGGACGGGGCCTTGACGGTCGAACTGAACAAGTTCGAAGAGGCCGAGGCCGGCGGATGCCAGGCCTATTTCCTGTTTCGCAACGGCAGCGGAAAAAGCTTTGAAGGCTTCGAAATGAGCCTCGCCATCCTCGACACCGGCGGCATCATCGACCGTCTGCTTTCAATCGACGCGGCCCCCCTGCCCATCGAACGCACCACGCTCAAGCTGTTTGCCATTCCCGACATCGCCTGCACGGACATCTCGGAAATCGTCCTGCATGACATGGCCTCCTGCCGACCGCAGAACGAAGAAGAAACGGATTGCTTCGACTTCATCGAATTGCGCAGCAAGACCGACGCGGCTCTGGTCAAGTAAGGATGCTGGACTTTGTCGCCTCTCTGGGAACCGGCGGCCCGATCATCGCGGTGCTGCTGGTTCTGTCGATCATTTCCCTGACCCTGATCGCGCTCAAGACGGTGCAGCTTCTTCCCGTCACCTCGGGGGAAAGCTCTCGGGCCGCGGCCCTGTCCAAGTTCGAAGACGGCGATGTCTCGGGCGCACAGTCCAGCGCGGCACAGGGCAAGGCGCCCGCCGACCGGGTCTTGTCCTTCGCCATCGAGGCCCTGGGCCGTGGCCGGTCCGGAACCCCCTTGATGACCGAACTCATGCGGCGCGGCAATGAAGAGCTGTCAGGCATGACACGGCATATCCGCCTGCTTGAACTGATCGCGATGATCTCGCCGCTGCTGGGCCTCCTCGGCACCGTTCTGGGGATGATCCAGTCGTTCCAGGAACTCGAACTCGCCGAAGGGGCCGCCAATGCGTCGGTTCTGGCCGGTGGCATCTGGCAGGCGCTGCTGACCACCGCGGCCGGTTTGCTGGTCGCCATTCCCGCAGCCGTCGGCGCATCGCTTCTGTCATCGCGCGCCGAGCGGGGCGCGCAGATGATCGAAGGCGCGGTCGCGCAACTGATGCTGATCGCAGACCAGCCTGCGAAGTGACGGGGGCGCAATGCAGGATCCGGCAGTCCCTCTCCTGAACCGCCCGGCCCCGCCAAAGGCCGTCATCTCGTTGGTTCCGATGGTCGACGTGCTGCTGATCCTGCTGGTGTTTTTCATGGTCACGTCCACCTACCTCAACCTCGACATGATCCCGGCGGTCGAACAGAACGAGGATGCACCAGCGGCCCCGACCGACGCCGCGCAGGAGGCCGGCCCACCGCTGCTGATCCGGCTGGGGGCGGACGGCGTGCCAACCATCCGGGGGCGCGCACTGGACACGGCCGGCCTTGAATCGCTGCTGCTGGACCGGGTCCAGAGCGACCCCTTCACCCGTGTCCTGATCCTGCCCTCCGGGGCTGCTGACATGCAGGCGCTTGTCCTGCTGATGGACACGGCAACCCGCCTTGGCGTCACGAACATGAGCGTCATCCGGTTGGAGGGCACGGAATGAAACTCAGACGCGCCGATCTGCGCCAGCCCCCCGAAACGATCACGTCGCTGATCGACGTGGTGTTTTTCCTGCTCGTCTTCTTCATGCTGATCGGTCGTATGGACGCCACCGCCCCGTTCGATGTCACCCCGCCGACAGCAGGCACCGGGGCCGATATGCCTTCGGGCGGTGTCACCCTGTCCGTCAGCGCGACGGGTCAGCTTGCCCTCGATGGCGTGCTTGTCCCACGCACCGACATCGCCGGGGCGCTGACGCCGACGCTTCAGGCCGATCCCGACACTCTGGTGCGCGTGAACGCGCATCGCGACACGGAACTGCGTCACGTTCTGCCCCTCGTGGGCGAGATCGAGGCCCTTGGCGCGCGCGACGTGGTGCTGGTGGTGACACCGGAAACCGCACCACCGGCCCGGTGACCCGCGCTCCGATCATATGGACAGGGGCGGTCGCCGCATCGCTGACGGCCCATGCCGCAGCGGCGGCGGTGCTGGTCTGGATCACCACGCCCGACGACGTCCCCGAACAACCCACACCGGAAACCCGGCTGCAACTGGCCGCGTTCCAGGTGCCCCGCACCGAAGCGGCCCAAACCGAACCCGATGCTGACAGCCTGTCCTCCAGCGCGGTGGACAGCCCGAAGCTGGGCCAGGGCGTTGTGCCGACGTCCCGCGCGGACGCGCAGACACCGGTTATCGAACAATCCGCCCCGCTGCGTGCCCCCGGGGACAGCGCCAGCGCCCTTGCCCCCGATGCAGATACGCTGACCGAAACCGCGCCACCTGTTGCCGCCATGGCCGCACTGCCACAGCCGGGGGATCGCGTGACCGCACAGGCACCGCAAACCGAACCCGCCACGCCACAGACGGCTGCGCCGGAACGCATTGCCGATGTCGCGCCATCGGTTGCTGCATCGCCCGCCATCGCGCCGTCGGCGCTTGCGGTGGTTGCGGTGCAAACCAACGCCGTTTTGACCGGCGCGCAGGCGCTGGCCGCCACAACGGCGGCACCCGTGGTTCCGACGGCCCTGCGTCCGCAGGAAACGGCACCGCAACCGCTCACCGCCAACGCGGCGACCCCCGCATCACAGACCGCAGCGCCACTCGCGCCCAAAAACCTGGCGGTGGCGTCGCTTGCGCCGGACAGCCAGACCGCAGCAGATACCCCGCCCCCCACACAATCCGCTGCCGAGGGACCAACCAACCCGACCCGCGTGGCATCACTTGCGCCGCCCGAAACCCGTGCCTCGGCGCAGCTCGCCTTTCCGGGGCAAGGCGACGGACCGGTCGATCCGGTTTCCCTGGCGGCGTTCCAAAGCTTCATGGCACCGGGCGATCTGGGGTCCGCCGCAGCCGAGGTGCGCGACAGCATCACCGGCGCGCTGAGCGCGATCCCCTGTGCCCGCCTTCAGGCCCGGTTCGACCCCGACGAAAACGCCCTGATCATGACCGGCCACGTTCCCGAAGACAGCGCGCGCCAGACCGTGCTGGCCGCCATGCGCGACAAGATGGGCGCCGACATCCCCGTCCGCGAAGACCTGTTGGTCCTGCCGCGCCCGCAATGCGGGGCCTTGACGGGCATCTCGAACGTCGGGCTGCCGCAATCGACGGACCAGATCACCAATCCGTTGCTGTTGGGGGCCGGAACCCATGTGCGCGAATTTGCATATTCCGAGGGTCAGGCGCTGGTGCTCGACATTCAGGGCGCGGATTACGACGCCTATGTCTATGTCGATTTCTTCGACGCGGCCGGGAATGTCGTGCACCTGAAACCAAATGAATTCAGACCGCTGGAATTCACACCCGCCGAAGCCCCTCTGCGGATCGGCTCCCCGCGCCCGCTCAACCCCGGCGAACCCGGCCTCTACATCCGGATCGGACCGCCCTTCGGTCAGGAAATCGCCGTTGCCTTCGCCGCGTCCGAGCCGCTTTACGAAGGCACCCGCCCCTTGGTCGAACCTGCCGAACCCTACCTGGAATGGCTGCGCGAGCGCGTCCGCATCGCGCGTGAAACACACCCCGATTTCAAAGGCGAATGGGTCTATTTCTTCATCTCGACCTCGGCGCAATAAGGCCGCGATCCACTGCGCTCATCCCCGGCCGGCAAACGCCCGGATCCGTCAGACTTGCTTTGACAGACATCCCGTCATAGCCTTTCCCCAATGCGTCCGAGCAGACGGGCAGCACGCGTGTTGGTGCTAAATCGAACAGAGAGTACTCTGAAATTGCTGTGAATTCTGACAGAACTGGAAAGTGCCACCTATGATCAAAAAGAAAACCCTTCCCTATGTCTTGGGTGCGCCGCTTGCCATCGGGATCATCGCAACGCCGCTCTTGGCCACCACCGAACGGCCCGAGGATGTCGGTCGAAGCTTTGTCGATACAACCACGATCGAACTCATCTATCCGCAATATGCGCAAGTCGGCGGCGACGATATCGGCGGCGGCGGCGGAGACAACAACGATGACGGTGGCGCGCCCGTCAACCGGCGCGTTCCGGCCGGGCCGCCGGTCGAAGCGACAGAAGCCCAGACCACGGTGATCATCCGCAAGATGGATGACAACGAACGCCTCTGCGATGCGTTGGGCGACGTCTACGACATTGGCTGTTTTGCCCAGACCTACCGTGAACTGGCGAACGACATTCCGGCGAACGGCGATTATGCAGAGGCCCGCGAGACCATTCTGCAGGCCGCGCGCGAACTGGACGACCTCGTGCGTCGCAACATCGACCGGCAGAAACCGCCTTTGTCTGCGCGACTGACGACAAGCACCGGGGAAACGGTGCGCACGCCGCCCATTGCGGCGGTCCGCGCGGATCGCGCGCCGCAGCTCAGACAACAGGCGGCAGACATCCTCGAAGAGGCGGAAACCGTGCTCTTGCGCTCGGCCAGCTCGGACGCAACACGCGCCATCCACTTTCAGCGCATCGCGGCCGCCGTCGGGTCGAACAAGGTTCTTCTCAGATCCGGCTGATCCCAGCCGATCCTGACGTCAACAGCGCTGAACAAGGCACAAAAAAAAGGTCCGCATTACGCGGGCCTTGTCGTATTCGTGCAACTCTGTGCAATCGGGACACGCGTCACTCCAGACCGTATGCGGCCCTGATGCCCCGCTTGGTCCCCGGGCCGATATCCCCGTCGATGGAGCCTTCGTAAAAGTTGAAGGCCTGCAACTGCTCCTGAAGCTCGCGGCGTGTTTCCTCCTTGAACATGGTGGGCCGTTCCAGAAGCAGGTTCAGAACGTCCTTACTGCCACTGCGCAGCGCCTGGTACAGGTAGGAGGCAGCCTCGCGCGGGCCCTTGCCCGCGATACGCCCGTCATCGATCATGGCCGCGTAGTTGAATTGCGCCTCGGGCTGGCGCAGGTCGGCGGCGCGTTCGAAATATTCCAGCGCGCGTTCGGGGTTGGGGCGCAGGCCCAATCCCCCATTGAACTGCAAAAAGCCAAGATCGTTGATGGCATCCGCGAAATCCTGCGCCGCTGCGGCGCGGTAAAGCTCCAGCGCCCGGGCCTCGTCGGCAGGCACGCCGACGCCCTGCTCGTACAGCTTGGCCAGTTCATACTGCGCTTCGGGGGATCCCGCCTCGACGGCGCGCTGCAGGAAGGACACCGCCTGTGACGGGTCAAACCGCTCGTCTTCCGGGTTGAGGCGGATATAGGCCAGACCCAGCATCGACCGCGTGTCGCCCAGATCGGCAAGGGCCAGCAATTGCGATTCCTGATCCGGGCGCAGCTTTGACCAGGCCTTTGACGGCTCCGCCACCGATACGTCAGGCTCCCCGTCCGGTGCGCCCGTCAGGTAGAAGGGCGTGCCTGTCAGCGACCCGTAGGTGTAGGGTTCCTGCAGGTTCTGGGTTTCCTGCAGAACCGCATCGCGCACCTGCCGGAACATCAGGCTGATCTCGAGTCCGGGCTTGGACATCTTGTCCATCAGGGCGCGCGCATAAGGGCTGTTGCCGCGCGTTCCATCCAGCGCCACCTGGCCATCCCGCGCCGCGAACGCCACCAGCGTCCCGCGATCCGGGTTTGCCGGGGCAAGCCCGCCTGCCCCGCGCGTCGCCTGATCCGTCGCCTGCGTTGCTGCCGCGATCACCTCACTGGTGTCGATGCCACCGCCCAGCGGATTGTCCCGGCAACTGTCGAGGATGACGATCCGCATCACCCGCGCTTTTTCGACCACGGCCAGCAGTTCCTTCAACGAAACCGACTGCCGCTGCACGTCGATATTGGTGCGCGGCGCGGCGTCAATCGGGATCAGGAAATTCTCGCCCTGCACCTCGATCCCGTGTCCGGCAAAATAGATCAGCGCCAGATCGGCCGTTTCCGACCGGAACGCGAAATCCTGCATCATGTTGCGCAGCTCTGCCTCGGTCAGATCGATGCCAAGGGTCACGTCGAACCCGATATCCGTCAGCGTCGCGGCCAGATCCTCGGCATCGTTGCGGGTGTTGGTCAGCGGCGTGATCGACTGGTAATCCGCCATGCCGATGACCATCGCAACGCGATCCGGTGCCGCCTGGACCAAACCGACCGAAGACATGAAAAAGACCAGGGGAAGAACGAATGTCCGAACGAAGCTGTTCATGCCGATACACTTCCTGATGAAATTAGGGTTGAGACGAGCATAATCGTGAAAGATGCAAATTTCACTCAATAATTCGCGATATGACGCACAAGACCGCCCCCCAAGCAGGACTTCTCCGGGTGGCTGGCCGCGCCCGGGCCCAACTTTGACGCCTCCCACCCCCACAGCAAGCTTGACTCGTCATCCGAATACGCGACACTCGGGCAAGCCGCTGCGGGCGAAGTGTTTGGCGTTACGCTGAAAAACCAATTGCAGTCGCGTTTAAGTCTGCCGGGCTGTCGGAACGTCTGCCTCAGCCCGAAAAGACGAAGCGCATGATGCTGCAAATACGTTGGGACAGTGGGCTTGACGACCGGAATGGCCTGCGTCTGATCGAAGACGGCAGCTAAAGCGACCGAGATAAACCACAGGTTTCGATCCGCCTGTCCGACCGAACAAAGACTTGGAGATTACTTGATGCCTGTCTCACTGATCAACAACCTTGGTGGCTTTACGGGGTTCGGAACCAACACACTGCCGGCCAATGACGACTCGTCCACAAGTGCGATATCCATCGGCAGCATCTTCGAGAACGGCCTGAATTTCTACGGGACGACCTACAACTCCCTGTTCATAAACAACAATGGCGGCGTCAGCTTTGATCAGCCGTTGTCCCAGTTCACCCCACAGACGATTTCAAGCGCGTCATTCGCAGCCGTGTTCGCCTATTGGGCGGATGTCGATACGCTTGGCCAATCGGGCAACACGTCTTTCGGTGGGACGTCGCAGGGCACCAACCTTGTCTACTACGCCCTTGACCCGCTGAACGACCGCATCGTCGTGACATGGGACGATGTCGGGTATTTCAGCGCCAAGTCGGATTTGGTGAACGCCTTCCAGCTGGTCCTGACAGACACCTCCAACGACCCCGGCCGAGGCCCCGGCGATTTCGACATCGAATTCCGCTACGAAGACATCAACTGGACGGCAGGGGATGCCAGCGACGGAATCGGCGGCCTTGGCGGCGTGACGGCGCGCGCCGGGTATTCTTCGGGCACGGGGACGTTCTTCGAACTTCCGCAATCGGGCAACGAGTCCGCGATGCTCGCCCTTGAAGACACGCCCGGAAACACCGGAACGGAGGGGCTGTGGCAGTTTTCGGTGGTGAACGGCATCATCGGACCGCCCGACCCACCCGATGACCAGATCGAAGTGATCGATGCGGTGGTCAACGAAGGCGAGTCGGTCATCATCGGCATCGAGACTCTCTTGCCAGAGGGCATTACGCGGCCCTTCCCCGGAACGGGCAGTCTTGATGACGTAATCGCCGGGATCGAGATTTCGGCGGTGGCCACCTCCGAAGACGCCATCGAAGAAGAAGACTATACGTTTTCCTATTCCTTCGGCGAAGTGCAGTCGATCACCTTCACCGCCGTCGATGACGACATTGTCGAAAATGACGAAGACGTCACCGTGCGCGTTCTGGGCACCATCGACTGGATCGTGCCCAACGATTTGTCGAGCATCGAGCAACAGAACATCCTCGGGGGATTCGTGCCCGGGGATCTGGTGACGTCCAGTTTCGACATCACGGCCAACCTCGTCATCAACTCTGCGCCGGAAGGCGACCCCGATCCGATCACCGACTACACGTTCACCGGCCCCGAAATCATCGGCAACGTGCTGACCAATTTTGCCGATGGCAGCGGGGAGTCCTTCTCTGCCGTCCCGACAACCTTTGACAATGGCGTGGTCAGCGGTGAGATCCTGGCAAATGGCGATCTGTCGATCCAAAGCTCCATCGCCGCCTTCGACGATACCGTGTTCGTCCCGTTCGAAGTCATCGACGCCCGCGGCGCGACCACCTCCAGCCAGCAGGAAATCGCCTTCGGCGTGCCGCAGGATGACTACCTGCCCGGCGAAACGGCGCTGGTCTTTGGCAGTATCGACGTCGGCACCCGCGAAATCGGCAGCATTGAGCGCCCCGAGGATCGCGACACGTTCCAGGTCTTCCTCGAAGCCAACCAACGTTATGAGCTCACCATGGGCTCTGCCACGACGCCCAGCGGCATTCTGGCGGATCCGATCATCTTTGGCGTGTTCAACAGCCAGGGCCTGCGCGTTCCGAATTCCGGCGATAACAACAGTGGCCCGGGAAACGATGCGCTGGTGGAACTGACGGTCGAGAGCGACGGCATCTACGACATCATTGTCGGCAGCAACACCTCGTTCGGCATCGGCGGCTATGAGTTGTCGGTCTCGACCCTGGGCGCTGCAGACGATTTCCTGCCCGGCCCCTTCGCCAGCGTCTTTGGCCAGGCGCTGGTCGACGTCCCGACCTCCGGCACGATCGAGCAGGAAGGCGACCGCGACCGCTTCAATGTCACGCTCGAGGCCGGCGTCGTCTACAACATCTCCATGGAAGGCGTCGATACGGGCGGCGGCTCGCTGGTCAATCCTAATATCATCGGTGTCTTCAACAGCTTCGGGCAAGCAGTGCCCGGTGGCGCAGACAACAACAGCGGCGTCGGCGCGAACGCGCTTGTCGAGAACCTGATCGTCGACACCGGCGGGGTCTACCAGATCGAGGTCGCCAGCGCGCGCGACATCAACGCGGGCGATTACACGCTCACGGTCGAATCCGTCGGTTTCCTTGACGATTTCCTGCCTGGCCTTGCGGCCGGATTGGGCAGTGTCTCTGTTGGCGGCAGAACCACGGGCGAAATCGAGCTGTCGGGCGATATCGATGGGTTCCGCGTGTCCTTGCAGGCGGGCACCACCTATGAAATCGGGATCCTCGGGCGCGACTCCAACAATGGAACGCTGTTTGATCCCGACCTTGTCGGCATCTTCAGCAACCCCGGCCTGACCGGGCAGCCGCTCTCCTCGGTGCAGACTCTCAATTCGCAAGTCGTGGGCGACGACAGCGTGTCGTATTTCACGCCGCAAAGCTCGGGTGAGTTCTTCATCGGGGTGCAGGACGAATTCGGCGGCCTTGGCACCTATACGGTCGAGGTTCTGGACACCGGGGTCCGAGACGACTTTGCCGCGGATCCCGACACGGACGGCACGATCGCACCCGGCGGCAGCGCCGTGGGCCGCATCGATTTTGCCCAGGACAATGACTGGTTCGAAGTCAACCTGTCGGCAGGCCGACTGTACCAGATCGAACTGGTGCCGACCAACAATGCGGGCGCGTTGGCCGATCCCTTCTTCAACGGCGTCTATGATCGCGACGGCAACCTGATCGAAAACACCGCGAATGACGACGGCGGTGCGGGGCTTAGCAGTTCGCTGCAATTCGTGGCCGACGAAAGCGGTCGCTATTACCTGTCTGCGGGGGGCTTTGGCAACAATACCGGGCAGTACCGGCTCGACCTGAGGGACCTTGGCCCGGTGGACAACGAAGGGTTCGACATCCGGATCGAATTCACCTCGACCGAGGTTCCCGACACCTATGTCGACGCGTTCGAGGACGCGGTGGAGCGGTGGGAAGAGATCATCACCGGCGATCTGCCCTATTCCTTTGTCGAAGGGTACGGATTTGTCGACGACATCCTGATCGAGGTGGCGGTCGAAGACATCGAACTCACTTTCGAAGGCGTGGAGCAGACGATCCTCGCCATTTCCAGCGTGCTCGACCAGCAACCGGATGGCCTTGCAAGCTCTGCCTCCCTGCCGACCTATTCGCGGATCGTGATCAACTCCGAAGAGGTCGGCCGGCTGTTGAACCTCGATGAATTCGTGGCCAACACCATCGGCCGCGCACTTGGCTTCGGGGCGCTCTGGGAAGAATTCGGGCTGGTGCGGACCATCAACGGCGTCGCCACCTATACCGGGACGAACGCGCTGCGCGAGATGGCAGAGCTTTCGGACGATCTGAACGGGGTGAACGTGCTGGAAGACGGCGCCGACGGCGCGCTGGCCGCCGAATACTGGAGCGAGGCGGTTCTGGACGCAGAACTGATGACCCCCCGGGTCGAACTGCGCCGGCCCGACGTCGGCCCCGGCAATCCGGGCGTTCCGGACAACCCGATCAGCGCCCTGACCATCGCGGCGATGCAGGACCTGGGCTACCAGGTGGATTACGGCGCGGCAGACCGCTTCTCGCTCGCCCCCGGCGCCGTGCCCCGGCAACAGGCGCGCAGCGAAACCGACCCCCAACCCAACGTCTTCGCCGAGGCAGAGGCCCCCAAACCCGAAGCCGCCCGCGTCGTGGCAGACCTGCCCGACAGTGACGAAATCCCCAATGGCGCGGCCTTGATCTATGTCCGTCCGAACGTGTTGTCGGAAAACCCGGGCAGCTTTGCGCTGAACAACGGCAACAGCGAACTCGTGACGGCCTCTGGCACCAGCGTGGTCTTCATCGAAGCCGTTACCGGAGAGGCGCTGAATGTCGAACTCAAGGGCACGTTCGGCAAGAACGATCCCACCACCCTGTCCCAGTTGACCGGCACGGTGAATTCGATGGATGTCTTCGCGCTGAGCGGACAGTTGCTGTTCAGCGTGGACTATTCGCAAAGCCCCGCCCCCGTGAGCGAGGTGATCTCGCAATGGCCGAACTATGCGATGGAGGACGAGAATGTCATCATCGTCGACACCCTGCCCGGCACCTTGGCCCGCATCAACCCCAATGGCGGGGGCAGCAACGCCAACCGCATCTTTGCGGGTGACAGCGACGACTATGTCCGTGGCGGCGACAATGCGGAACTGCTGAATGGTGGCAATGACAATGACACCCTTGTCGGCGAGGGCGGCAATGACACGCTGGTGGGCGAAGACGGCAACGATATCCTGACCGGTGGCGCCGGAAACGATCTGCTGAACGGCGGTCGTGGCAATGACACGGCGGCATATTCAGGGAACCAGGCGTCCTACACGCTCACGCTCAGCGCCGATGGCACAAGCCTCGAAGACCGGCGCGGCGATGGCAACGGGCTCGACACGCTCAGGAATATCGAATTCCTCGACTTCGACACGAATTTCGGCGGGGCGGACAGGTTTCAGGTCTATGGTGGCTCCACCGGGTTGTCCGGAGCCGATTTCGAAAGCTTCATCGAGCTCTACATCGCCTATTTCAACCGCGCGCCGGATGCCATCGGGCTCAACTTCTGGGGCACCGCTTTTGCCAATGGCACGACCTTTGAACAAATGGCGACGTTCTTCATCAATCAGGACGAAACCCGGGCCACCTACCCGTCGGGCACGTCGAACAATGAATTCGCAACGGCCGTCTACAACAACGTGCTGGGCCGGACGCCGGATCAGGAAGGCATCGATTTCTGGGTTGGCGTGCTCGACAGCGGACAGGTGTCACGCGATCAATTCATTCTCGAGGCCTTGCGCGGCGCGAAATCGGAACTGAAGCCGGAGCTGGGTCAGGACTTTGTCGATCAGCAGATCGCGGACCGTGAATATCTTGAGAACAAGATCGACATCGGCGCATATTTTGCCGTCCACAAAGGCATGTCGGATGTGGAAAACGCCACGGAGGCCATGGCGCTTTACAACGGGTCCAACGCCAGCATCAACGCCGCCGTGAATGCCATCGACGCATTCCACAATGCGGCACTGAACCCCAATAACGGTGAATTCCTCATGCCGCTGATTGGCGTTCTGGACGACCCGTTCAGCGCTTGAGCCGCTTCATCACCAACAAAAAGGGCACCCATCGCGGGTGCCCTTTTCATATGTGCGCTTGGGTCACCGACCGGGTCAGGCACCGGTCGGCCCCGTGCGTCAGCGGATGACGGTAAATTCGATCCGACGGTTGCGCGCGCGGTTCTCCGGAGTGTCGTTCGACACGATTGGACGGCTTTCGCCATAGCCAACCGCCGACATGCGTTCGACGGGAATACCACGCTCCATCAACCACGTCCGCACCGATGCTGCACGGCGTTCGCTGATCGCCTGGTTCTGCTGGTCGCTGCCAATCGAATCCGTGTGACCGGCGATTTCCAGACGGAAGCCCGGGCAACGGTCTACGATGTCATACAGGTTCTCCAGCAGCGGAATGCTCTTGTCATCCAGTCGCGTGCTGCCCGAGGCAAAGAAGATGTTGCCGGTCTTCGACAGGATCTCGAAACGGCCGATACAGGCCTCCTCGGACATGTTGCCCTGGTCTTCCAGCGCAACCGACGCCGGCAGCAAGGTTGCCGCCGACAGGTCGGGCGGTGTGCCCGGCTGTGCGCGATCAAAGACAAAGTTGAAGCTCACCACCCCAACCGGCGTGATATCCACGTTTGCCGCCTCTTCCAGCTTGGCCCGCCCCTCTTCAAGGTCGAGTTCTTCAAGGGTAAAGGCAATCGGCGTGATCGAGGAGACGACGACCCGGTCATTGTCGATCAGCGTAACCGCAACATCCGTCGTCCGTTCCAGCGTCACACCACGCAGGGTAAAGGAATATGGCAGCGTCACCTCTTTGCGCCGGGTGATGTGCAGATCGGTCAAAAGCTCGGGGTTCAGCTCTGCCGTGATGATCGCCTCGGGATAGCGGAAGGTTTCGAAAAACAGGAACCGCATGCGCACGTTGCGCAGATCCACCTTGGTATCGACGGAATCCAGCAGGACACGCACCTGCGCCTGCCCGTTTTCGGTGATCAGGCCGGACAGCGTCGCAAACGAACTGGTTTCTGCGATCTTGGATTTCTTGACGGACAAGAACCGCAGTTCGGATGCCTCTCCATCCAGGTTCCAGCCATGTTCAAACGGATCAGAGCTTTGCGCTGTTGCCGATCCAAACGGCACCGCGATCAAGAGCGCCAATCCCAGGAGATAGCGGAGGGCTGTTAGTCTCATAATCACCTCATTGATATAAATGGTTCGCCGGGTTAGGACGTATTTTCGCCACTTTGGTCATTGATATACTACCAGAAACCTTGCAAGCCTGCATAGGACACGCAATAAATTTCTGCGTTTACAATTAAAATCGCAGGATTATTTCATGAACGACACAACCTCACGGGCAGGAGGACATGTCATGATGAAGACCCTTTCGAAAGCGACCCGTCACCTGGTTGTTGCGGCCACCGTGTTTGTTGCGGCCGTGCTTGCGTTCGGCTCCGCCGCTCAGGCGCAGGACCGGATCGCGCTGATCATCGGCAACGCGAATTACAGTTCGGTCTCGGCGCTGGACAATCCGGCGCGCGACGCGACCCTGATGGCCGAAACGTTGGAAACCATCGGCTTTGACGTCACTTTGTTGATCAATGCCACGCAGATCGAAATGAACACGGCGCTTGGCAATTTCGGCCGCAGCCTGCGCAACAGCGGCCCCGAAACAACCGGCCTGTTCTATTATGCCGGTCACGGCGTGCAAAGCTTTGGAAGCAACTACCTGCTGCCCGTGGATGTATCCCTGCAGGACGCCGCCGATCTGGATCTTCAGGGCGTGGAGGCCCAGACCGTCCTGCGCCAGATGGCATCGGCGCGCAACAGGACCAATTTCGTGATCCTTGACGCCTGTCGCAACAACCCGTTCGAAGACATCCCGGATTTCAACGATCCGGGTCTGGCTGAAATGAAGGCGCCCACCGGCACGTTTCTGTCCTACGCCACGGCCCCGGGCAGCGTCGCGCTGGACGGCACCGGCGAAAACAGCCCTTTCACGCTGGCCCTTGCACAGGAAATGCTCAAGCCGGGCGTGCCTGTCGAACAGATGTTCAAACAGGTCCGCGTGTCCGTGCTGGATCAGACGATGGGCATGCAGACACCGTGGGATACCTCCTCGCTCACCAGCGATTTCAAATTCGTCAACGCGCCGGTGGAAGACCCCGAGGCACTGGCCGCGCGCAAGCTGTGGGAATCCGTTCAGGCCACACGCGATCCGGTCCAGATCATGCTGTTCCTGCGCGGCTACCCCGACAGCGTGCACGCCGATGACGCGCGCAACCTGCTGACCGCCGTCATCGAAGAAGAACTGACCAACCCGGCACCCGAACCACAGCAGCCCGTTGCGACGGGCCCCTCCGCCGAAGAGCAGCAGATGTTCGAGGCGTTGCAGGCCAATCCGACGCTTGAAGGCTATCAGGACTTTGTGGCGGCCTTTCCGGACGGCACCTACTCTGAATTCGCCAAGGGCGAAATCGCGGCCCTTCAGGCGAATACGAATTTCGACCCCGTCGGCGAAGGCGTGACCGAAGAACAGCCCGAGATCGAAACCGCCGCCTTGTCGGAACGTCAGGCAACCGTTCCCAGCGTGGTGAAATACGACGTACCGCTCGTGGCGCCGGGATCCGTTGTCGATGGGCTGCTCCTGTCGCAGATCAACACGATGTCCCCCCAATTCCCGCCGATCCCGGAACTGCCCGAGGAATTCTGGAAGGATCAATCCTGTTCGAACTGCCACGAATGGACGCGCGACCGCCTGTGTGAACAGTCGAACGTCTACCTGAACCTCAGCGCGCAGCGGTCGCTGGAAAAGGCACACCCGTTCAACGGCGTTCTCAAACGAAACCTGAAGCAATGGGCCGCGGGCGGCTGTCAGTAACGTCGGTTCCCCCGGCCTGCCCCTGAAAAAGCCGTCCCACGCCTTTGACGCTGTCGGCAAAGCCGCCAAGCTGGCCCAGATGCCAGATCAGCGCTTGATTGCTCGACAACACGGGTTTGCCGATCAGGGCCTCCACCGTCTCGATCACGTTCAGGGTGCGCAGGTTGGTGCAGGACAGGAACACCGCGTCGCAATCATCAAGAAGCCCCATCTCTGTCGCGGCCTTGACGATCGACGCCTCCGAGATGCGCACAACCCGTTCTTCGATACATTCCTCGAAGCTGGCAAAGGCGGTAACCTCCAGACCCGCGCGCGTCAGTTCCTGTTGCAGCCTGGCCGACACGGCTTCCACGTAGGGGCTGACCATCCCGATCCGGCGCAGCCCGAGGTGACGGCAGGCGGCAATGACCGCTGACATGGGTTGTGTCACATGCGGCGTGTCCACCCCCTGCCCAACCAGTTCCGCCACCCGGTCTGCCCCCATTTCCGCAGATGCCGACGTGCATCCATAGGCCACCACAGACAGATCTGCGCCGCGCGGAAACAGCGAGGCCGCCCCCGCGATGCGATCCTCCATCGCGCGCAACGTGTCGCGTGACACGGTGGTGTCCGACGGCACGCGCGTCACAAGGTATTCGATCGCATCCGGCATCATGCGGCGCAAATCCGGCTCAAGGCTCTCGTCGGCTTGCAGCGCGATGATGCCAACCTGTTGCGGGCGGTGCGCCTCAAGCTCGAAGGCCAGCGCCATCAGATCACCCGGATCGCGTGGGGTTGCGGGCGCGACAGGTACTCAGCCCCGGTCTGCGTGACGACAATGTTTTCCTCGTGGACCATGATGCGTCCCTCTCCAAGATCGACCGACGGCTCAAGCGTCAGAACCATACCGGCCTCCAGTTGCGTGTGATCCTGCGGAATGATCGACGGCCATTCCGTCAGTTGCATGCCCAACCCGTGGCCCAACCGCCCCGCCTCCATCGGGACATTGCCGGGATTGACCACGCGGGACATGGCGTGAAAGAGATCGGAAATGCAGGCCCCCACCCGCGCCGCGGCAAACCCGGCCGCCGTCGCCTCGATCAATCGCTGGTGGCCGCCTTCAACCGCCGGGCTGGCGGGACCGACCGAAAAATTCCGGTCGAAATCGCAGAAATACCCGTCCCACACCAAGCCCGTGTCAAGCATCAGCACATCGCCCGCGACCAGCGCGTCATCCCCCGCAGGAGAGATGACATCGCCATACCCGCCCTGCGCGGCAGCCCCGGCAAGATACGGCACCCAGTCCGCGCCTTCCTCAAGGCACAGCATCTGGAATTGCCGAAAGACGCGGGACAGCGGCGTACCTGCCTGGGCCACCTCGGACACGCGGTCAAACGCACGATCCGCGATCTGTGCCGCCACCCGGATCTTTGCAATCTCTGCGTCCGACTTGATCAGGCGCAGCCGCCGCGTGATGGTGGCGTCGCCCGTCAGAACCCGCGCACCAAGCCGTGCTTTCAGCGCCTCCAATCCCGCAAGCGGCAGGCGCGCATGGCTTTCCATCTGATCCGCCATACCGATCCGGGCATCGGCCGGTGTCACCTCGGCCAGCGTATCCGCCAAAAGCCCGATCCCGTCATCGACGTAATCCGGGGCCTGCCAGGTCCGGATGTCGCGCAGCCAGGTCTGCCCCATCAGGTACGCGCCGATGGATGGAATGACCGCGATCGGCTCTCCTGTCAGCGGCACAACGACAAACCACGGCCGCGTCGGGCTTTCCCAGAACCGCGTCAGGAACCCGGTATAGTACCGCACTTCCGGTTCCGTCGTCAGAACCAGCGCCGACAATCCGGCCTCTGCCATCAATCCCTGGGCGGCACGGACACGCGCCTCGAACTCTGACGCCGGAAATCCCCGCGCGGGCCCTGTCATCCCCCGGCCTCTTCGCTCAGGATGACCAGAACCCGCGATTGCGGCGTCAGCCCAAGGTCGGCCTCATGGGCCTGTGCCGCCAGCAAACCGGCCACGCCTGCCGCCCCGGACGGCGTTGTCGGAACGCCCGCCGCCGCGCAAACGGCACTGCCGTGGGCGCCTTCGTCCTCGGTGATCAGCATGAACGCGTCGGCATCCGCCGCCAGAGCCTTCAGCGCGATCAAGGACGGCTCCTTGCAGTCAAGCCGACCCATCTCGGAACTCGGACCCGTCGTCACTTGCGGCGCGCCAGCCTTGACCGAAGCATAAAGCGCAGGGGCCACGTCCGGCTCGACCACGACGATACACGGTCCCTGCCCCCAAGCCTTGCGCGCATAGGCAGCGCAGGCCGCAGCAAGACCACCGACCCCGGCCTGCAGAAAGATATGCGTCGGCGGTTCCGGCATCTGCGCCACCGCCTCTTGCATCAGGGTCAGGTAGCCTTCCATCAGCGTGTGAGGACGGTCAAAATACCCCGGCCAGGAACTGTCCGACAAAAGCACGGCCCCGGCCTTTTCCGCAAAGGTCGCGGCGGCCGCCATGGCATCTTCGTAAATCGCCCCGGCACGCCGGACATCCGCGCCAAAGCCGCGCAGCCGTTCGGCAAAGCTTTCGGGCACCGTTTCAGCCAGAAACACGACCGCTGTCGCACCGAACACCTGCGCGCCTGCGGCGACCGACAGCCCGTGATTGCCTGCGCTTGCGGTGACATAGGTCTGGCCCGCCGCCGTGCCGTTTTCCGCATCGCGCGCGATCACATAGGCCGCCCCCAGCGCCTTGAAACTGCCCAGCCCCATGCGCCCGCGCTCGTCCTTGACATGCACCGCCGCGACACCGGCGGCCTCGGCCAGGGCCTGCACCTCGAAAAGAGGGGTCACAGCCGCCGCCGGGCAGCGTTTCAAAAGCTCTGCCGGGCGGTCCGCGTCAGTGCTGGGTGACGGCACCTCTGGCAGCGCCGCAGCGATCAGGTCCTGCTGACCCGTAGTCTTGAAAAACACATCCATGAGGACGTGATACCAACCGGGCCGCATGATGGTGTGCTGAAAACGACCTTTTGGCGCTTCCCTTCAACACGCGCCTATCCGTTCAGCTTGATTGCGACATTCTTGGTCTGCACGTAATTCAAAAGCGCCTCGCGCCCCTTTTCGCGCCCGTAGCCCGATTTGCCGTATCCGCCGAACGGCGTCTCCACGCCACCTGCGAACCATTCGTTGACAAAGACCTGCCCGGCCCTGATCCGCCGCGCCGCCGCTGTCGCCCTGTCGAGGTCTTTCGTAAAGACGCCGCCCACCAGCCCGTAGGGCGTGCCATTGGCGATCTCGATGGCCTCGTCCGTCGAGGAAAACCTCAGAACCGACACAACCGGGCCAAACACCTCTTGCTGGGCAATCGCCATGTCCGGCGTGACATCCGTCATCACGGTGGGTTCCAGGAACGCGCCGGGAATGTTCATCTTGTGCCCGCCCGTGACAGCCCGGGCACCGGCGCCAATGGCCTCTGACACCATGCCCTCTGCCCGGTCCCGCTGCGCGTCCGACGCCATTGGCCCCATGGTCAGGCCGGGCTCGGCCATGTCGATGCCGGGACCTACGCGAAGCGATCTGGCCAGACCGGCGACACGCTCTACCAACGCGTCATGAACCCTGTCATGGACAAGAATGCGGCTCATCGCGGAACAGACCTGACCGGCATTGTAAAAGATGCCCCGGCGCACATCGGTCACGAAGGCCTCAAGATCGGCATCCTCATACACGATGGCCGCCGATTTACCGCCCAGTTCCAGCACGCAGGGCACCACGTTCTGCGCCGCCGCCGTCGCAATCGCGACCCCGGTCCGGACCGACCCGGTAAAGACGATCTGGTTGACATGCGGATGGGCCGCCAAGGCGGCACCGGCCTCGTGCCCCAGACCGCTCAGGATGTTGACAGCGCCCGCCGGCACGCCCACCGCTTCGGCGGCGCGTGCGAGCCACGCGCTCGACAACGGGGTCATTTCCGAGGTTTTCACCACACAGGCATTGCCCGTCGCAAGCCCGGCCGAAATGGACCGCGCGGCAATCTCAAGCGGGAAGTTCCACGGGATGATCTGGGCGGACACGCCGTAAGGCTCAAGCGCGGTGAAATCGAAATACCCCCTGCCCAGCGGAATCGACCGCCCTTCCACCGTTTCCGCCTGGTTGCCGTAATATTCGAAATAGCGTGCAGCACCCGCAATCTCGTTCCGCGCCTCCCAAAGCGGCTTGCCCTGTTCAAGCGTCAGAACCGTCGCGATCTCGTCCGCATGATCCAGCAGGTAGCGCCCCATCGCCTGAACCATGCGCCCCCGCTCCACCGGGCGCAGGTCGGACAGCACCCCCGACAAATGCACCCGCCGCGCCGCCATCACCGCACGATCCACATCCGCCGCGTCGGCGGCGGCCTGCTCCGCCAGCTTTTCCCCGGTGCCCGGGTTGACCACGTCGATCCGGCCCGCGCCGCCATCGACCCAGTCACCCTCGATAAAGTTCTGCCAATACGCTTTCATGTGTCCTCCCCCGAAATCGCGTCACCCCTTCAGCGCGGCGCACACCCGACTGCCGCTCCGAATTCATCCCAGCTTCGGGGGCAATGGCAAGTGGTGCGGGGGGATTTGGATCATTCACGCCCGGTTCTTGCGTTTGATCCCGGTTCCCCGCAGTTTGGCCTCCGCAACGCCCTTTGGGCTGCGAACGCACGGGACTGCCAGATCGGAGGCAACAGAATGACACTCCCCCCAACCATGCGGGCCATGGTCACGACGGGCCATGGCGGATTCGACAAGCTGGTCTGGCACGAAGACTGGCCGCGCCCCGATCCCGCACCGAACGAGGTTCTGATCAGGGTCAGGGCCTGTGGCCTCAACAACACCGACATCAACACCCGTGTCGGGTGGTATTCAAAGGCCGTGACTGCGGCCACCTCGGGTGACGGGTTCGACACTGACAGCGACGAAGACCCGGCATGGGGCGGCGATCCGATTGCCTTCCCACGCATCCAGGGTGCGGATATCTGCGGCGAAATCGTCGCCGTGGGGGACGGCGTCGACCCGGCCCGCATCGGGGAACGCATCATCAGCGACACATGGCTGCGCGACCCGGATGATCCCGAAAACATCACCAAGACAGGGTATGTCGGCTCTGAACGCGATGGCGGTTTTGCCGAATACACAACCCTACCCACGCAGAATGCGGTGCGCGTGATCTCGGATTTCTCGGATGCCGAACTCGCCACCTTCAGCTGTTCCTATTCGACCGCCGAAGGCATGCTGACCCGCGCCAATGTCACGCACACGGACACGGTGCTGGTGCCCGGCGCCTCCGGTGGCGTCGGCGGCGCGCTGGTGCAGCTGGCCAAGCGGCGCGGTGCGCGGGTGATCGCCATGGCGTCGGAGCCCAAACACGCGGACGTGGCACGGCTCGGGGCCGACCGCATCCTGCCGCGCGCGCCGTCCGACCTGCGCACAGCGCTTGGCGGCGACAAGATCACCGTTGTCGCCGATGTTGTGGGCGGCCCGTATTGGCCAACCCTGATCGACATCCTCGAACGCGGCGGACGCTATACCTGCTCGGGTGCGATAGCCGGTCCGATGGTCGAACTCGACCTGCGCACCCTCTACCTGCGCGATCTCACCTTTACCGGCTCGACCGTCATTCCCGTCTCGGTCATGCACGCGCTTGTGTCTTACATCGAGGCCGCGGCGATACGGCCTGCACTGGCGGCAACCTATCCGCTGTCTGAATTGCACGCCGCCCAGACCGCCTTCATGGAGAAAAAGCATACCGGCAATATCGTGGTCATGCCCTGACCCAAGCCAGACCGCACACCACTTCATGCAAAGCCCGAAGAGTCCCACATATTTCATTGAAAATGCAGGCTTCTGTTGCCAGGTGCCTGCGAACCCCGCCTGACGCTGCTAGGCCTCAGGGCTTAGAGTTTCGGTAACTCCGACCGCTTACGCGGCCATTGCCACCGGAGCATGGTTGTCGTTTGCAACTAGCTTATGTGAACCGATAACGGTGGTATCTCACCGGGACAAAGCAAACCCCTTTACACGTTCGTCGATCCTATTTCGGCCCCATGATCCCCAAACGAAGGATTTTGGTGGAGCCGCCGGGTACCGCC
>CAYZAD010000013.1:0-32074 GCA_964476315.1 uncultured Rhodobacterales bacterium
TGTTCTGCAGCTTGTTGATCACCGCGAAGCCGCCATTGTCGAGCACGAGGATGATGAGCTTGTGGCCGGTCAGCACGGAAGAATAGATGTCGGAGTTCATCAACAGGTACGAGCCGTCACCACAAAAGACGATCGTGTCACGCTCTGGTTCGCGCTGCATCTGGGCGATGCGTGCGCCCCACGCGCCCGCGATCTCATAGCCCATGCAGGAAAAGCCGAATTCCACGTCCACCGTTCCGATATCGAGCGTGCGCCAATTGGCGGTGACCTCGGCGGGCAGGCCACCCGCTGCGGCGACGATGCGGTCGCGCGTGTCGCACAGATCGTTCACGACGCCGATGGCCTGCGCGTAAGAGTTGGGGCGGTTCCCGGTCGAAACGTTGTCGGCGACGTAGGCGTCCCATTTTGCACGTTCGGCCTTGGCGGTGTCTGTCCATGCAGTGGGCGCGGTGTAACCGGCCATTTTTGCGCCAAGGGCGGTCAGGCCCAGCCTCGCATCGCCGACGATGGGCAGGCTTTGATGCTTGCCTGCATCGTGGCGCGCGGCGTTCAGGCCGATGATCCGGGCGTCCTTGGCGAAAGCCGTCCACGATCCGGTGGTGAAGTCCTGCAGGCGGCTTCCCACCGACAGGATCACGTCTGCCTGTTGCGCGATGGTGTTGGCGCTGTCCGATCCGGTTACGCCGATGGGGCCGATATTCAGTTCATGCGTTGCCAGCATGTTGGCGCGCCCTGCGATGGTTTCGACGACGGGGATCCGGTGCGCTTCGGCGAAGGCGGTCAATTCCGCGACAGCGCCCGAGTACTGCACCCCGCCGCCCGCGATGATCATCGGGCGCTGTGCGGATTTGAGGGCATCGGCGGCCTCTGCGATTTCGCGGTCATCGGGCGTGATGCGCCGGATGCGGTGGACCTTCCGTGCAAACATCTGTATGGGGTAGTCATAGGCCCAGCCCTGCACATCCTGCGGCAGGGCGATGAAGGCCGGTCCGCAATCGGCCGGGTCGAGCATCGTGGCGAGGGCGGCAGGCAGGGACTGGATGATCTGCGCGGGATGCGTGATCCGATCCCAGTAGCGCGAGACGGATTTGAACGCGTCATTGAGGCCGAATGTCGGGTCGCCGAAATGTTCGAGTTGCTGAAGCACCGGGTCCGGCAACCGGGTGAGAAACGTATCCCCGCAAAGCATCAGGACCGGCAGGCGGTTTGCATGGGCCAGCGCGGCGGATGTCAGCAGGTTCGCCGTGCCGGGACCCGCTGAAGCGGTGCAGAACATGAAGCGTTGGCGCAGCCATTGCTTGGCGTATCCGGCGGCGGCAAACCCCATGCCCTGTTCGTTCTGTCCGCGATACAGCGGCAGGGTTTCGCGGGCGTCGTACAGCGCTTCGCCAAGGCAGGTGACGTTGCCATGCCCGAAAATGCCGAACCCGCCGCCGCAGACGCGCAGCTCCTGCCCGTCGATTTCGATGAACTGGGTGTCGAGATAGCGAATGATGGCCTGCGCCACTGTGAGGCGCACCGTTTGATCCGTCATGTTGTCCTCCCGGTGCGCGGCAATTCTTTGTGGCAAACGAACATTGCAGCTTGTGCCATCGCAATTCCGAGGGTACCTGTTTTGCAACCGGTTGCAAGAGCTTTCTGGGGAGGAGGCACATGGCTGAAATAGGGATCGGCGTTGTCGGCGGCGGCTACATGGGCAAGGCCCATTCCGTTGCCATGGCCGCGGTCGGGGCCGTGTTCGACACCGCGCTTCGCCCCCGGCTCGAGATGATCTGTGCGTCCTCGGACGCGTCGGCGGAACGGTATCGAAAAAGCTTTGGTTTTCGACGCGCCACGTCGTCCTGGCGCAGCCTCGTGCAGGATCCGAAGGTTGAGGCGGTGGTGATCGCGACGCCGCAGGACCTGCACCGCGACATCGCGGAAGCGGCATTTGCGCTGGGCAAACCGGTGCTGTGTGAAAAGCCGATGGGCGCATCGCTGGAAGATGCCGAAGCCATGGTGGCAGCCGCGCGCGGCATCCCCAACATGGTGGGGTACAATTACGTGCGGACCCCGGCGACGCAATACGCCCGACAGCTTCTGGCCGATGGTGCAATCGGGGATGTCACATGGTTCCGGGCGGAAATGACCGAGGATTTCCTGGCCGATCCGGCGGCGCCTGCCACCTGGCGCACCGATGGGATGGCCAATGGCTGTATTGGCGACCTGGCGCCGCATATCTTCAACGCGGCGCTGGCGCTGATGGGGCCGATTGACCGGGTCATGGCCGAGGTTGAAACGGTGCATGATACGCGCCCCGGCGGGGCTGTCACCAATGACGACCACATGCAGATGATGTGCCGGTTTGCGTCGGGCGCCATGGGGCACATCTATGCGTCGCGCGTCGCGACCGGCCGCAAGATGGGCTATGCTTACGAAATCTCGGGCACGAAGGGGGCGATCCGCTTCGATCAGGAAGATCAGAACGCGCTTTGGCTTTACCTGATGGACGGGCCAGAGGCGAGCCGGGGCTTTACCAGGATCCTGACAGGGCCGGCCCATCCCGACTATGAACCGTTCTGCCAGGGGCCGGGTCACGGCACCGGCTACCAGGATCAGATCATCATCGAGGCCAAGGATTTCCTGACGGCCATTCACACGGGCCAACCGGTCTGGCCCACGTTCGAAGACGGGCTTGCCGTCATACGACTGACGCATGCGGCTTTGGAATCGGCGGAAACCGGACGCTGGCAAAACGTCGTCCGTTCATAAGGATCACAGATGACCATTCAGATCGGCAACGCGCCCTGTTCCTGGGGTGTCGAATTTGCAGAGGACCCCCGCAATCCGGCGTGGCGCAGCGTGCTGCAGGAGTGTGCGGAGGCCGGGTACACGGGCATCGAACTGGGCCCTGTCGGCTTCATGCCGGAAGATCCGGTTGCACTGGGAGAGGCCCTGGATGAATTCCGGCTTGACCTGATTGGGGGCGTGGTGTTCCGCCCGTTCCACGATCCTGCCAAGTGGGAGAGTGAGGTCCTTGATGGAACACTGCGCACCTGCAAGGCGCTTCAGGCCCATGGGGCGATGCACCTGGTGTTGATCGACTCCATCTCGCCGCGTCGCGCGCCAACTGCCGGGCGGGCGGATGAGGCCGAGCAAATGAGCCCGGATGAGTGGCGCGCGTTCCGTGACCGCATCGCCGAGGCGGCACGGATCGGCGTGGATCACGGGTTGACCGTGGGCATCCATGCCCATGCTGCAGGCTTCATGGATTTTGAGCCGGAACTGGAGCGTTTGCTGGACGAGGTCAGCGAGGACCTTCTGAAAATCTGTTTCGACACGGGGCATCATTCCTATGCCGGTTTCGATCCCGTGGCTTTCATGACGCGCCATGTCGACCGGATCAGCTATATGCATTTCAAGGATATCGATCCCGTCGTGAAGGCTGACGTTGTCGCCAACCGGACGGATTTCTACAAGGCCTGCGGGCAGGGCATTTTCTGCAATCTTGGCAAGGGGGACGTGGATTTTCCCGCCGTACGCCAGGTGTTGCTGGATGCAGGTTTTGACGGGTGGTGCACGGTCGAGCAGGATTGCGACCCGACCTTGCCGGGCACCCCGACCGAGGACGCCCGGGCGAACCGGGAATATCTGCACTCTATTGGATTTTGAGAGAGGGACGCATGGCACGTCTGAATTGGGGCATGATCGGGGGCGGCGAAGGCAGCCAGATCGGACCGGCGCACCGGATGGGCGCGCAGGCGGATGGGAATTTTGTGCTGGCGGCGGGCGCGCTGGACCATGACCCCGTGCGCGGCAAGGCCTATGCGCAGCGGCTGGGGGTCGCGGAAGACCGGGCTTACGGCCATTGGCAAGAGATGCTGGAGGGCGAAACGCGCCGGGACGACCGGATCGATCTGGTCACGGTGGCCACGCCGAATTCGACCCATTTCGAGATCACCAAGGCGTTTCTCGAAGCGGGGTTCAACGTGCTGTGCGAAAAGCCGATGACAATGACCGTCGAGGAAGGCGAAGAGATCGTCGCGGTGGCGCGGGCGACGGGGCGGATCTGCGCGGTGAACTATTGCTATTCCGCCTATCCCATGGTGCGCGAGATGCGGCACATGGTGGCGCGGGGGGATCTTGGCAAGGTCCGGGTGATCGTTGCGAATTTCAGCCATGGGCATCATGGCGATGCCGGGGATGCGGACAATCCGCGCGTCCGGTGGCGGTATGATCCGGCCATGGCGGGGGTATCGGGCCAGTTCGCGGATTGCGGGATACACGCCCTGCACATGGCCAGTTTCATCGCGGGTGACGAGGTGGAAAAAGTGTCGGCCGATTTCGCCTCGACCATTCCCAGCCGCATTCTGGAAGACGACGCGATGGTGAATTTCCGCATGGAAGGGGGCGCTGTCGGGCGGCTTTGGACTTCGTCGGTGGCGATTGGCCGTCAGCACGGGTTCGACATTCAGGTCTTTGGTGAAACCGGTGGATTCAGGTGGATGTCGGAACAGCCCAACCAGGTGATGTATACCCCGCTTGGCGGGCGCACGCAGATCATGGAAAAGGGCGAGGGCGGGCTTTCAGACGAGGCATCGCGCCTGAGCCGCGTGGCCATTGCGCATCCCGAAGGCTTTCCGATGGCGGTGGCGAATATCTACCTCGATCTGGCGGCGGCCATCAGGGGCGAACCCCATGGGGCGTATCCGACGGCGGTGGACGGGCTGCGCTCCATGGCGGCGGTGCATCACTGCGTGGCCTCCGCCAAGGCAGGTGGGGCATGGGTGGATGCACGTCCGGCGTCGCTGCGCGGATGAGCGGACAGGATCAGCCCCGCCGCAGCGTTCCGCGTTCGATCAGTTCGCAAGGAAGCGGATGCGCCTGCGGCGGTTGATCCTTATCGGCAAGCATGTTGCACACCATCTCGACCGACAGACGCACGACTTCGGGAATGGGTTGGCGGATGGTGGTCAGGTTGATGTTGTTCCACCGCGCCATTTCCATGTCGTTGAGGCCGATGAGGCCGACATCCTCGGGGACCCGCAGACCGGCTGCTTGCAGGGCTGCCAGTGCGCCGATCGACAACACGTCGTCGCCGCAGAAATAGCCTTCGGCAACCGTGCCCTTTTCGATCAGGCGAGTCATTTCCTCCCATCCGGCGTCGTATGAATAGGCGGCGGCGAATGAGGTGCTGACCGCGACATCGCGAAACGGCGTCACGGCGTCGAGGAACCCGAACAGCCGGTCCTGGGTGGAGGTGGCGCTTTCCGGCCCGGCGAGGATCGCGATGCGTTTGTAGCCCTGATCCAAGAGCGCGCGGGCGGCCATGCGACCGGCTTCCTTGTTGTCGATGCCGACGACATGCACCCTGGGGTGATCCGACAACCGTCCGAAGGAATGGACAACCGGAACGCCCGCCGCATGAAAGCTTTCCGCGAAACTGACCGGCAGGGTGGAGGATGCCACGATCACGGCATCCACCGAATATTGCTTGAGCATCCGGACCGAGGCTGCGGGATCGGTTTCATCGCTGAGATTGACCAGAAGCGGCCGCAGACCGCGTTCCTGCAACCGTCTGGTGAAGAGGTCGAACACCTCGAGGAAGATGGGGTTATGGAAGTTGTTGCTGACGAGACCGATCAGCTTGGTGCGGCCCGTTGTGAGCGATGACGCCAGTGCATTCGGATGGTACCCAAGCTGTTCCGCGGCTTTCTGGATCTTGGCGCGTGTCGACGGTGATACGGATGCGCCTTCGGTATAGCACCGGGACACTGCCGACCTTGAGACACCCGCCAGTGCGGCGACTTCCTTGAGTGTGACACCCATGCTGCAACCCTGTAGAGACGCGGAACTTTACCTGAAAACACCGCTTGGACAATCAGGAAAACCCATCAGTGACCCGGGGGACCGTTGCCTGACCCGATCGTGACGCGTTTTTCAAATGGTCCGGCTTTCGGGTGACAGGTCCATGTTGGGGGCTGATGCGATGACGTCTGTTTTCCGCTTGCGCGTCATGCGCCGGAAAGTCGGCGTCGCTGCGCCTGCCTTGGGGGCGCGGTGATGGTGCCCTGTTCAGTGGGGCAGACGGACGGCAAGGGGAATGTCCATGAACCGGGACAGGTCCGGGACCATATGCCCGTTCATGGCATTGAACCGTGCATCTTCGATGTTCTGATACAGTTTGCTGATCTGCCTCGAACAGGCTGCGAACACGAAGGCGCGGAATTCCTTGGACAGCGCCATCAATTGATCGAAATCGCTGCGCGGCCAGAATGCGGCATGCACATCGGTTTCAGCGATGGCCCGGGCCGCAGCCAGAACCGCGCGTTGGCGTTCATCGTGCTGAAGGGCGCAGATATCACCGGATTCCAGACGATAGAGCGTGTGATCCTCTGCGTCATCGGACGCTTTTTCGATCCGAACGATACCGGAGAGGACCATCATCACCGGGTCCACCAGCCCGGTGGGGCTGGACAATGTCGCGGTCTTTTTGAGCTGAACCGTCTCGGATTTTTGCTGAAGTCGCGTTGCGAACTCGCTCGAAATGCCCGGAACTTTTGCGCGCCATTGAGGAGCAGTCAGCATCGTGTCGTGTCCTTTTTTGCCTTGGTACCAGACAATCGCGATGCGCAATTTGACATTGATCAACGTGTGGTGCCGCGTTTTTGGCCAAAGATGCGCTGGGCAACCGAAGGACGGGTGATGAATGACGCCAAGAGACCTGCCGTTGTACATGTTCCATTTGCCAGCCGTTTCGGCCGTGTGGCGCGCCTTTGGATCGCGGATGCGGTCGCTTGCAGGACTGGTGTGATCCCGCGCTTGCCGCTTGAAACGACGCTGTGCCCATGACCCAGGTCAGGCCCGGTACCGATTTGACCACGCGCGACGCCGCCAGGGCCGAGGTCGTGTTCAGGATGCAGGACGTCACCAAGGTGTATCACACCGGTGAGATCGACGTGCATGCCCTGGCCGGTGTCGATCTGGAACTTTACAAAAGCGAACTGACCGTTCTGCTGGGGCCGTCCGGCAGCGGCAAGTCGACGCTTTTGAACATTCTTGGCGGGTTGGACCATGTCACGACCGGGCGTGTCTGGTTTTCCGATACCGAACTGACGCTCATGTCGGAACGGCAACTGACACGGTACCGGCGCGATAATGTCGGGTTTGTCTTTCAGTTCTACAACCTTGTGCCCAGCCTGACCGCGCGGGAAAACGTGCAGCTTGTCACGGATGTGGCACCTGACCCGATGCCCGCCGCCGAAGCTCTGGGACTCGTCGGTCTGGGCAAGCGTATGGATCACTTCCCGTCCGAGATGTCGGGCGGAGAGCAGCAACGCGTGGCCATCGCCCGTGCCATCGCGAAGCGCCCGCAAATCCTGCTCTGTGACGAACCGACAGGGGCCTTGGACAGCACCACCGGTGTTCAGGTTCTGGAAGTGCTGCGCGACATCAATGACCGGTTTGGCACAACCACCGTTGTGATCACCCACAACGCCGAGATCCAGCGGATGGCGCATCGCGTGATCTTTTTCCAGGATGGCAAGATCATTGAAACCCGCGTCAATTCGGAGCGGATTGCGCCGTCGGAAATCGCGTGGTGACCCGTCATGCAGGCGATTGACAAGAAACTGCTGCGCGACTTCGAACGGCTATGGGTGCAGGCGCTTGCGATATCGCTGGTTCTGGCCTGCGGTGTGGCAAGCATGCTGACATCGGTTGGCATGTTCACGGCGATGAACGAAACCCGTGCGGCCTATTACGAGCGCAACCGCTTTGCCGAGGTCTTTGCCCATGCGACCCGCGCGCCGTTGTCGCTGGTGTCGGAACTTGAGCAGATCGACGGCGTGCTGAGCGTCGAGGCGCGCGTTTCCGGTGAGGCGATCCTCGATGTTCCGGGGCGGGTTGCGACGGCCATGGGGCAGGTCCTGTCCTATCCGGAGACGGGAACGCCAATTCTGAATGTCCCGATCCTGATGCGCGGACGGTTCCCCGACCCGATGCACGCCGACGAGGTGGTTGTGAATGCGCCTTTTGCAGAGGCGAACGGATTTTATCCCGGAGACAGTTTTGGCGCCAATATCCGCGGACAGAAACGCGAATTGACCATCGTTGGCACGGCGCTTTCGCCTGAATTCATCTACACGATCGGTCCCGGTGCGCTGATGCCGGATGACGCGGCCTTCGGGATCATCTGGATGTCCGAAAAGGCGGCGGCGGCGGCCTATGACATGACGGGCGCGTTCAACATGGTGTCCCTGTCGCTGGCGGCGGGGGTGTCTTCCGAATCCGTCATCGATCATGTCGATCATCTGCTTGAGCCGTATGGCGGGCTTGGTGCCTATGACCGGAACACGCAAATCTCGGATGCGTTTCTGGATGCAGAGATCGCGCAGCTGAAGGCCATGTCGGCGATCCTTCCGCCGATCTTCTTTGCCATTTCGGGCTTTCTGGTCAGCATGGTGATCAGCCGGATCATCGCTCTGGAACGCAGCGAAATCGGCTTGTTGAAGGCCATTGGCTATTCCAACACCGAGGTTTGCCTGCACTATCTGATGCTTGCGGGGTTGATCGGTCTGGTCGGGGTGATGCTGGGCTGGATGGCAGGCACGATGCTGGCGCGGGCTGTTGCGTGGCAGTATGCCAGTTTCTTTGATTTCCCGTTCCTGATCTTCCGCGTGTCCTATTGGGTCTATGCCCTGACCGGGCTGGCCGCGATCCTGACCACCACGCTTGGGGCGGCGCAGGGTGCGCTCAGGGCTGCACGTCTTGCGCCGGCGATTGCCATGCAACCCCCCGCGCCGCCACGGTTCAAGCGGTCATTGGTCGATGACATGATGGCACGTGCCCGCCTGACACAGACCACCATCATGATCCTGAGAAGCCTTGTGCGCTGGCCGCTGCGCAGTTTCCTGACCATGCTTGGCATTGCCCTGGCCGTGGCGTCGGTGATTGCGTCGCTGTTTATCAACGATGCGCTGGACGAGATTGTCGATCTGTCGTTCTACCAGACCAACCGGCAGGACGCGATCTTGCTTTTTGCCGAAGATCTGCCCCTTGCCGCGCTGGAACATGCGCGGACCCTTCCCGGGATCCTTCAGGCGGAAGGGCAGCAGAGCCACACCGCGATCCTGCACAGCGGGCATTTGTCCAAGCGGGTCGCAGTGGAGGCGCGCCTGCCGGACGCGGATCTCAGCCGGATTCTGGATGTGCATGGCACCCCGATTTCCGTGCCGCCCGGTGGGATCGTGCTGTCCATGCGCCTCGCAGAGCAGCTGGACGTGCAAAGCGGGGACACGGTCGCGGCCGAGTTCCTGAGCGGGCGTCGCGAGACGATCCGGGTGCAGGTCGCAGGCGTGGTGGAACAGTATCTGGGGCTGGGGGCCTATATGGACCTTGATTACATGAACAGCCTGTTCCGCCAATCGCCGCGGATTTCATCGGTCAACATCACCCTTGCCGAGCAGGATATCGATGCCCTGCACGCCGCGATCAAGGATATTCCCGAGGTCATCGGGCTGATCGAAATGAACAAGAACCGCCGGGCCTTTGAAGACACGATTGAAGAGAACATCACGGTGATGAATTCGATCTACATCGCGATTGCCGTTCTGATCACCATTGGGGTCAGCTACAATGCCGCCCGCATCCAGCTGTCAGAGCGCGCGCGCGAACTGGCCAGCCTGCGCATCCTTGGTTTCAACCGGGGCGAGGTGTCTTATGTGCTTGTCGGTGAACTGATGCTGATCGTTGTGATTGCGCAGCCTTTCGGCTGGATCATCGGGGCATGGATCGCACAGGCCATGACCAGCGCATTCACCAGCGACCTTTACGCAATTCCGCTGGTGCTGGAGCCTGCCACGTTCGCGGTGGGCAGCCTTGTCGTGCTGGTCACGGCGTTCGCATCGGTGATGGTGGTGCGTGAACGGCTGGATGGGCTTGATCTGATTGCGGTAATGAAGACGAGGGAGTGACGGCATGGAAGGGTCTGCGCGTACATTTATTCTGTCCGGTCTTGGCATCGCCATTGTCGCCGGGCTGGCCTTTGTCAGCTTTCGAGAAGACCCCGTGCCGGTGGATCTTGCGCAAGCGACCAGAGGTGCCCTGGAAGTCACCGTCAATGCCGATGGTCGCGCCCAGGTCCGTGATCTTTATGAAGTGGCCTCTCCGATTGCGGGCACGGCGTTGCGGTCGCCCGTCAATGAGGGCGACGCGGTCACGGCGCATGAAACCGTCGTCGCGGTGGTGCGACCGGCGTCTTCGGGCCTGCTGGATACACGAACACGTCTGCAGAACGAGGCCGCCCTGCAAGAAGCCCTGGCGGCCCGTCATGTCGCGCAGGCGGATTTGCAGCAGGCGCAGGAAACGCTGGACTTTGCGCAGACGCAGTTCGACCGCACCAAGGCCCTGACCACGAGCGGTGTGGCGTCGATCACGCGGTTGGAGGATGACGCGCAGAGGCTGTCCGTGGCCAAGGCCACTGTCGAGGCGGCGCAGGCGCGCATCGACATGGCCGAAGGCGCAATCGAACGGGCGCGCGCGAGCCTCTTGCAGGCAGACGAAACCGAAGGTGTGCCGGAAAGCTGTTGTATCGAACTGACATCACCGGCGGATGGTGTTGTTCTGTCGGTTGCATCGATCAGCGAACGCCCCGTGGCTGTCGGAACCCCGCTCGTGACCATCGGGGATGACACGGATCTGGAACTGGTGGCGGATATCCTGTCGGCGGATGCTGTCCGGCTTGTCCCCGGCGCCCTGGCCTATGTCGAGCGGTGGGGCGGCGAGACGGCGTTGCAGGCGCGGCTCAATCGGATCGATCCCCGGGCCTATACCAAGGTGTCGGCTTTGGGGATCGAGGAACAGCGGGTCGATGCCTATTTCGACCTGATCACGGATGATGCGCGGGTTCCGGGGCTGGCGGATGGCTTTTCCGTGTTTCTGCGGATCGTGGAATGGCGGGCGGAGGACGTGCTGCAAATCCCGCTCAGCGCGATTTTCCGGGTGGATGACGGGTGGGCCGTCTTCGTGGCGCAGGACGGGCGCGTGGAGATGCAGAGCGTCACGGTCGGGCGTCGAAACGAACGCATGACCGAGGTTCTGGACGGGCTTGAACAGGGCGAGATGGTTGTGACCCATCCCAGTGATGCCTTGGTCGATGGCGCAAGGATCGTGCGGCGGGAACAGCTCCGATAGCTGTGCGGGCGTTTGTGCAGGGCGGCGCTGTCGGGGCAGGGCGCTTTGGGGGATCGAGATCGGCCGTCAGGGCCTTTTGATTTTGCTCAAGGCATCTTTGCGCCCGCGCCCGTTATGTGGCCGGGTGGCAGGCAATTCGGGGATGGCGCGTGTCTGATCGGGATCAAGAACGCGGGTTGACGCAAGCGCAGGTTGCACAGGCACGCGCGCACGCGGGCTACAATGAATTGCCGGTTGTGAAGCCAACCAGCGCCATCGCGGTTCTGCTGCGTCAGTTTTCTAGCTTTCTGATCGTCATTCTGGTGGTCGCGGCGGCTGTCGCCTTGACCTTGGGCGAAATCGTGGATGCCGCAACAATCGGCCTTGTTGTGGTTCTGAACGCGGTGCTTGGCTTTGCACAGGAGTGGAAGGCGGAAACGGCGCTGGCGTCGCTGCGCCGTATCCTCGCGCCCAAGGCAATGGTTCTGCGCGACGGGGCAGAGCAGAGCATTCCCGCCCGCGAGGTTGTGCCGGGCGATATCCTGGTGCTGCTGCCCGGCATCAAGATTGCCGCCGATGCGGTCTTGATCCGGTCATCCGAGTTGCGGGTGGACGAAAGCGTTCTGACCGGGGAATCCGTTCCGGTGAGCAAGACAGCCGACGATCCGGATACGCCGGTCTTTACCGGGACATCCGTGGTGGCGGGCCGGGCCGAAGCGCGTGTCACCGCCATCGGCGCCGAGACGGAATTCGGCAAAGTCGCGCATCTGACCGGATCGGTCGGTGCGAAAATCACCAATCTGCAGGTCAAACTGGGCCAATTGGCACGGCAGCTTGGGGCGGCGGCCATCGTCGTCGCGGTGGCTGTCAGTGTGCTGGGCATCGTCCTGGGTCGCGATCTGCTTGAGATGGTCATGACCGGCCTGTCTTTGTCGGTGGCGATGGTGCCAGAGGGATTGCCCGCCGTCGTCACGATCACGCTTGCGCTTGGGGCCACGGCCATGGTCCGGCAGAAGGCGCTTGCCCGTCGGCTGCAGGCTGTTGAGACGCTGGGCGCCGCGTCGGTGATCTGTACCGACAAGACCGGGACGCTGACGGAAAACAAGATGACGGCGACCCATGTCTGGACCTTTGACCAGGACTACCGGGTGACGGGCACGGGCTATGATCCGACCGGGCATATCGAGGCCGATGGCACGCGCCTGCGCGCCGCAGACGATCCGGTTCTGGGGGCCGTCTTGCGCACGGGGCTGTATTGCAACCACGCCCATCTGAACCAAAGCGGCGGCACGTGGCAGATGGTCGGTGCACCAACCGAAGGCGCGCTGATCACACTGGCCTACAAGGGGTGGTGCGACCAGCCCGCAGAGCGGGGTGTGCTGGCGGAAATCCCGTTCAGCAGCGCGCGCAAGCGGATGACCATCCTGCATCAGACACCGAACGGTGCCTATGTCCGCAGCAAGGGCGCGCCCGAAAGCATCCTTGGCATCTGTTCCCGGATCATGACCCACGACGGCGAACAGCCCTTGGGAACAGACGAAGTCCGGGCGATCGAGGCCGCGTATGAACGGCTGGCCGCACAAGGTCTGCGCGTGATCGCGCTTGCGCAGCGCCATGTGCCGGATGCCGCCATCACGGAAAAAGACCTGACATTCCTGGGTCTTGTTGGCCTGATCGATCCGCCCCGGTCCGAGGTCAAGGCCGCCATATCGCTGGCCAAGGCCGCCGGGATTCGGGTTGTGATGATCACCGGTGACAGTCCGATCACCGCGTCAGCCATTGCCAGCCAGATTTCGTTGGATTTTGAAACCTGCCTGACCGGTCCCGAGCTTGATGCGCTGACCGGTTCCGAGCTTGATGCTGTCCTGCGTGAAGGATGCCTGTTTGCCCGGACACGGCCCGAGCAGAAGATGCGGATCGTCTCGGCGCTTCAGCAGCAGGGCCATATCGTGGCGATGACCGGGGATGGCGTGAACGATGCGCCAGCGCTGAAGAAAGCCGATATCGGCGTGGCAATGGGTGTTCGCGGGACCGACGTTGCCCAGGACGCGGCCGATCTTGTCCTGCTTGACGACAATTTTGCCACCATCGTGCGCGCAATCGGAGAAGGCCGCAGGCAATTTGTGAATGTTCAGAAATTTGTGCGGTACCTTTTGTCGTCGAATGCGGGCGAAGTGATCGCGCTGGTCATCAATATCGCGATTGGCGGACCGCTGATTTTTCTTGCGACGCAGATCCTGTGGATGAACCTTGTGACCGATGGCGTGACGGCGGTGTCGCTGGGTTTGGAAAAATCCGAGCCCGACCAGATGGCTTATCCGCCGCGGGACAAGACCGCGCCCATTCTGGGCTGGACGGGAATTGCGACCATTGCTGTTCTGGGGCTTTACACGGGCGTGTCGAGCCTTTGGATATTCTTCCATCTTCTGGAGCAGGGCACAGAGCTTGCGCGGACGACGGCCTTTACGGCCATGGTGGTCTTTGAAAAGGCCAGTGTCTTTGCGTTCAGATCGCTTCGTTTGCCGGGGTGGAAGATCGGATGGTTCAGCAACCCGTTTCTTTTGGCGGCGTTGGCGCTGTCGCTTGGGGCGCAGGTCCTCGCGGTCTACTGGCCACCGTTGCAGGCCATGTTGCACACCGTGCCGATTGGTGTGGCGGAATGGCAAGTGATCGCTGTCTTCGCGCTGCCGATCCTGATCGTTCCTGAAGCTGTCAAATCCCTGTTCCATTGGCGGCGAGGTGCGGCTTAGGGGCAAAGGGAGCCCGGGCCCGGTGGCGTGGTCATTCAACGGGGTCTGCGTTGCCCACCCATCGACAGATTTGAGAAAAATCAAATTGTTGCCGCCGCAAGCTGCCTAGTGTGTGGAGAGAAAAGAGGCGCATCATGTTCTTCAAGTCCATCACGACATTTTCGCTGGCTGGATTCGAGATCAAGCTTGACGCGAGCTGGCTTTTGATCGCCGCCTTGATCACCTGGAGCTTGTCGCAACACTATTTTCCGGACGCTGTCCCGAACCAGTCTGCGCATACCTATTTCCTGATGGGTCTGATCGCGATGCTGATGTTCTTTGCGTCGCTGCTCTTGCACGAGTTGGCTCATTCGATTGTCGCACGCAGGCAGGGCGTGCCGATCAAGGGGATCACGCTGTTTCTGTTTGGCGGGGTGGCAGAGCTTGAATCGGAGCCGCAATCGGCACCGGTGGAATTCCGGGTGGCGGTGGCTGGCCCGGTCACGAGCCTGGGTCTGGCTTTTGTGTTCTGGCTGTTGGCGCGACTTACGGGGGCGCTTTCCGATTACGTGGTGGCGGGTGCCGTGTTCTCCTATCTTGGGCTGATCAACATGGTGCTTGCGATCTTCAACCTGGTTCCGGCCTTTCCGCTGGATGGGGGGCGTATTCTGCGCGCCTATATCTGGCACCGGACCGGGGACATTCTGAAGGCGACAGAAGTGGCTTCGAGGTCGGGCATGGTTTTTGCCTATGTGCTGATGGCGCTCGGGCTCGTGTCGCTGTTCCAGGGGGCGACGGTTGCGGGGTTCTGGCAGATGCTGTTGGGATCATTCGTGCTGTTGGCCGCAAAATCGAGCTACGAGACGAAACTTTCGCAGGAGGCGTTCAAGAACAAGGTGGTCACGTCGCTGATGACCCGCGATCCGGTCGTGGTATCGCCCGAAATGACACTGTCGGAATTCGTGAACCGGATCATGCTGGGCAAGCGCGTGACTTTTGTTCCGGTGGTTGAAGACGGGGTGTTGCTGGGGCACATGGACCCGACGCTGCTGTCGGGGATTGATCGCGAAAACTGGTTCAATACCCGGGTCGGCGATGTGTTCGCCGGTCTGGACGCGGAGACGATAGTTGCGCCAGACCTGCCCATTTCCCAAGTCATGCAGAAGATCGCGGAAACCGGGCGACGCAAGTTTCTGGTGATCGACAATCATCAGCTGGTTGGCGTGATCACGCTTTCCGATTTGTCGAGACATCTTCATCTCGTGGAATCGGTTCACCGCCACGCGGCGCGCTAGGGTGGGTGTGGTGCGGGATCAGGCGCTGGGGGTTTAACCCTAGACCGAAAGTTTTCCCGAGGTCTGTGCCGCGCGTCCGATAATCGTCGGCTTCCAAGGATCGGAGGGTCAGGGCGTGCCATGCCGACCCAACAGGCCCTAACTTGACTGTGACAGGACGAACCGGGTTTCAGGCCCGTTTTGGCGACGCACCCGGTTGCTGAACTTTCTGAACGTCACAGGCAAATGTATAACCCATGCCGCGAACGGTCTTGATCAGTTTCGGATCTGATGGCTCTCGTTCGATCTTTTTGCGCAGGCGGGCAATCTGATTGTCGATCGTGCGGTCCAGCGGGCTCCATTGATGGCCACCCGTCAGATCCATGAGCTGGTCCCGTGACAGCACCCGTTTCGGACGCTGGAGAAACACGTTGAGCAACCGGAAATCGCCGCTGGTCAGACCGCAATCCGCGCCGCTGCGGTCGAGCAATTCCAAACGATCGGGAATCGCGATCAGCCCGTCGAACTGGAATTGCAGACATTCATCTTCGCTCAGGACGCTGACGGCGGTTTCTTTTGCGGTCTCGGGAGGGGTGCTTTGCTCTGTCCGGCGCAGAACACTACGGATGCGCGCGACGACCTCTCGGATATGGAAGGGTTTCGCGATGTAGTCATCGGCCCCGATTTCCAGACCCACAACCCGGTCGATCACGTCGTCCTTGCCGGTGACCATCACGATTGGCACCCGGAACTGCGCACGAATGTCCCGTGCCAGCTGCAAACCGTCATCGCGCCCCAGGTGCAGGTCGAGCGTGATCAGATTCACGGTGGATTTCTTGATGATGTCCCATGCCTCGGTCGCGCACCCGGCTTCAAACACGCTGAATCCCTCGCCTTCCAGGACATTGCGCAGCAACGTTCGGATTTTCGCTTCATCCTCGACGACTAGGATCGTTTGGTTGGTCATGGTATGTGTCTCGGCTCTGCCGATCCCGATATTGTGGCGCGAACCCGCAGATTCACGCTGCTTCATACAAAACGATACAAAAAAACTCACATTCAATACAACGCATATTACAGAGACTGTCCAGATTCCTCTTGAGAATAATCAAGGGGGACCACGCGATGTATGTAACCATACTTGACGATGACACGGCGCGACTTCCACTCATGAGACTTTCTGGGAGGACGTCAAAACCAGCGGAAACTCGCTTAAAAGCGGGTTCATACCTGTTTTACGAAGGCGATACAGTGGATTGGCTGTATCAGGTGAAATCCGGCGTTTTGCGATTGACGCGCCTGTTGGAGGATGGCCGTCGGCAGGTGATCGCATTCGGATACCAAGGCGATGTTGTCGGATTTCCATCCGGCGGCCTGCATCATACAGACTGTGACGTTCTGGTTGATGCGCGCTTGCAGCCGTTCCGCCGGTCTCTGCTTGAAAACGGCGACGGGGATCCGGAATTGCACCAAAGCCTTTTGCAGGCGGCGTTGCATGAAATCAGTGCCATGCAGGATCATTTCATGATGCTTGGCTGCAAGTCGGCGGTTGAGAAGGTCACATCATTTCTGTGCGTCCTGCAGGAGCGTGTCGGCGAAGAGGTTGATGGCTGCATGCAGATCGAGTTGCCGATGTGCCGTGGTGACATCGCGGATTTCCTTGGGCTGACCACCGAGACGGTGAGTCGGACCCTGACGCAGCTCCGCAAGAGCAACATCATCGCGATTCACAACATCCACACGATCAAGATCCTGCGCCCAAGCGCCTTGCGCAGCCTGTCTTTGGGAGACAGCGATTAGGTACGGCAAGCGCCTGAGTCGTTTTTGGTCACCTTTGTCCCCATGCTGATGCTTTGGCGTGGGGCCAACGGTGAGCTGTTCTGGCGCTTGGCCCCTGCATGACACGACATGGCCTTTTCGCAGGCATGCCGTGTCATTCGGTCTTTTCTTCAAGCGGTTGACTGTCTTCTTTGATGTCGAACGCGCCGCGCGGGTTGCCGATGATGCGCCGGAAAAGGGCCTGGGTCATGGCACCGGTTCCCAGCAGAACGAGGGTGTAGTTTGCCACCCATCCGACGAACGGGATGAAGTTCAGAAGCGCAACGACTGTGATTGCTGCGGCAAAGACCACGAGCCGTGCGGTGTTGCTTGGGGACTCATCGCCACCGAATGCGGTGTAGAGGCGGGTGGCCACGCTATAGGCCCCCAGCGCGTAGCCCAGTGTCCAGACCACCGCGATGACCAGCAAGACGATCAGCACGAATGGAAGGCCGACAATCGTCAGTGCGGCCACCGGGACAAGGCCGAACAGGATGGACAGACCGATCACGCCAAGCAGAAGGGATTGTCCGGGAGCCTGAAGAATGGTGCTGCGCATCATTTCCAGCCGTTTCGGCATGAATCCCAGAACGACGGCACCAAGAACCACGAAGAACAGCAGCGTGACGACAAAGCCGAACAGGATGGAGCCCGCCGTCGGCAACACCGGCATCTCTTTGCGGATGTCTTCCCATTCCTCCCAGGCTTCCATCGCGGTTACTTGCCGAAACACCACGCGGTCTGCCGGAGCGACGCGGGTGGGGACGTCGATTTTGTCCTGTGATCCATAGGTCAGCGTCCCCATCACCACGGCTTCGGGACCAAAAGAGATCGACTGCGCCAACAGTCGGACATCCCCCTGCACGGGCGCATTCAGCAGAATGTCCTGACCGACGGCAGACAGTGCCCCAGTGATCGGACCCTCGATCTTGAGCGTTCGTCCGGCCAGCCTCGCATTGCCCCGGGTTTCGGCCCCGGGTTCGATGCGCACCGAAAAACCGGCTGCGCTCAGGTCTTCGTCGACATCTCCGCGCAGGACAATACTGCCCCCGACTGCGTATAGATCCTGGGCGGTGTTGCCCGTCACTGTCACATCGAACCCGGTGACGTGCAGATCTCCTGCCGTTTCCCCGCCCACGAGGACGGTCCGGGCGGTGGCAAATGCATCTCGAGGCGCTGACAGCGTTTCGTTGATCATCTGACCCGACAGAAACGTATCGCCGCCATGTTCGACCCTGACGGTGTCTGCATGTGCCATGGGCGCGCAGCACAGCAACGCCAATACCGCCAGGATTTTGCGAAGAAAGAGCATGATCGCCTCCAGCTGCCGACTCCCGTTGATGATCCCTTAACCCGCTTTGCTTGCAGCAGATTGATTCCGATCAATCGACGGCGGGAGCCGTCTGCTAGGAGAAAGGAGGATCAAAGAGGTGCGTTGGGGTGCATCGTGAGGTGGAACATGCCAAGCCGCATTTTGCCGGAGCTTTATTGTGACCTTCCCGGCATGCCCGGGTTTTCCCGGCTCGAACACGAAGCACGTCGCGTGATTGACCACTTCCGCAACGGTTTCCCGATGCCGGAAGTGATGGAAATGCCCGTTTTTCGCGATTTGCAGCGGCGCGTCATCGACGCGCCCGCAACGGAAAACGTGGCCGCAGCCGTTGATTGCAAGGATTAGACGCCATGGCCCCCAAGACAATTCTGGTTTGCCTGACAACACTGGAACATGCCGAAACACTCTTGAAACTCGCCGTTCCGCTGGCGCGCAAACACGCAGCACATCTTGTCGGGCTGCATACGCTAGAGGCGCTGCTTGTCTATCCGGGTATTGCCATGCACATTCCCGGGCCGGTCTTTGCGTCCTTCAACGAAAGCCAGAAGACAGCGGCGGCCGAAATCCGAGAGGTGTTCGACAGGCATACGCGCAATGAGGATTTTCCGAGTGAATTCAGGCTCGTGCGCGCCGAAGCCACGTCAGCGAGTGAGCGCATGATCGAAAGCGCACGGGCGGCTGACATTGTCATCATGTCACAGGAAGACAGGATTTCAGACCGGTCCGATCAAAGCCATGCTCCGGTCCAGGTTATTCGCCGGAGCGGACGACCGGTGATCGTGGTGCCCTTGGGGTATGACGGCCCCACGGTCGGTTCAAATATCCTGTTGGGTTGGAGCGACACACGGGAAGCCGCCCGTGCTGCGCATGATCTGGTGGGCATCGCCGACACCGGGGCCGATGTCACCGTGTTGCGTGTCACCAAGGACACGCACAGCGCCCTTGAGGATTCCTGCGGGATTGATCTTGCTGAGGCGCTTTCCCGGCATGGCCTGAAACCGACACTGGAGCGACGGCAGCCGTCGGGTGACGGGATTGCAGACGTGCTGAACAAGACGGCCTTCGAAAAGGGGGCGGACCTGATCGTGACGGGGGCTTTTGGCCATTCGCATGCCTATGATTTCGTCATCGGAGCCACGTCGCATGCGTTGCTCAATGACATGAAGCATCCGGTGATGTTCAGCAAATAGGCATCCGGCGGGCATGCCCCCGGTACCCTTTCTAAACCGGGTAGCCCCACCATGTGTTGGCTGACACCGTCCTTCGAATGGCCGGACTGAGGCTCATTACCAAGATGGCAATCGAGAACAGGCACCAGACGGCGGGCATTTCATTGGGGTTGCTGGTCAGTGCCCATGCCAGCACCGGCCCGGATACCGCATGCAAAAGCACGAAGCGCCATGCGCCATAAAGAAGGGGCAGGACAAACACGGTGACCATGTAGGTGGGAAAGCCCGATTGCGATCCGATCCATGCCTCGAACCCGGTCAGAAGGCCGTTATAGGGCACATCCCACGCGATGTGCCATGTGCCCGACACGGTGCACCACGCTTCTGCGCAAAGCGGTGTTCCGGGTTGGCAGGTGCCAAGCACCGAAGCGGGCAATACCTGTGCCAGCATGACCGAGGCAGACACTGCGCAGAGCGCCATGACCCCCACCCGGACACGTCGACGGACGGGGGCTGGCACCAGTTCCATGGCAAAGGCATTTATGAAAAAGGGCTGAAACACGATATGCAGGTAGGACAGCAGCGTGACCGTTTTGTTGGCCGGTGTGCCGCACTGATCCAGAACCAGGTATCCTGCGACCTGCAAGGCCTCCATGACGGTGAAGTAGCCAAGCGTGATCCATATCGCGCGTGGCTGGTTCTGATGGTGGGCCAGCACCGTGGCTGCACCTCCGGCAACGACCATCGCCGCAGAGGCTTCAAGGCTCCAACACATCGCCTAAAGGCTTTCGTATCTGGCCAGCCGTCGCAAAACGGCGTCGCGTTCCTCCAGCAGGTCGAGCACCAGCGCGACCCCGGCCACGTTGATGCCAAGGTCACGGTTCAGCCGACGGGCCTTCTTGGCCCGCGCGATGCTTGTTCCGAAGAACTGCCAGTCCTCGACAGCATGGCCATGTGGCGTCAGGACGCCGTGTTCGACCAATTCGATCACCCAGGCTTCGTCTGCACGGCAAAACCGGCAAAGATCCTGCAGGGAAAGTGCATCAAGGATATCACTGCGCAACGTGGTCTTTTTCATGGGCTAGTCTCCAAGATGGGCGCGCGGGTCAAACGGCATCTCTTGAGCCATCTGTTCGAAGAACGCGCGCGCTTCGGCTGTTGACGCCTTGGGATTGACGATTTTCAGCGTGGCATAGATGTCGCCTGGCGGAGAGCCGGGCAGTCCTTTTCCCCTGAGCCGCAGCTTTTGATCGGAGCGGGCGTTTTCCGGAATGCGCAGGTCAACCTTTCCCCCCGGCGTGGGCATGATGACGTGATGGCCCAAGGCGGCTTCCCAGGGGGTGATCGGCAGATCAAGATACAGGTCTTTGCCGTCTGGCCGGTAGATCGGGTGCGGGGCAAAGCTGACCTCGAGAAACAGGTCGCCCGCTGGACCAGATCCAAAACCGGGTTCGCCCTGACCGGGCAGGCGAATGAGTTGCTGTTCCGTGATCCCTTTCGGCACCGTCACCGAAATCGTGCGGTTCTGCAGGGTGACTTGGCCGTCAGGCCCGACATTTGGAACGCGCAGGCTCAGGGACCGCACCGCACCCTTGTAGGCATCGTCGATCGAGATCTGAATCCGGCCATGCCGGTCCGCGCCTCGTGCGGATGTCGGTCTGCCGCTGGCGGCACCCTGTCGCCGGAACAGGTTTTCGAAGAATTCGCTGAAAACCTCGTCATCGGCGGGGCCGCCGCCCGAGAACTGGAAGTCGGTGTCCCAACCGGGCGGGGGGTGATAGCCGCGCGCAGTTTGCCGCGGTTCCTGGCCCAAGTGATCGTAGGCCGCCCGCCGTTCGGGATCCTTCAGGACTTCATACGCCTCGTTCACGTCTTTGAACATGGCTTCGGCATCCGGGCCGGTATTGACATCGGGGTGGTATTTGCGGGCAGCCTTGCGAAAGGCTGTTTTTATCTCAGCGTCGCTCGCATTCCGGTCAACGCCAAGTATCTTGTAGTAATCCTTGAAGTCCATGGGCCTGCTTTCAAGACTTGCGGCGGTCCTGAAATATCATGCGCTGTGTGGGCCCGATTGATCTGTGTCACTTCGGCATGGCCCGCATGTGCTGGCTGACCGGTTACCTGATTGCCGCTAGTCCCCAATTTCAAAGGCGCGCTTGTGTGGCCGCGCTTGCCCATGCCGTGAGAACATCGCAGGCCAGTGCAAAATCGTCGATCTCCATGTGTTCGTTGGGGTTGTGGCTGCCATTGCGGTTCCGGATGAACAGGAGGCCAGAGGGGATGCCCAATCCCGCGAATGTTGCGCAATCATGGCCACCGCCCGAGGGCAGTTGCATATGGTCGATATTGCAGTCTTTGGCGGCTGCGATCAGGTCGGTCTGCACCTCTTGCGACATGGCGGCGGCGGCGGCCTGTGTGTAATGTCCAAGATCGATCTGCACACGGCGTTTTGCGGAAATCTCTGCGGCCTGGCTTTGCAGAAAGCTTTCGAAACGGTTGAGCAGGGCATCGTCCAGGCTGCGCACGTCGAGGGTGAAAGTCAGCAGTCCGGGAACCTTCGTGATCCCGTGCATGCGGGCATCCGTGGCGAATTCCCCGATGGTGAGAACCATGTCTTCTCCGCCGGCTTCTGCCGCGAGCCACCAGTCCTCAAGTGACGCGACCAACTCTACCCCAGCCAGCAGGGCATCGTGGCGGCTTGTGCGCGGTACGCCGCCTGCATGCGTTGTCTCGCCCTGGATACGGGCAAAGCGATGCCGGATGTTACCGCGAATGCCTGTCACGATGCCGATGGGACGGTCGGCTTCCACAAGAACCGGGCCTTGTTCGATATGAACCTCGACAAAGGCCATGATGTTTGCCGGGTCGCGTTGCGGCTTGGCCTCGCGGATCGCGCGAGGGTCGAACCCTGCCTCCTCCATGTGATCGGCCAGTGTCCGTCCGGTGTCGGACCGTCGCACCCGGTCGGGCGTGTCTGGCGGCAGCAGGCCAAAGGCGGCACGGCTGCCAAGATAGTGTTCAGCAAACCAGATCATCTCTTCCGCGCGGATGGCCATGAGTGTGACGTCACAGCGCGGCTGCGGTCCGGCGCTGAGGCGCTCCAGCATGACCAGACCGGCAAGAACACCGGCCGCCCCGTCGAAATTGCCGCCATGGGGCACGCTGTCGAGATGGGAGCCTGTCATCAGCACCGGCAAACTGCGGTCTTGGCCGGGCAAGGTGACGTAAAGGTTGCCTATGTCGTCGGTGTGGTGTTCCAGCCCGATGTCTTCTGCCTCCCGGCGGATCATGTCATGCGCGGCATGCTCGATCGTGCCAAAACTGGCGCGGGTGACACCCGGTGGATCGGCGCTGATCCTTGCCAGTTCGTCAAACAGCCGTGTCGCGCGGTCGAGTGCAGCCAAAACAGTGCCTTTCGAATGATCAGGTCGCGACGCCGCAAAGTGCGCCGGGGTCACAGTGTTGTATGTTTTCCCGGATTTCCAGCGATCCGCGCCGCCAAATCCGCTTGCAGGCCAATCGAGTCCTTTGCGACCGGCGGTGCGGTCCGGTTGGCGAAGCTGGGTTGCAGCCTTGCCAGCGCCAGCGCCTGTACGGTCGCCGCAGCGATCGGATCGACAAGAATGCCCGGGGTTTCAGGGGCGATTTGCGGGGCCAATCCGGCAAGCGGCGCGCCGCCGAGGATCACCACATCCGCACCGTCGGTATGGGTCGCGTCTTTGGCGAGGGCAATCAGGTCATCGCGCAGATCGGCGGCCACATTCGCAACCGATGCGGGCGCTGTCGCCGGACACCGCACCCCGGTAAAGCGCGATGCCAGCCCCGTGAGTTCAACACAATCCGTGTACCAGCGCGCCATGTTCGGGGAGAAGGTCACGACGGAAAACCGTTCGCCCAGCATCGCGGCGGACATGACGGCGGCTTCGGCCATCCCGACCACCGGAAGATCGAACAATTCGCGCGCGGCGATAAGGCCGGGGTCGCCGAACGCGGCGATGATCACGGCATCGACGTCGGTCTGGTGCGCCGCGATCATCTCGAGCACGATGCCCCCGGCGATCTGGGCTTCGGCGCGTGACGAGATATAGGGAAAGCCCCGCGTCGCCGTGAGCGCCGTGACGGTCACGTCAGGTCCCGCGACAGAGCGGGCAATCGCTGCCATCGGGTCGGTCATGGTCTGCGACGTGTTCGGATTGATGAGCAGAAGATGCATGTCAGGCGATATCCTTCAGGACCGGCTCCAAATGCTGCGCCAGCGCGATCAGTTCCGCGTCCCGGCCGGCTTGGGCGATGAGTTGCAGACCCAATGGCCGGCCTTCGCTGTCTTTTCCGCAGGGCAGGGAGAGTGCGGGCACACCGGCGTGGTTGATTTGCGGTGTAAAGGCGGCGTGATCGCGGGGCGCGGCGGGCCTGCCGCCGATGTGTGTCGGGGCGTTCATGTCGGCAGGCCATGCCGCGCAGGGGGTTGTCGGTGTTGCGATGACACCGAAACGGTCCAAGGCTGCGCGCAGGGTTTCGCGCATCTTGTGCGACACCTGGTGGGCGGCGGCCACGTCGGTTCCGGTCAGGGACAGCCCGGTTTCGATCTGTGCCGCGATGGCGGGATCGAACACGTCGGGCGTGTCGCGCCATGTGGCCCCGTACATCTGCGCAAGCCCGGCGAATTGCAGCGGCAGAATGTCATGGCCCTGAATGTTTCCGGGCCATTCGATCTGAGCGTCGGTGATGCGTATGCCTGCCAGTTTGAGCGTTTTGACAACCTTGTCGAAATTCTCGGCCACGTCCGCGTCAAGACGCTGGCCGGTCCCGAAATCCTTTGAGACCGCGATTGCAAGGGCAGGTGGCTGCATCGGTTCAAGCCCGGCCAGGACTTGCATCGCGAGGCTGATATCGTCCATGCGTCGCGCGATCGGGCAGATGACAGAGATGCCCCAGACGGGTTCGTCAAAGCTGGGGCCGTAGGGGATCAGGTCCTGCGTCGGTTTCAGACCGCACAGCCCGGTATGGGCAGGAGGCCGTCGTGACGAGCCGCCTGCATCCGTGCCAAGCGCCAGGGGAACGATCCCGGCCGCCACGGCGGCGACCGACCCGCCAGACGACCCCCCGGGTGTCAAAGCGAGGTTGCGCGGGTTGCGCGTGACCCCGTGTAGTGGCGAATTGGTGGCCCCCTTGCAGGCAAATTCGGAACAGGTGGTGATGCCGAGGATCACCGCACCGGCCTGACGCAGCCGCGCGACAGAGGCGGCATCTTCAGGTGCGATATGTTCGGCATAAAGCTGTGATCCTTGCGCGATGCGCAGCCCCTTCACCCAGATATTGTCCTTGATCAGCACCGGCACACCCGCCAGCGGCAGGTCTTCGCCGGACGTCAGGCGACCGGACACGGTTTCGGCCTCTTGCAGGGCAGAGGGGTTGATTGCGCAGATGGCGTTGATGTCGGGGTTGCGCGCTTCGGCGCGGCGCAGGGCCTCGGAGGTAATGCCTTCCGGCGTGGCTTCGCCGCTTTGAACGGCGGCCACGATGTCGGCGAGGGGGGCATCCAGAAGGCTCATGCATGGGCTCCGTAGTGGTTGGCCCAGCAGGCCGCGATGTCGCGTCGGCGGGCGATCCAGACGTCGTCATGGGCGGCGATATGCGCCAGCACGGTTTCGAGACCTCCGATCCGGGCAGGGCGCCCGATGATCCGTGTATGCAATCCGATCGACATCATGCGTGCGGCCTTGGCCCCTTCTGCATAAAGCCGGTCGAACCCCGCAATGACGTAGTCGGAAAAGTCTTTTGCCTGGACGAAGGCACCGCCGGGCGAAAAGCGCATGTCGTTCGTATCAAAGGCATAAGGCAGGATGGTCAGGCCGCCATCGCTGTAGGGGATATCGTCGTCATACGCATTGCTGTCATAGGCAAAGCCCCCGTGTTCCCTGAGCAGCCTGCGCGTCTGGGGCGATGTGGCCGAGCGCGTGTGCCAGCCCACCGGCGGCGTTCCGGCTATGCGCGCCAGCGTGTCATGGGTGCGGGCGATGATGTTGCGTTCCGTGTCGGCATCCATTCCGGCATGTGTTTCCCACCGCCAGCCGTGACACGAGATTTCGTGCCCCTGCGCGACCGCGTCCTTGATCAGCCAGGGCGTGGCTTCGGCGGCGCGCCCACAGGTCGAAAACGTGGCTTTCGCGTCATGGGCGGCCAATGCCTTGATGATACGGGCGTATCCCTGGCGCGGGCCGTAGCCGAAATGGCTTTCCATGCACGGATCGGGCGCGCCCCTGACTTCTTCATTGGCCTCGTAGCGGCTTTCGTTGCGCTCGTCTCCGGCGGCAATGGACAGCTCTGCGCCTTCCTCGATATTGACCACGAACGACACCGCCAGACGTGCCCCGTCAGGCCAGCAGGGTGCGGGCTCTGCGCCCCAGTATCCCTTGAGATCCCGGGTCATCCCTGGATCATCCGGTTCAGGCCAACGGTCCGCGCGCCGATGATCAGAACGATGCAGGCCAGAAGGATGAGGCCCGACGAAATGGCGGCAAGAGACGGGTCAGGTTGTTCTTCTAGGTATTGCAGCATCTTGATCGGCAGTGTCTTGTTGCGGGCATCGGTCAGGAAGATCGAGATCGGGTAGTTGTCCATCGACGCGAGAAACGCGAACAGCCCACCCGTCAGGTAGGCAGGTGCGAGGTTTGGAACCAGCACCTGCAGGATTGCGCGGGGATAGCTCAGGCCAAGTGTGCGCGCGGCGTCCACCAGGCTGAAATCAAAGGCCGCCATCGACGCCAGCAGAGTGCGCATCACGAAGGGCAGGGTGATGACGATATGCCCCAGAAGAAGTGACCAATAGGCATCCCGCAGACCGATTTCGCGGAAGAACTGAAGCAGCGCAACACCAACGACCAGACCCGGCATCATCAGGGGCGACACCGTGAATGTACCAATCGCCTCGCGGCCCCGGAATGACCCGCGCGTGACCGCGATGGCGGCCAAGGTGCCCAGAACAAGGGATATGATGGTCGAGACCACCGCGAGGTTGATCGAGAGTGTCACCGCTTCCCACAGGCCGGACCGCCGTTCGAGGGATTGGTACCAGCGCAGCGACCACTCCGGCGGCGGCAGCGTGTAGACGGGGGAGGACGTGAACGAAGCGGCCAAGGTTATGACAATCGGCAGCATCAGGAAGATGACGCAGCCGATGGCCACAATCCAGCTCAGGCCGAGGGCAAGGCGGTCTGTTCCGGTCATGATCGCGCTCCGAGGCGGCTTGCCAGCCAGCTCGATCCCAGCACGACCGAGATCGCGATGATGAGAAGGATGGATGAAATCGTCGCCCCCAAGGTTTCATTGCGCAGGAAAAGAAAGGACCGGGCCGTCAGCATGGACAATGTCTGCTGACGTTCGCCGACGATCAGCGACGGGATCACATACATCGAAATCGCAAGCGAGAACGTGAAGGCGCACCCGGCCACGACGCCGGGAAGGCTGAGCGGAAAGGTGACATTCAGGAACCGAAAGACCGGCGATGCACCCAGCGATACGGCGGCCTCTGGCAAACGCGGGTCCATCTGGCGCAGAACCGCATAGATCGGCAGAACCATGAACGGCAGGAACACGTTCGCGGCTCCGATGATCAGGGCTGTTTCGGTGAACAGCATGCGGATCGGGGCCTCGGTGAGGCCCAGCGTCATCAGGGTGTCATTCAACACGCCACGCGTGCGGAACAGGATCGACCAGGCAAATGCCTTGACCACGACACCAACGGACATCGGCAAGACCATCGCAACGAGGAATACCGAGAGCCAGATCCCCTTGGCGCGGGACATGACGATGGCGGTTGGATAGGCAATCACCAGCGCCAACAGCGTTGTCAGCAGAGCGACGCGCAAGGTGCGCCATAAAACGCTGAGGTTGTAGTCGTCCGTAAAGAAGGTGACGTACTCCGCAACCGAGAATTGCCCGTCGATCTGGAACGACTTGAGAAGCAGCATCAAGAGGGGCAAGGCATAGATAATGGCGAGGAAACTGAGCCCCGGAAGCGCCAGAAGTCCGATCCGTTCTGCCCGGCTTTTCATGCGCTGACCTCGTAGACGAGCGTATCGGAAACATCCCAGCCAAATGTGACCTGATCGCCGGGCCCAAAATGCGCCCCCATACCGGGCAATTCGCACAGCAACCGGTCGGGACCCGCGCTGCGACCGTGCAATTGCGTTTTTGAGCCGAGGATCATGGCGTCTGCGAGTGCGACGTCGAGGCTGTTTTCGCCGGGTTCCGTCCGGATCAGTTCCGGGCGCACGCCAAGCGCCACCTTGGTTCCGGCGGGCAGCGTGCCGGGCGCCACCAGCATGCCATGCGCGGTCTCTACCTGCAGCCGATTGTTGTCGCTGGATTTGACCGTTCCGTGCAATCGCGTGGAAAGACCGACGAAATCCATCACGAAGGCGCTGGCCGGGCGGGCGTAAAGCTCTGACGGGGTTGCGAATTGTTCGATCCGCCCGGCATTCATGACGGCAATCCGGTCAGACACGCCCATGGCTTCGTCCTGATCGTGGGTGACGAAAATTGCGGTCATGTTTCGTTCGCGCAGCAGCGTCTTCAGTTCCACCTGCATGGTTTCGCGCAGTTTTCGGTCGAGGGCCGAAAAGGGTTCGTCCAGAAGCAACAGCACGGGATCGACGATCAGGGCCCGGGCCACGGCCACGCGTTGTTGCTGACCGCCCGAAAGGGCCGCAACGGGCCGTTCGGAAAAATCCTGCATCCGCACGAGTGCCAATGCTTCGGATACCTTGTCGCCGGTGTCAGCCTTGGCCACGCCACGGGCGCGCAACCCGAAGGCCACATTTTCGGCCACGGTCAGGTGCGGGAACAAGGCATAGCTTTGAAACACGACCGAGATATTGCGCTTGTGTGCGGGAACGCGCGTGATGGCGCGGCCGCCCAGCAGGATGTCACCTGCATCTGCCTGGGTCAGGCCTGCAATGATCCTGAGCAGTGTTGTCTTGCCACAGCCGGAGGGCCCAAGGAGCGAGACAAGCTCGCCCTTGGCGACGCGAAAATCCATGTCGGACATCACGGTTGTGCCCTTGAACGCTTTTCCGACGCCGGTGACGTCAAGATAGCGCTGCGTTCCCGGCTCCGCAGTGTCGGAGCCAGGCATGGGTCAGACCGCCATCAGCTTGTCGAACCGTTCGATCCATTCCCTGCGGTTCGCGGCGACAAACGCCCAGTCCGGAGAATAAATCGGCACGCCGTCCGGAATGATCGCTCCGGCGGTCACGGTTGTGTTTGCAGGCACCGACGAGGCAAAGTCTGCAATCGCGGCTTGCATGTCCGGTCCCAGCATTTCGTTGACATAGGCTTCGGCCAATTCCGGGTTGGGGCCACCTTTGACCAGGCAAATCCCGGATGGCATGGCAAAGATGCCTTCGGATGGCGCGGCGAGGTCGACTGGCACGCCTTTTGCCTTGCGCGGCAGCGTATAGGACGAGAAATTACCCGCCAGCATGGTGATCTCGCCTTGTTCCAGCAGGTTGAAGGCCTGGCTCATCGTTGTGTAGACCGACAAGAGGTTCGGTTTCAGTTCCTCGAGCTTGGCGAACGCTGCATCGATTTCATACTGCGCTTCCGAGAAAGGTTTGCCCGATCCGAGCATGGCCGAGATGAACAGTGTCCACATGCCTTCGGTGTTTTGCAGCGACGGGATGATCAGCTGGCCCTGCGCGTCCGATGCCCAAAGCTCTTCCCACGACGCAACGCCGCCGGATCGGAAATCGGTGTTGTAGGCGACGCCGGCCCATGGCTGGACATAGTTGCACCACATGCCGTCCATGTGCACCGCATCGGGCCGCAGGTCGGTCATGTTTGGAACCGGTCCGGATGTAATGGGTGTCAGAAGGTCTGCCTCGACCGCCTGGATCATCACCGGGTCGTCCATTTGCACCACAGACAGATAGGGTGCGTCCTTGTTCGACGACATTTTTTCGAGGTTTACCGAGGATTTGGTGCCTTCGAACAGGATATCGGCGCCGATGGCCTCTTTCATGTGCGGCACGACGATCTGTTCCATCCATGCCGTGTGAGAACCGGCGCAGCCGATCACCAGTTCAGAGCTTTGCGCCCTGAGAATGGACGGCGCTGCCAGCGTTCCAAGTGTTGCGTATGCCGATCCCTTGAGCAGCGTTCGGCGTGTGAGTCCCGTTTGTGTCTTTCGCATCGTTTTGAGCCCCCTGTGGCGTTGCGAGATGGCTCAAAATGGCATGCCATTTGCGCAAACCACATGAAAACGTTAAATAAAATGGATCAAAGTCTGCAATTGATCAATAATTGAGCGTGATCAGGGCCAAGTGCGAATTAAAAGGCGCTCAGGAAACCTGCGCGCGGCTCAGCACCTGGGCGAGGGTTTCGCCGGTGTGGCGCAGATGGGTTTCCCAGACTGTCGCGGCGCACTCCGGATCGCGCTTGCGGAATGCGTCCATCAGGCGTTCATGTTCATCGACGGCCTGTTTGAGCCGTTCTGGGTTCATGATGGCCAGAAAGCGTCCCCGACGGGCCCGGATCATCAGCTTTTCATGGGTCGTTTGCAGTTCCGGGTTGCCGGAGGCGTTTACGATGAAATCGTGAATGGTCGAATTCAGGTCAAAGTAATCACCGGTCCGACCTTCTGCGTGGAATTCCAGCATGGTGCCGTGAAAATCTTCGAGTTGCTGAAGCTGCGGTGCTGTCAGCGTCTCGCAGACGCGCCGCGCAGCCAGCCCTTCAAGAGCGGCGATCACGTCGAACAGGGCTATGGCATCCGCAGCCAGGAACGGCGACACGATCGCACCGCGATGAAGGGTGATCTCGATCAGTCCATCGACTTCGAGAAGCTTCAAGGCCTCCCTGATCGGTGTTCGGGATACATTCAGCTGGGCAGACAGTTGTCTTTCGACAATCCGGTCATTCGGGGCGAGGTCACCTTTGATGATCCGGTCCCGCAGGATCGATGCCACCTGCTCGGCCACGGCCTGGGTGTTTCTTCTGAGAGAGAGTCCAGTCTTGGGCATGCGTAGGAACCATTCAAATGTGCCGGGCACATGCAGTGAAGACGGCTCTGCGTCAATCCCTATCGTCTGGCGGGATGGATCAGCCGACGTTCTATCGAAAGCGGCTTTTGTCCTGCACGCAAGTACATCTCGCGGTAATGCGGCATCAGCTGTTCCGCTTTTGCATCGGCGATGTCCATCGCCTTTTGCTTGCCTGCGAAATAGGCGCCCGCCTCGGCGATCAGGGCGGCTTCGTCCACGGTCGTGACCCGCCCGTTGCGCGCAACGATGCGGCCATCGACCATGGTCAAACGCACCGATGTCCCCAGTTCGCAATGGACCAACTGGCGTGGCAGGTTGTTCAATGGCACGAAGGGCAGGGCGTTCAGATCAATGAGGGCAAGGTCAGCGGGTGCGCCCTTGGCCAGTGTGCCAAGCTTTGGTTCGCGCATGGCTTTTCCGCCGGTTTCCGTTGCTGCGCGCAAGACTTCGGTTGCTTGCGGCCAGCGGTCGTAATCCCATTCGTTCAGGTTATGAATGACACTGGCCGTTTTCATCACCGACCACATGTTGATGGCATCATCGGCAATGGCTTCGTCAACGCCAAGGCAGATCGGGATGCCGCGATCCTGCATGTCGCGCCAGCGCATGATGCCGCTGCCCAGCCGCAAATTCGAATTGGGGTTATGTGCAACCACCGCGCCGGATGCGGCCAGCAGGTCCAAATCCGTGTCATCCACCCAGATTGCGTGGATGACATTCATGCGGTCGCTGAGCAGTCCCAATTCATCGGTGTATTGCACCAGCGAGCGCCCTTGCAGGTAGTCCTCACCGTAGACGCGTTGCAGGCGTGTCTCCAGCATATGGGCATAAAAGGGCAGGTCATGCCGCAAACTCAGGTCATCGAGCTGCTCAAAGTAATCCGGTGACACGCGTTGCGGAGCCGAGCACGACACGGCAGCCTTGATCCGTCCCTCTGCTGCTCCGTGCCAGCGGTCGATCAGGTGCGCATAAGCCTCCAGCAAGGCGGGAACCGGAACACCCGAAGGCACGGCCAGTTCGGCCCGCAGGTGATCGGGCAGGATGTCGCGCAGGAAGGGCAGCTTTTCAAGTTCGCTCAGCTCTGGCTGATCCAGCGCCAATCTGGCGCGCATTCCGCTGTCGACATAGGCTTGGGCGACTGCATCAATGATCTCGGGTTCGGGCGAAGGGACAAAGAAGCAGTCATCCTGAACCGAGGTTGTGCCGCAACGCAACATCTCGATGCAGCCCAGCATCGTGCGCAGATATGCCTCTCTGGGAGTGGGGCGCAGAACCTCCAGCTCGGGGCATTCGTAGAGCATGAAGACTTCGAGCGGCAAGGACGGCAGGCGGCCCTTCATGTGGTTCACGGCGGAATGAAAGTGGCCATTGATGAGGCCGGGCATCAGCAGATGCCCCGTGCCGTCGATGACGTCCTGCCCGGGAGCGGCCTTCAGATCGGGGCCGATTTCCGATATCCGTCCATCCGAAACGGCCAGATCACACAAGGGCGACATGCCGTTCTCTGCGTCGAGGTCGAGCAGCCTGACATTGCGGAACACTGTGCCGGTCATGTTGC
>CAYZAD010000014.1:0-1101 GCA_964476315.1 uncultured Rhodobacterales bacterium
GTGAACGATCCACCCGTTGCCGTCGATGATACGGCCGGTGTGTTCGAGGACGGTTCGACCCTGAACCTGTGGACAGATATCCTGTCGAACGACACCGATGCCGAGAACGATGTTCTCACTCTGGTCAGTGTCGACACCACGGGGACCCTGGGTTCTGTTGTCTTTGACGCGGCCTCGCAGCTTCTTGTGTTCGTGGCCGACGATCCGTTGTTGGACGCGCTTGCACCGAACGAAACGCTGGACACCAGTTTCGAATACGTGGTGTCAGACGGCAATGGCGGGAACGATACCGGCACGGTGACCGTCACGGTGACCGGCGTTGCCGAGCCAAACAACAACGGCAGCTATAACGGGACCTCTGGCGCGGACGTGATCCAGGGGGATGACGGAGACAATGATCTCAAGGGCGGCGCTGGCGATGACCTCATCAATGGTGGGGAAGGAAACGACAGGTTGAAGGGCAATGACGGGTCCAACACCTTTCAGTTCTCGCTCAACAGCGGCGAGGACATCATACTCGGCTTCGACGAAGACACAGATGTTATGGACGCACGCGGTGTGATGAATTTGGCCACACATGCTGCCGTGTTTGATGCGCTCGATACCAACGATGACAATGTGCTGAACGCTGCGGACGACAGCGCAAGTCTGATGAAGGGGCGCCTGACGGTGAACTTTACCGAGTCGGACTCTGTGACGCTGATCGGGATCCAAGAGCTCGGTGCATCGGACTTCGGCAATACCTTTGGCTGAACAAGGCAGGCTTGCTTTTCGGGCCCTTGCGTCGGGTGGACCGGGCCGGTCGGTTCACCCAGCACGTGTTCCATCCACATAAGCAGGGCCCCCGTCGATGCGACGGGTATCTGAACGGGACTTCTTGTTTGCCTCGGGGCATGGAACTGGTCCATCGCCTATCCTGACCTGAATGATGGCTGGATCGGGTGTGGCGGGACGGTTGTGACCGGCGAGGTGACTCCCAATACCATGCCAGCGTGGTAACGGGCTGGCGACACGCCCGGTACGGTCGGCAAGTGCTGTCTCGACCGCCGCAATGCGATTGTCTTCTTGAGGACGTGGCCGGAATTGAGCCTGTCATGGCAC
>CAYZAD010000014.1:1201-2616 GCA_964476315.1 uncultured Rhodobacterales bacterium
TGGCACAGCACCATGACGGTCAGGGGTTACCCGGCGGGATGACCGCGATAGGCGGGGCGTCCACCGACCCATGTGCCCCGGATCGCAGGCGGATGACCATCGGGCCAGTCCACCAGCACCAGATCGGCCCGTTTGCCCAGGGCAATTTCACCCCGATCCGTCAGGTTCATCGCGCGTGCAGGCCCCGAGGAGACCAGCGACCAGAGGCGCAGACGGTCGGCGCGCCGGTCGGCGTCAAGCCGTGCGATGGCGGCCAGCATGGCAGGATAGAAGTAGTCAGATGCCAGCGCGTCGCAGAGCCCGGCTTCGACCATATCACCGGCCGCCAAAGACCCGATGTGACTGCCCCCGCGCGCAGCATTGGGCGCGCCGAAGATGATCGTGTCGCCATGGGCGCGCGCCGCCTCGGCCGCCTCCAGCACCATCGGGAACTCCGCCACATGCGCGCCCCGGTGACGGAACCATGCGCGGGTTTCGGCCCGGGTGTCGTCGTGGCTGAGCATCGGAGCCCCTTTTGCGCGGGCCATTTCGGCGACCGTGTCAATGGCAGCGGGCACGTCACTGCGCCGGTCCCAGATTTTGCCCAGCAGGGCGATATAGTCGTCCTCGCTGATGCCTGACCGATGCGCCTTGGACGCGGTGCGCTTGCGCATGCGCACGTCATCCAGTTCGGCCACGGTGAAATCGGGGCTGAATTCGAAGGCGCGGTTCTGGATCGGCACGTCATAGGCACGCATCGTCATCGACGTGTGGTCGTTGAACGCGACCGAGGGCAAAAGCGGGGCGTCCAGCGCCCATGCGATGGTGTCGAGTGCTTCGAAGGCAAAGGTTTCCCAGCGCAACTGAACGCGGTTTTCGACCAAAAGGCGCGGGGCCAGATCGCGGATCGCCTGCATGACCGCACGACCCCGCGCGACATCGCGCAGGCCCGGCTCCCATCCAAGCGTCAGAGCGTGGTAGGCGGTGGCAATTCCGTTGGTGGCCAGTTGCCGGTCAGTGTCCAGAACTGCGGCCTCGGTCGGGAAAAAGACGCCGGGGCGCGGCATCAATTGACGCTCGAACGCGTCTCCATGCACGTCGATCAGGGCAGGGGCCAGGATCAGACCGCGCGCGTCGATCACCTCGCCCTGCGCCGGGCCTCCGATCTCCACGATCTGACCGTTGGCGATGGTAACAGTGGTGTCGTGCATGCCCTGTGGCAGGTAAACGGTCGCGCCTTGGAAACTCTGCATCACACGCGCTCCATCACAAGATGCCAATGCCACGATCCCGGTGTCTCATGTTCCCGGTCTTCAGGCCAGCAACTTGTAGGATCAGCGATGGCTGGAAAGCGAGAGAAGCCTGAAGGCATTGTCCTGAAGCTTCGGCAGGTTGAAGTTGTGCTCGGGTGAGGGATGACGACGGCGGAGGCCATG
>CAYZAD010000014.1:2716-31723 GCA_964476315.1 uncultured Rhodobacterales bacterium
GCTTCGGCAGGTTGAAGTTGTGCTCGGGTGAGGGATGACGACGGCGGAGGCCATGTGCGACATCGGCGTGACGCAGCAGCCGCGTTTGAAGGTGTCGTGATCGCGACCGGCCCGCTCCGTCCGGGTGGGCAGGTCGCCAATTTCAAGGTGCGGCGGACGGGGTCACTGCTGCGCCGGTTGGACGGCCCGCTGATAAAGATGCCACGTGGTGTGACCGAGGATCGGCAGGGTGAAGATCAGGCCCAGAAACGCGGGAACCAGCGATAGCAGCATCGTCACGGTGATGATGGCAGCCCAGGTCAGCATGACCACCGGGTTTTCCTGAACGACGCGAATGGATGTCAGCATGGCGGAGATGAAATCCATATCCCGGTCGAGCAGCATGGGCATCGCGACGACCGTCACCGAAAACAGGACGGCGGAAAGAAGCGCGCCGACGCAGCTGCCGATGGCAAGAAACGTCCAGCCTTCCGGCGTAAAGAACACGGTATTCAGGAAGCCGTCGAGGTCAGAGAAGGACGAGTCTTGCAGGACGATCACCAAGACGGTGCGAAACTGGTAAAACCAGACCCACAGGATGAACAGGGTGACAAAGGCCATCCAGCCCATTTCGCGTTTGCGCTGGTCGGCCATGACGGTAAGGATGTCAGACCAGCCGAAACCCTGCGCGTTCTGTATCCGGCGGGACATCTCGTACAATCCTGCGGCAGCGAAGGGTGCGACCAGCGGAAAGGCGATCGCGGCGGGGATGATCATCCAGACCTTGCCGAGCCAGACAAGACACAGAACCAAAAGGTTTCCGAACACGGCATAGAAGAGGCCGAAGAAGCCACTCATGAAAGGGCGGGTCAGAAAGTCTGAGAACCCGGCCCTGAGCGACGCGGTGATGTCCTCTGTGGTCACCTTGTTGACGGCGGGCATGCCGCGCTGCTGCGGCGTCACGGTGTCGGGGGATTTGGAACCTGCGGTCTGGGATGCCATGTCATACACCTCTCGAAGCATGCCGCCGCTCTGGGCCGTCTGCCGACAAGCTTGGGGCGCGGCATGCATTGGTCTTCCGTATGGAAGCTTGCATCAGGTGAGGTGTCAGGGCAAGCGCGGCGGATGGCGGGTGCCAATTCGGGCGCGCCATGCGGTGGCATGCACCCAGCGTGCGGGCAAAGGTGTCGGGTTTGGTGACCTGCCGTGCAGTGCGTGAGTGTGTGCGCCTTTGGCAAAGTTCCCATTTCCAACGCCCCACCAGCGCCCGGTCTGGACGTCTGTTGCGCAAACATCCCGGTCACAGATGCGACCGGGATGTCGGAGTTGTTCAGAATATCCTGCTTGAGGACGGTGCGGGCAAACACGATGCCGCGCGGGTGCGGTGCCATGCCGGCATTATTTGACGCGGCACGTCCTCCGCCCCGTTTCGAAAGACCTCAACTGAAGCGTGCAGCTGCGTTTTCGAAGGACTTGGACATATCGTGCCATGCCTTTTCGAACCCGGATTTCATGTCTGACCATGCATCCTGACTGGAATTCTGCAGGGCCTGCACCTTGTCTTCGGCTTCGTCGCGGCGGGCGCGCATTTCGTCCAGCTGCCGTTGATATTCAATCTTTGCGTCAGCCTCCGCCTCTTTCATTTTGGCGCTGGCTTTTTCGATATCGGCGTTCCACTGGTCAAGTTTCGCCTTGGCTTTTTCAATATATTCTTCTCTATCGGTCATGGATCGTTCTCCTTTCAAATTTCAGCAGGGAACGTTGTCGTGCGATGGCACGTTCATGGATGCCTGACCAGGGTCTTGGCACGTCGATCGGTTTTGGACAGATCGTGGCCAATCCCCTGCCGGGTCGACGTTCCAGTTTTGCACGAGCCGGTGCGCCTGGTTGGCACACCGTCACTCGCTCAATCACTCAACGTGCGACCAGGCCTGTGGTTCCATTTCCCTTTCAGCACCGGCGGAGAATTCTGCAAAAGTGCGGCGGCGATCTAACCCGCCTTGATGGAGCCAAGCATCGTGTCTGCGTCCGAGACGGTGACAGGCACGCCCGGCGGATGATCGCAAAAACCGGGCTCTGCGTGGAGTTTCAGGATGGTGCCGTCCTCTACCAGCATCGAGTAGCGCCAACTGCGCATGCCCATGCCCTGACCGGACCGGTCTACCAGCATGCCCATCTTGCGGGTGAATTCGCCGTTCCCGTCCGGCAGCATGAAGACTTTTTCAATATTGAGGGCACGCGCCCATTGGTACATGACAAAGGCATCATTGACAGAGAGGCAGATCACCTGGTCGATCCCGGTTGAGATCAGGTCGTCATGTCGCCTTTCAAAGCCCGGAAGGTGGCTTTCGGAACAGGCCGGTGTAAACGCGCCGGGCACTGCGAAGAGAACGATGCGCTTGCCTTCGAAGATGTCGCGGGTTGTCAGGGTCTTCCATTCGAACGGGTTTTCGCCTGCGTGTTCGGGTACGCGCACGCGGGTGTGAAACGTGGCATCGGGGACTGTCTGTGGCGTCATTCTTTCATTCCTTGGAGCGCGACAACGGTTCGCGGAAGGGGGCTCTTGCCGGGCGGGGCAAACATATATCGGGTCGGGAGTTTCGATCAGATTTCCTGAAAGGGCAATGATCAGGGCGTGATCTCTGGCGTGTCCAGAAGAAAGGCCTCGGGCAGGGCCGGGTCGCGGTCAATGATGCTGGCGACAAATGCGCATCCGTTCCCGGCTTGCGAGAAATGCTGAAAGGCACGCACGGCGAATTGCGACGGACCGAAGAGCAGCGCAATCTCGTCGATGCCGTCAAGACCGACCACGTCCTCAGGCGGGACAGCGGCCAGAACTTTGGCGCGGCTTTTCTTGGACAGCGATGCGATCTGAAAGGCATATGCGAGGTATTCATGTGCCACGCGGGTCAAGCTGCCGCCATGAGACTGGTGCGCAAGGGCATGGGTCATTTCGTGAACGATGACAGACCGAAAGTACGCTTCTGACGAAAGGTCCTCAAACGCGGACATCACATCTTTCGAGCGGGCAAGGGCAGACGGTGGCAACAGCGTCAGCGTGTCGGTATCACAATTGAAATACGCGACACATGCGGCGTGTCTCTCGTCCATCGTGCTGACGATATCGACGGTGATCGGCCGCGTCTGAAATAGGCCACATGGGGTCAGAAGTGTCCTGGCATGTGCCACGGCATCGCAGACCAGCGGCGCGCGTTCGGCGTCTTCCCCCAAGACCGCGACGGGGCCGGGACAGGTGTGGATCTGCCGATGCTCATCCGCATGCACAGCCGGCATGCTGGACACGGACAGGGCAAATACGATGGTTCGTGCCCTCGTCAGCATCATGAAGCCATCTGTTTCCTTTCGTTTGCGGCGTTCAGCCTATCCGTGGCTGGTTCTGCACGATCACGGGTGTTTCGAAATACTGAAAGGTTGGCGTGCTGCCGAAGGTGTCGGCGACGCGGGCATGGAACGCCTCGCCATGCGCAGCCTGCGCGTCCTCCACGGTGTCCCATGTATAGACGCCCCCGGCAATGCATGCCTCGGGATCGTAGAGATAGTTCTTGCGGTGCAACCTGGGATGCGCGCGCCAAATCTCTGCGCTTTCTTCGAACAGGGCGAGCACGCGATCCCGGCTCATGTCCTTTGGGATTTCGAAGGTGACGATTTCGGTGATCATTTTAGGCTCCTTTGCCCGAGGAATGCAGTCATGTGTCCGTCGCCAGACCAGGGGGAACAGGCTTATTCAATGCCGGCCATCGCGTAAGACGCGAGCAGATAGGCTTTCATGTCCGGGTCGGTTTCCAGCGCGCTTTTCATCATGGCCGACAAAGTGACGTCATGGCCGAGGATCGCGTATTCCTCGATCACCCATTCGGCATCATCAATCCGGCCCAGACGGGCGAGAATGGCGATCTGCAGCCGCAGGCAATAGGGGCTGTTCGGCATCTGTTGCAGGCATTTCAGGATGGCCTGCTCGGCCTCGTCATGGCGGCGCAGGTGCTGGAGAATGTTGGCATGGCCCAGATGGTACCAGAACGGGGGCTGTGGATGCGTGGCCATGATGCTTTCGAAGATGGCAAGCCCGTTGTCGAGGTCGCCCGACATGGCAAGGATGATGGCATAATACGCTCTTGGATCGTCATTGTCGGGTTGCAGCGACATCGCCTGGCGCAAGTGGCGGAGCGCTGCATCGGTATTGCCGCCCGGAGCCACCGAATGCAGCCGCCCAAGCGCGTAATGGGCGAACCAGAGGTCGGGATCCTCGGCAAGTGCCCGTTCTCCGAAATAGAACGCCTTGTCGCTGTCCGCGTCCGAAATGATGGACCAATCGTTTTCGAAACGGATGGCAAAGGCAGAGGCCAGTTCGGCATAGGCCCGTGCATAGGTGGTATCCAGCATGATGGCCCGGCGCAGATGACGTTCCGCTGACAGGTTGCCTTCGTAGGTGAAGGCGCTGATTTCCCTGCGGGCGCGCATCACTTCCTCGAAGGCTGCGGCGTTGTCGGTGTCGCTCTGGGAAAGGCGCTGGCGATCCCGCTCGTTGAGTTCGATGGACATTGCACTGACCAGGGCTTGCGGCAGCGCGTTCCGGAAGGCCATGAGGCCCGTGCGCGATCCCTCGTAGCGATCCGCCCACAGGGTTGCGCCCTCGACCCCGTCGATCAGCTGGATGGACAGCGAAATATCGGCCCCGTGCTGGCGCACCGTCCCGTGGATGAGGTAGCGCGCATCAAGCGAGCGGGCGATCTCAACCGGGCCTTGCGATCCGCTGGCAATGGTGCCGGACAGGGCCTGCGACACGATCGTGATGCCCGACATTTCCGCCAGGTGGATTTCCAGGTCGTCTGCCAATCCGGCGGCGAGGAACCGGTCGGCGTCCTGACTTGCCGAGAAGGGCAGGATGACCACCGCTTCGCGCAATTGGGCCGCGCGTGCGACGCCCGCCAAGGTGGGCGCGGACACATCCGGGAGGCGCGGGGCCATCACGGAGTACGCCCCGAGCGCGATCAGTGCGAGTGCAAAAACGGCAGCCGTCAGCGCCATGCGACCGGGGCGGTGCGCGGCGACGGCCGGTTGCGAAGCCGTGGCCTGCGGCGCGACGTTCAAGCGGTAGCCCTGTTTCGGAAAGGTTTGCACGATATCGTGGCCGTCATCGTGCAATGCCTTGCGGATATCGGCGATACAACGCGCGATGCTTTCGTCTGTTGCGACCGTGCCGGGCCAGACCAGATCAGACAGCCGGTCCTTGGACAGGATGCGCCCGCGTTCTGCCAAAAGGACGGACAGCATCTTCTGCGACTTGGCGCGCAAGACACGTTCCTGCCCATCGGGGCCCAGCAATCGTCCGTCCCGCCAGCGAAACCCGGCCACCCCAAGGCGCACTTCGTCTGCATGGAACTCGGGATCGTTCTGCGTCACGGCATGTCAGCTCCTTACCGTCAGGATACAGCATTTTCGCAGCCCGGGCGAGTGCAGGTGATCCAACCCACGATTTCAGACCGATTTCATGGACCTTTCAAGACCTGCAACGCATGGCATGGCCAGATGACCCTTGCGTTTAACACGCACACCAATTGCGAAACCTGATCCAAGGGAGTTATTCAATGCACCGTTTCAAAATCGGGCCGAACGGCCTGGTCGCCACATTGCTTGCAACCATCGCCATGCCGGTCACGGCGGGCGCGCAAGGGGTGGATTTTCCCTCTACCTGCGTCGCAGAGGCCGATGCACTGGTCGACGAGGGCCTGACCCACCTTCACAACATGATGTACATTCAGGCCGAAGCGGCTTTCAATCGCGCGGCAGAGACCGATGCAGGGTGCGCCATGGCGCAATGGGGGATCGCGATGGCGAATTTCCACCCGCTGTGGCCGGGCGGGCCGACCGACGCGGAAACCGCGCGCGGCATGGCCGCTGCCAAGGCGTTGGGAGACCTGACGGCGGGATCCGCTCTGGAACAGTCTTTCGTGAATGCCGCGCTTGCCTTCTATGCCGAGGACCATGACGGCTACCCTGCGCGTATTGGCGCATGGGCGGACGCGCAGACCGCAGCGCATGATGCGCATCCCGACAGCATCGACGCGGCAGCTTTTGCCGCGCTTGCACGGCTTGCAACGGCGCCGCGCGGACCCGAGCGTGTCGCGGTCAATGCCGACGTCGGGGATCTGCTGGACCGTCTGCACATGGCGGCGCCGGATCACCCCGGCGTCATTCATTACGCGATCCATGCCTATGACAATCCGGCCCTCAAGGATCGGGGCCTGCCTTATGCCCAGATCTACGACAAGACCGCCCCGGATGCAGCGCATGCCCTGCATATGCCCGCGCATATCTTTACCCGGACCGGCGACTGGTCCGCGTCGATCGACCTCAATCGCCGTTCGGCCGAAGCCGCGTTGAAGGTGTCGGGGGACATCGTGCAGACGCATTACGTGCATGCCGTCGATTACATGGTGTACGGATACCTTCAGCAGGGCGACCCCGAGAAAGCGGCTGAACTGGTTGCCGAAATGGTGGCTATCGAGAACCACCAGCCGTCTTTCGGAGGGGCCTATGCGCTTGCGGCGGCCCCCGTCCGGTTGCTTCTTGAGCAGGACCGGTGGGCAGAGGCGGCGGCGCTGTCGCCCCAGATGCATCCCGCGATCCCGTGGGACGCCTTTCCGCAGACCGTCGCCATGCGTTGGTTCGCGAAAGGTCTGGGGGCTGCCCGCTCTGGCGATGTCGAGACCGCCCGCGCGACGGTGGAGGCTTTGAAAGCCCTGCACGCGACCATGCAGGAGCGGGGGCAGGGCTATTGGGCCAGCCTGACCGAAGCCCAGATCCTGAGTGTCGAGGCATGGATCGAACATGCTGGCGGGCATGACGACCTTGCCATCACCCTGCAGACACGGGCCGCCGACCTTGAAGACCGGGTTGGCAAGAGCCCTGTCACACCGGGGCATGTTCTGCCGGCGCGTGAATTGCTTGGTGATCTTCTGTCCGAAGCCGGTCAGCCGGAGGCCGCGGCAGAGGCCTATCGCGCGACGCTGGAACAGTCGCCCAATCGTGCGCGCAGCCTCAAAGCGCTGAAGCAGTCGGGATGACACCCGGCGATGCCCGGTCGATAAGACCGGGCATCAAGACGCAGGCCACGCATGCTTGCAGAGTGTGTCCGCCCCACCCATATCCTTGGGGGTTCAAACAAGAGGGCTTTGCGGGGGCAAAGATGGGCTACACCAAAACGGCAATGCTGATGGCCGCGATGACCGCGCTTTTCATGGGCGTGGGTTATCTGCTTGGCGGATCGGGCGGTGCCTTGATTGCCCTCGTGGTCGCGGCTGGCATGAACGCCTTTACCTGGTGGAACTCGGACCAGATGGTCCTGCGGATGCACAACGCCCAGCCGGTAACCCGGGGCGACCGCATGGGCCTGCACGCCATGACGGCCGAGCTTGCGCGCAACGCGGGCCTGCCCGAGCCCAAGGTCTATCTGATCGATACGCCACAGCCCAATGCCTTTGCCACCGGGCGGAACCCGGCCAATGCCGCGGTGGCCGTGACGTCGGGCCTGATGCGCAGCCTGAGCCGCGAAGAACTGGCCGGGGTGATCGCGCATGAACTGGCGCATATCCGCAACCATGACACGGCGATCATGACCGTCACGGCGACCTTTGCGGGTGCCATTTCGATGCTGGCCAACTTTGCGCTTTTCTTTGGCGGGTCACGCGAACGGCTTGGTTTGATCGGGACGTTGCTGATGATGTTCCTGGCCCCGATGGCCGCAGCGCTGGTGCAGATGGCGATCAGCCGGACGCGGGAATACGCCGCCGACAAGGCGGGGGCCGAGATTTGTGGCAATCCGCTGTGGCTGGCTTCGGCGCTTGAGAAGATCGCCGTGGGCGCGGCCCGGATCGACAACCATGCCGCCGAACGCAACCCAGCGACGGCGCATATGTTCATCATCAACCCGTTGCATGCCTACAAGCATGACAATCTTTTTGCCACCCATCCGGCGACCGAGAACCGCATCGCCGCTTTGCGCGCCATGGCGGGCGCCGGCGCGCAAGCCCCGCGCGCATCGGCACGCACGGTGTCGCGCAGCCGTATTCCCAACACCAGAAACGGCAGAGGCAGCGGCCCCTGGTCGTGATGCCATCCAGTTGGTGGGGCCGGTTCAGCGGGCGTCGATCACCCGCCCGCCACCCCGGCGACATTCACGTATAGCGCATAGATCGAATGACTTGCCGCCATGAACAAGCGGCTGTTTGCGCGACCGCCGAAACACAGGTTGGCGCACCGCTCGGGCAGGGCGATCCGGCCCAGGGGCGCTCCGTCCGGCGCAAAGATCATGACGCCATCCAGATCGTCGGATCCCATCCCCCAGCCGCACCAGAGATTGCCCTGCACATCAATGCGGAACCCGTCCGGAGTGCCCGGTCCCGCATCGATCAGAACACGCTTGTTGGTGATGGATTTCGCATCGTCCGACACGTCGTATTCCAGGATCTTGCGGGTCGGCTGTCCGCGCGACTCCACGACATAGAGCTTGTCTTCGCCGGGCGAGAACGCCAGCCCGTTGGGCCCAAGAACATCATCTGCCACGATTGTTGCGGTCCCGTCCTCCGGATCCAGCCGGTACACGTTCTGCCCAAGCTCGGGTTCTGCCTTGTGGCCTTCGTAGTTGCCCAGGATGCCGAACGTCGGATCGGTGAACCAGATCGAACCGTCGGATTTGACAACCACGTCATTCGGCGAATTGAGCGGCTTGCCTTCGAAGCTGTCGATCAGGACGGTGATGGTGCCATCGTATTCAGTCCGGGTGACACGTCTGCCCCCGTGTTCGCACGTGATCAGTCGCCCTTGCCGATCCCGGGTCTGGCCATTGGCAAAGTTCGATGGCTGCCGGAACGGGGCAGCCCGGCCGGTGGTTTCGTCCCAGCGCATGATCCGATTGTTGGGAATATCGCTCCAGAGCAGATATCGCCCATCGCCGAACCAGACCGGTCCCTCGTTCCAGCGGCACCCGGTTGCCAAACGTTCAACACCTGCCAGCGGAAGCCGAAGCGCATCAAATCGCGGATCAAGTGAGATCACCGCAGGATCGGGATACCGCTGCGACGGGCGCCATCCGTCATCCATGTCAGAGCTGTCGGTCATTGTGCCGTGTCCTTCAACGAGATGGGATCACGGTACAGGGCCTGGATTGACCAAGGCAAGTGATTGGACAGGCGCACACTGTGCGGCCTCTGGGTGCAGAACGAGGGTCATGGCAAGATGCGGTTCCATCCGGCCACAACCGTAGGCGCGTCAGGACCGATCAGGCAAAGGACCGGGGCCGCTTGTATGAGTCCGGTCGGTTCACGCCACCATCGCCGGCTTGGCCGGCGCAGAAAACTCTGCAAAAACATCGGCATATTCCGGATCGCCGGATGCCATTTCGAGTGTCGCCCTGAGCATGCCCGCTTTGGAGCCGCAGTCAAAGCGGTTGCCCGAAAAGCGGAACCCGGCAAGACCCACAGTCTTGCCGCCCCGCGCAATCGCGTCGGTCAATTGGATCTCGCCGCCCGCGCCGGGCTCTTGCGTGGAGAGGCTGTCGAAAATCGACGCGTCAAGAACATAGCGGCCAACCACCGCGTCACGCGAGGGCGCATCGGCGGGATCGGGCTTTTCCACCATGCCGTCGGCATAGACCAGTGCCCCGTCATGAGACGTCACCGAGAGGATGCCGTATTTGCGCGTTTCATCGCGGTCCACGGTCATCGTCGCCACCATGTGTTTGGCCTCTGATCGGGCGTAGGCCGCGACCATCTCCGACAGGCAGGGGGTGCCAAGAATGAGATCGTCGGGCAGGATGACGGCCACCGGTCCGGGCAGGACATGATCGCGGGCGCACAGAACCGCATGGCCCAGACCAAGCGGTTCGTCCTGCATCGTGAAAACGACATCGTCCTTGATCGGACACAGCGCCGTTTCTTTCAGTTCCTGTGCGATGCCGCGTTTGCCGCGAGCCTTGAGATCTGCCCGCAGTTTGGCGTCGTCCATCACATAGCGTTCGATCGCGGCTTTTGACGGATGGCTGACAAAGATCATGCGTTCGATACCGGCTGCCTGGGCTTCGTCGATGGCGTACTGGATCAAAGGTGTGTCGATCACCGGAAGCAGTTCTTTCGGCGTGGCCTTGGTGGCGGGTAGAAAGCGGGTTCCCAGACCAGCGACGGGGAAAATGGCGGTACGAACAAGTGCAGTCATGAAAACCTCTTTCCTTCAGTTGAACGTTCCTGAGGCTATGACATCGCCGTAAAATGTCAAAAAACGACATCGAAATGTCGTTAATGGAGCATTGAAGTGCTTAATATTTGGGCGCTGCAGCATTTTTCTGCACATGCGAAGGGCATGGCTGAATGTGTTTGTCCCGGAATGTCGATTGAATTCGGGTCTCTACGTTGACGTTTTGGGAACAAGATGCATGTTTTGCGACATGTTTGTTCTGTAAGCGACATAATCACGCGACAGCCCGGGAACCTTTTCCCGGTTCAAACGATATACATCCCGAGGACATCATGAAGCATCAGGCCTTTTCCGGCGACCCACTCCCGTTTCAAGCCCAACCCTTCGATCGTGTTGCCGTGATCGGCGCAGGTTCCTGGGGCACAGCGCTCGCCGCCACCCTGGCGCGTGCGGGTGTTACGACATGCTTGTGGGGGCGCGATGACGCCGTCGTGGAGGGCGTCAATTCCCGTTCGTGCAACGCGCGTCATCTGCCGGACGTTGCGCTGCCCCGAACGCTGCGCGCGACCACGGACATGCAGGCGGCGCTTGGCCATGCCGATGCTGCGCTGATTGTTGTGCCATCGCGCAGTGTGCGCAGCGTGGCCCGTCAGGTCGCTGAATATGCGCCTGACGACATGCCCATTGCCGTCTGCGCCAAGGGAATCGAGGCCGAGACAGGATTGCTCATGACGCAGGTCGCCGAGGAGGAATTGGGCCAGCGACCGGTGGGATGCCTGTCCGGCCCGACCTTCGCACGGGAAACGGCCCTGGGTCACCCGACGGCCGCAACGGTGGCGTTTGACTTTACCTACGCGGACCGCCTGCAACCGCATCAAAGCCCCGCGGCCCGTCTGGCCGTATCGATGACGACCGAAAGCTTCCGGGCCTACGTGTCGGATGATCTGGTCGGGGTCGAGATCGGCGGCGCGGTCAAGAACGTGATCGCCATTGCCTGTGGCATGATGACGGGTGCGGGCTTTGCCGAAAACACCCGCGCGGCCCTGATCACCCGCGGGCTGGACGAGATGAAGGCACTGGCCGAAGCGCTGGGCGGTCGTCGGGAAACGGTGACGGGTCTTTCTGGCATTGGTGATCTGTCTCTGACCTGCTCGAGCCCGACCTCCCGCAACATGTCGTTGGGCCAGCAATTGGGCCAGGGCCTTGCCCGGGCCGACTGCTTTGATGGGCGCCCCGTCGTGGTCGAGGGCGAAGTGAACGCGAAATCCGTGACCGACCTGGCGCGCAGGCTGGGTGTTTCGATGCCGATCTGCGAAACGGTGCGCAGTATTCTGCACGATGATGCCGATCTTGGCACCGCGTTTGCCAGCCTCTGGGCCCGCCCGATCGAAGCCGAACCGCGCGCGATGGACGTCGCGTTCGCACATCCCGCAACCGATACCGATATTGCTCAACTTGCTGAAAGGATCTCATGATACGTCACGACACCCTTGCCGATTACAAAATCGCCCAGAAAGACCTTGTTCTTGCAACCGACCTGGATGGCACCTTCCTTGGAGGGGATGATGCCGAACGCAGGCGGTTCTACAAATGGATCGAAGCCAACCGGGAAAAGGTCGGGCTGATCTTTGTCACAGGTCGCGATACCGGGTTCATCCGCGATATCACGCGCACCAAAGGCGTGCCCCGGCCCGATTACGTGGTGGCCGATGTCGGTACGACCATCGCCGAGATGGATCATCGCCATATGCTGACACCCATCGCGGCGCTTGAGGCCGAAATCGCCGAAGCCTGGAAGAATGCCAATGACCGGGTTCTGCGCGCGCTCCACACCATGTCGGGGCTGAAGGTTCAGTCGACCATGTTCCGCCATCGCGTGAGCTATGACATGGACCCGCATCAGCTTGACCCGAGGGCGGTGGACGTGATCGAGGATATGGGCCTTGATGTGCTGATCTCGGACAACCGGTTTTTTGACGTGTTGCCCAAAGGGGTGAGCAAGGGCCCGTCGCTTCTTCGTCTGCTGACCCATCTGGGCATCGACAACCGCAAGACGTTGGTGGCGGGCGATACGCTTAACGATCTGTCCATGCTGGCCTTGGGCGTGCCCGCTGTCGCCGTTGGCAATTCAGAACCCGCGCTCATCGCCGAAGTCAAAGACATGTCGCATGTCCGCATTGCCGAAGGTCACGGGGTCGTCGGGATCGCCGAAGCCATCGTCCAGGACCAATTGTTCAAAGCTGCATAATAAGGAGCCCGCCATGCCATCCGATCTGGTTATCGTCTATCATCGCCAACCCTATGAAGAAGTCGAAGAAAACGGGCAAATCGTGTTCAAGGAGAACAAGAGCCCGAACGGCATCGTCCCCACGTTGAAAAGCTTTTTCGGCTCTGTCGATCACGGCGGCTGGATTGCGTGGAAACTGGCGGAAGACCCCGAAAACCCGGAATTCGAACGCCGGGTCGAAATCAATGATGATTACGGGACATATTCGGTGTGCCGTCTGCCCCTGTCCGCTGAACAGGTGCGGGAATTCTACCATGTCACCTCGAAAGAAGCGTTCTGGCCGATCCTGCATTCCTTCAAGGAGCGCTACAATTACGACCCGGTCGATTGGGAGAATTTCCAGGAGGTGAACCGCCTGTTCGCGGAAGCGGTGTCAGAAGAAGCCGCCGAAGGTGCGTTGGTGTGGGTGCATGATTACAACCTGTGGCTGGTGCCCGGTTATCTGCGCGACATGCGGCCAGACCTGCGCATCGCGTTCTTCCATCATACGCCGTTCCCTTCGGCGGATATCTTCAACATGCTGCCATGGCGCAAACAGATCGTGCAAAGCCTGCTGGCCTGCGACGACGTGGGATTCCATATCCCGCGCTATGCGGCCAACTTTGTGTCGGTTGCGCGCAGTCTGTTCGATGTGGACGTGGTGCAGCGCGTCAAGGTTCCCGAGGCGTGGATCTCCGAAGGGACAGCTTTGACCGAACGCATGATGCCAACCGAAATCAGCGTCGAGGGGCGTACGGTCAATGTCAGCGTGACACCCGTTGGGGTCGATGTGAATTTCATCGATGATCGCGCGCGTGCGCCGGAAACGCTGGACGCGGCCAAAGAGATCCGGGGCGGGCTTGACGACCAGAAGCTGATCCTGTCCGTCGGGCGGACCGACTATACCAAGGGCGGGATCGAACAGTTGTGCAGCTATGAACGTCTGCTGGAACAGAACCCCGACCTGCATGAACAGGTGCGGCTGATGCATGTCTCTGTTTCGGCCAATCGCAACATGACCGCCTATGCCGAAATCCAGAGCGAGATTGAGCAGATCGCGGGACGCATCAACGGTCGTTTCGGAACTCTGGACTGGCAGCCGGTGACGCTTATTTCGCGGGCGATCCCGTTTGCAGACCTTGTCGCCTATTACCGGGCGGCGGATATCGCCTGGATCACGCCCTTGGCAGACGGGATGAACCTTGTCTGCAAGGAATTCGTCGCCTCCCGGGTGGATGGTGACGGCGTATTGGTGCTGTCGGAATTCGCGGGCTCTGCCGTTGAGTTGAGCAGCGCGATCTTCACCAATCCGTTTTCACACAAGTCGATGGATCGGGCGATCCTTGCCGCGTTGCAGATGCCCGAAATCGAGCGCCGGTCCCGCATGCAGAAGCTCAGGGATGCGGTGGCTGGCAACGATGTGTGCACATGGACACCGGGACGGCTTGAGGTCGGGTATTCCAAGGTCGCAATGGATGCCGCTTAAGCCTTGCCGGGATGGCATTTGACGGCGCGCCTGCTCAGGTCTGGCCCAACGGCGCGCCGTTGGGCGGTGCGTCGCCCACGTCCCAAAACAGCCCTGTCATCAGCCTGAGCGCGTCGCGGCAGACCGGTTTGAGGACATGTTCATTCGGGGCGTGTTGAGAACATCCGCGATAGGAGTGGGGCACCCACACCGTTGGCACGCCCAGAATGTCCGCGAACACATCATTGGGCAGGGACCCGGCGAGGTTCGGAAGCACATGCGGGGGTTTGCCCGCGGTGCGTTCAAGAGACCGCGCCACGAAGCGCACCCACGGGTGGTCCGGCGGCAGGCGTGTGGCATCGAAGAAGCGCCGTTCATGCGGGATGATCTGGACCATCGCGAAGCCCTCATTGTCGAGGTGGCGGCGGAGCGCGGGCAGAATGTCTGACTTGTCGGTTCCGACAACGAAGCGCAACTGGCACGCCGCTTGGGCGCGGGCCGATATCGCATTCACCGGGGCCTCGGGTACGCCGCTGTGCATGGCAAGGATGGCAAAGCTGTTCCAGCCGAAGACGCGTTCGGCCGGTGTCAGGCTTTCCTCGCCCCAGTCTTCGTCAATGGCCGGGCCGCTGTCGCCCTTGATGGGCAGGTCTTTCAGGGCCGCGCGGATGTCCGGTGTCAGGCTGTCCGGCCGCCATTCGGGAATGCGGATTTGCCCGCGCGCGTCGGTGATGGTTGCCAATGCTTGAACAAGGATCATTGCCGGGTCAGCCAGCAAACCACCCCAATTGCCTGAATGATGCGCCCCGTGGCGCAGGTCGACCACCAGATCAAAGGAGATGCCCCCACGTGCGCCCATGAACATGGTGGGTGTGTCAGGCTGAAGGCGCGGTCCGTCCGACGCGATCAGCACATCGGCGGCAAGTCTGTCCCTGTGTTGCGCAAAAAATTCGGCAAGCCCGGGCGAGCCCGTTTCTTCGCCGGTTTCGATCACCACGCGGCAGTTGAAACCAAGCGCACCGCGCGTGTCCAGTACGGCCTTCAAGGCGGCCATGTTGATCAGATGCTGGCTCTTGTTGTCGGCTGTGCCCCGACCGTAGTAGCGATCACCTTCCTCGATCAGCTTGAACGGATGCAGACCGTCCCGCCACTGATCGGTCTGGGCGCGGATCACGTCGCCATGTCCGTAGGTCAGGATGGTCGGCAGGGTGTCACCCTCATGCCGTTCGGCCACCAGAAGCGGGCCTGCGCCTTCGACCGGATTGGGGTGGATCTTGCACGTGAACCCCATCGCGGCAAGGCGCGGGACCATCGCGTCTTCGAGGTAGCGCTTCAGTTCGCTGGCCTGACCGGGCGTCTGGCTTTCAGTTTCAAACGTGACCAGCGCGCCAAGATCATCCTTGAAGCGATCCTCGTCGAAATAGGCGGAAACGGCGTCAATCGCGGTATTGCGTGTCACGGGTGACCTTTCGGGTTTCGGTTCAGACCGGCGGGCGCACGTCGTCCGGGATGGGGCACATATAGGGTGTCTCTTCGAGATGGGCGCGATGGGTCTCTTTCGCGGCTTTGACAAGCGCCGGGTCTTCGATCAGGCGGCAGGCGGTCGCGGCCATGGCCTTGGCGGCATAGATCATTCCCTTGTGTGCGGCAGGGGCCTTTCCCTGGGCCACAGTCTGCCATGTGTGGAACGGAGTGCCGATGGCGCAGGTCGCGACACGGGCCTGCACGGTTGGAACGGCCCAGCTGACGTCACCGACATCGGTCGATCCTTCGCCGCCATCGCGCTGACGATCAAGGGGTGCCACGAAATCGCACAGGGCCAGCCCCTTTTTCGGTTTTGCTCCGATCCGTTTGAAGGTGGCGGCGATATCGGCATCGGTCAGTGTTTTCTGGATCTCGCGCGCAAAGTCGACATCGGCTTCATCGAACGATACCGGCCCCAGCTTTTCGAGTTCGCTTTGCATCACCTCTTCCAGCGGGCGATTGCCCAGCAGGTTCGACACGCCCGAGAAGACCTGGCTGGTCATGCGCGTTTCGGTCATCAGGGCCGCACCTTCGGCGATCTTGCGCACGCGGGCGATCAGGTCGTGCAGGTCGGGCAGGGTGCTTGCACGAACAAGCTGCCGCACGGTCGCCTTTGCCTGGACCACGTTCGGTGCGACGCCGCCAGCATCGAGATAGGCGTAATGCACTCGCGCGCTGTCCGGCATGTGTTCGCGCAGATAGTTCACGCCGATATTCATCAGTTCTACGGCATCAAGCGCGGATCGTCCCAGTTCCGGTGCGCCTGCCGCATGGGCCGCCTTGCCGTGAAAGGTGAAATCGATGCGCGTATTCGCGAGCGAGGCCGCTTCGTTCACTGCGGTGAAGGTGGCCGGATGCCAGGAAATCGCGGCATCCACATCGTCAAACAGGCCTTCGCGCACCATGTAGGTTTTGGCCGCACCGCCTTCTTCGGCTGGACAGCCATAGTAACGCACCCGCGCCTTGATACCGGTTTCGGCCAGCCAGTCCTTGACCGCCGTTGCCGCAAGGAGGGCCGCTGCCCCCAACAGGTTATGCCCGCATCCATGACCGTTGCCACCTTCCTCAAGGGGCATGTGTTCGGCAACGCCGGGGGCCTGGCTCAGGTATGGCAGGGCGTCGAATTCCCCCAGGATCGCGATCACCGGACCTTCGGTGCCGGCTTCGCCGATCACGGCTGTCGGGATGCCCGCGGCGTTGCCGGTGATCCGGAAGCCGTGTTCTTCCAGCATCCGCGTGTGTTCCGCCACCGACTTGTGTTCGGCATAGAGCGTTTCGGGCGTATCGAAGACGCGGTCGGACAATGCGATGAACCCGTCACGATGGTGGTCAACATGATCCCAGATCGGGTCGCTGTTCTTCATGGTTGCTTTCCTGAGATGTTGAACTGTTTCACACGGTTTCCGCATGTTCCAGAAGGCAGGCTGTCAGGCGCCCGTCCTTGCCGGGTTTCAGGGCAGGTACTGTTTGGCGACAGGCCTCTGTCGCCAGCGCGCAGCGCGGATGGAACGTACAGCCCGGCGGCGGGTCGAGTGGGGACGGGATCTCTCCGACGATCGGCGTGAATGCGCGGCGACGTTGGTCGAGCCGCGGCGCTTCGGCCAGAAGCGCCCGGGTGTAGGGGTGCCGGGGATCCGAGAATATCTCTTCCGTCGAGGCCGTTTCGACAATCCGCCCCAGATACATGATCGCGACCCGGTCCGCGATGTGTTCCACCACGCTCAGGTCGTGACTGATAAACAGATAGGTCAGCCCAAGCTCTTGGCGCAAGTCCATGAAAAGATTGATGACCTGCGCCTGGATAGACACATCCAGTGCAGCAATCGCTTCGTCGCAGACCAGGAATTTCGGCTTGACCGCCAGTGCGCGGGCAATCCCGATGCGTTGTCGCTGACCGCCGGAAAACTGGTGGGCGTATCGGCGTTTGAGCGACGGGTCCAGCCCGACCTTTTGCATGACATCGTCCACGTAGTCGGGCAAGTCCGCCTTGCCGACGATCCCGTGCATGCGGGGGGCTTCGCCGATGATGTCTTCGACACGCATGCGCGGGTTCAGGCTGGCGAAGGGATCCTGAAAGATCATCTGAATGGCCAGTGTCGCGGCGCGCCTGTCTGCGCCGGTCATGGTGGCCACATCCTTGCCCTTGTAGAACACCTGACCGCCGCTGGCCGCATGAATGCCCGCCACGACGCGGCCCAGCGTGGACTTGCCACATCCGGATTCGCCGACAAGACCCACCACCTCTCCGGGGGCGATCGACAGGCTCACGTCATCGACGGCATGCACGGTTTCTTCGCGAATATCCGCACCAAGGCGCTGCGCGATCTTGCCCGCGATGTCCAATCGTTTGGTGAACCGTTTCGACACGTTGCGGATTTCGACAATCGGTTCCGTCATCGGATCGTTTCTTCCAGTCCTTGTGGGTTGAAGCACCGCAAGCGACGCCGTGCGACATCCGTCACCTCGGGGCGGGATGCGCAGGCGGGCGTTCGCGCGCTGCATCTTGGCCCGAACGCGCAGCCTTCCGGCAAGGCCAGCATGTTTGGTGTCATGCCTTCGATCTGGTACAGGCGTTCACCGCGCTTGTTGGCACTTGGCACCGATCCCAAAAGACCAACTGTGTAGGGGTGCAGCGGGTGGTCGATCACGTCGTCCGTGTCGCCCTGTTCGACAATGCGGCCCGCATACATGACCGAGATACGGTCGGCCAGACCTGCGACGACGGCAAGGTCATGGGTGATCCAGATCATCGCGGTGCCGGTCTGTTTGGTGAGTTTCTGCGCCTCATGGATAATCTGCGCCTGGATGGTGACATCCAGCGCGGTTGTGGGTTCGTCCGCGATCACCAGGTCGGGTTTGTTGAGGAACGCAATCGCAATCGCAACACGCTGGCGCATGCCGCCAGACAGTTGATGAGGATAGGCACGCAGGCGTTCCTCGGGAGAGGGGATGCCGACCAGCCCCAACGCGTCACGGCTGCGATCCCAGGCGGTTTGGCGGTCAACCTTTTCATGCGCCAGGATGGCCTCGATCATTTGCGTGTCGATCCGCAGAACCGGGTTCAGCGTCATCATCGGATCCTGGAAGATCATCGAGATGCGGTTGCCCCGCAGCCGCGCCAGTTGGTCCTGCGGCGCGTTTGCGATCTCCTGACCGTTGAACCGGATCGATCCTTCGACAATGCGCCCGGGCGGGTCGATCAGGCCGAGGATGGAAAAACCGGTGATGGATTTGCCGGAACCGGATTCTCCGACAAGGCCCATGATGTCGCCGCGCGACACCGCAAAATCGACGCCATCCACCGCCTTGACCACACCGGCATGGGTGAAGAAATGGGTTTTGAGCCCGCTGACTTCGAGAACCGCGGTCATTTCTTCAGCCTCGGGTTCAGGACGTCGCGCATGTGATCGCCGACAAGGTTGATGGAGACCACGGTCAACAACAGGGCCAGTCCCGGGAAGATCGAGATCCAGTAGCGCCCGGACAGCATGTATTCGAACCCGTTCGCGATCAGAACGCCAAGCGACGGTTCGGTCTGTGGCAGCCCGACACCAAGGAAGGACAGCGTGGCCTCCAGTGAAATGGCGCTTGCCGTCTGCACGGTTCCGACCACGATCAGCGGCGCCATGCAGTTGGGCAATATGTGCCGGAACACGATGCGCGCACGGGACAGGCCAAGGCATTGCGCCGCTTCAACATATTCCTTGCTGCGTTCGACCAGGGCCGTGGCGCGGACGGTCCTGGCGTAATACGCCCATTGCGCAACAACCAGGGCCAGGATGATCTTGTCCACGCCTTTCCCCAAGGCCGCAACCAGCATCAGCGCCACGAGGGATGCCGGAAAGGAAAGTTGCAAATCCACGATCCGCATGATGATCGCCTCGATCCGCCCGCCCGCATAGGCGGCGATCAGGCCGATCACCATGCCCACCAAAAGCGCAATCACGCCCGAGGCCACGCCAACCGTCAAGGAGATGCGCAAACCGTAGAGGATGGCGGAATAGAGGTCGCGCCCCGACCCGTCAGAGCCGAGCCACATCGTGTAGCCTGCAAAGGCCTCGGACCCCGGCGGCAGCCGCCCGTCCAGAACGTCAACCTGTGCCAGGTCATAGGGGTTCTGCGGTGTGATCCATGGCGCGAGAATGGCCAGCAGGATGATGATCCCGAGCAATCCAAGCGCCGCCGTCGCGATCTTGCTTTCGAAGAATTCGGCGCGGAAACGCTGGAACGGTGTTTCGACCTTGGCGGGGGTATCTGCCTTGGTTGGCAGGGGTGTTGCGATATCTGTCATGCGCCCTGGTCCTGCAGGCGGACCCTTGGGTCGAGAATGGAATAGAGGATGTCCACGATCAGGTTGATCAGCACGAAGAACAGAACGATGATCATCAGGTACGCGACGACAACCGGCCGGTCGAGTTGCAGGATCGCATCGATCAGGAGTTTGCCCATCCCCGGCCAGGCAAAGATGGTTTCGGTCACGACCGAGAACCCGATCAGGCTCCCGAACTCCAGTCCCATGACGGTGACAACCGGGATCATGATGTTCTTCATCACGTGGACAAAGATGATCCGCCGCGTCGAAAGCCCCTTGGCCCGTGCGTATTTCACATAGTCCTGTCCCATCGCTTCGCGCACTCCGGCGCGGGTCAGGCGGATGGCCAGAGAGATTTTCAGCAGCGCAAGGTTCAGCGCCGGCAGAAAGATGTGGCTCAGGCCGTCAGCCGTGAAAAGACTGCTCTGGATGCCAAGAAACGTGCCCATGTCTCCGCGACCGGTGGCCGGAACCCAGCCCAGTTCCACGGCGAACAGCATGATGAGCATCAGCCCGACCCAGAATGTCGGCAGCGAAAACCCCAGAATGGAACTGGCCATGATCCCCTTGGAAATCGGGCTGTCGGGGTAGAGCCCGGCAAAAAGACCCAGTGGAATGCCGATGGCGACGGCAAGGAACAGCGCCGTGAACGCCAGTTCCATCGTTGCAGGCATGTGGTGCAGGATCAGTTTCAGCGCAGGTTCGCCAAAGATGAAGCTGTTGCCCAGGTCGCCCTGCAATGCGCCTTTCAGGAACAGCATGTATTGTTCCCAGATCGGACGGTCGAGCCCGAGGCGTTCGATGGCCGCTGCGATATCGGCCTGATCCGCGTCCGGACTGACCAGCATGTAAACCGGATCGCCGACGATATTGACGCCGAAGAACACGATGATGGACATCAGGAATACGACAAGAAGCGCCTGAAGCATTCGGCGAATGACGAAAACGGTCATGGGTCGGGGGCCTCGCTGGGGGTGAACCGGGCGAACGCATGGCGTCCGCCCGGCTGTCAGGCGATCAGTCTTTCTTTACGCCCATCGCGAGTGTGTATTCATCCGTGCGTGCGACATAGCTCAGACCCTTTTTCGCGGCCCAGGTGTTGACCTGGAAGTGGGTCGGGATGATGGCCACGTTTTCGATGGCGCGCTCTGTTGCGGCTGCAAGCAGCTCTTCCCGTTTGGCGTCATCCACGGTGCGCAACGCTTCTTCGATCAGCGCATCGGTTTCCGGGTCGGAATGCCGCCCCCGGTTGGACGAGCCAAAGCCCTTGTCGGGATTGAAAGTGTGGATCAAGGACTTGAGCGGGGAGGACGCCTCGCCGGAACCTGCACCCCAGCCCACAAGGATGAAGCTGAATTCGGGCAGGTTGCCTTCGCCACCCTGAGACGCGCGCCCGAAATAGACGGAACGCGGCATGGTTTCGACGGCTGTCTTGATGCCGATCCGCGTCAGCATCTGTGCGACCGCCTCGGCAATCTTGGCATCGTTGATATAGCGGTCATTCGGCCCGTGGATCGTCATCTGGAACCCGTCGCCATAACCGGCCTCGGCCAGAAGCGCCTTGGCGCCTTCGGGGTCGTATTCCACCACCTCGAGGTTGTCGGAAACGCCAAAGAAACCGTCAGGCAACAACTGACCCGCTGGCAGTGCCACGCCTTCCATGACGCGGTCCACGATGGCGTCGCGGTTGATGGCCATGCTGATGGCCTTGCGCACCCGCACGTCGAGCAACGGGTTCTTGATCTCGCCGCCGTCATTCGCCTTAACAAAGGGCGAATTCTCGCGGAACTGGTCCATGTGCAGATAGATCACGCGGTTCGAAACACCCTGGCTGAGCTGGATGTCGTCATTGCCCTCGAGCGTGGTGATGTCGGTGGTCGGCACTGCTGCGATCATGTCGACATCGCCGGCCAGAAGGGCCGCCACGCGGCTTGGACCGGACGAGATGGGCCGGAATTCAACTTCGGACCAGATCGGCGCTTGCCCCCAATAGTCGTCGTTGCGTTCCAATACGATGCTTTCGCCGGGCGTATAGCTGACGAACTTGAACGGGCCGGTGCCAATCGCCGCCGTGCCGTTGTTGAAATCTTCTGTGGACGCGCCACACCCGACCTCATCGGAAATGATCCGGATGGTCGAAATGTCGTTCGCCATCAGCGGATAGGGTTCTGCGGTTTTGAAATGCACGGTGTAGTCATCGACTTTCTCGACCGACTTGCCCTTCAGGTAGGTGCCAAAGCTGGATGGCGAGTTTGGCACGTTCGGGGCGCGTTCGATGGTGCAGACCACGTCATCCGCAGTGAAATCGCTGCCATCGTGGAACTTCACGCCTTCGCGCAGCTTGAATTCCCAGGTCAGATCATCGATCGGTTTCCAGGACACGGCCAATCCGGGGATCAGGCGCTGTTTTTCGTCCTGATCGACCAGACGATCGAACAGATGCAACGTCATCGCGTTGTTCGGACCAAGGTTGTGGAAATGCGGGTCCATCGCGGTTGGTTCGGAGGCCAATCCGATTGTCAGTTTCTCGGCGGTTGCGGCACCTGCGCCAAGCGCCAGCATACCGGCTGCGACCGCCGTCGCGGCTGTGAGTTTTTTCATCAAAACACTCCCCTGTTCATTGGACGCTTGTTTTTCCGAATCCGTGTCCGGTCTTGCGCCATTGCGGAATGCTAACTACCAGAAAAAACATTGCCAATAATCAATGCTATGCATTTCTGCATCGATCAATTCAGTTCAAAAGGATAGAGTTTCGGTGCACTCCATCAGCAAGGACGGGCCATGACGGACCATCGGCACAGACTGCGCGAATTCGAGTCCCTGCGTGCCGTTGTCACGACAGGCACAACGATTGGCGCCGCACGGCGGCTTGGCGTTTCGCAATCGGCGGTGAGCCGGGCGCTCGCGCAGTTGGAAGCGCGCGTCGGTCGGTCGCTTTTCGTCCGGAAATCCGGACGGATCGAACCGACCGCCGAAGCGCTGCGCCTGAACGCCAAGCTGGACCCGATCTTTGAAACGCTGGCCCAGATCGAGGGCGCGGATTGGGCGTCGCCCGAGGATGAACCGTTGCGCCTGATCGTGCCGCCGACGCTGGCCCATCATTTCGTGATCGCGCAGGTGGCCCAGTTTCTCAAGGCAAACCCCGGCAAGCGTTTGCAACTTGATATCCAGTCAACCGACGTGCTGGTTTCGGGTATTCTGGACCTGCGCTACGATCTGGGGCTGACCAGTGCCATGATCCAGCGATCAGGGGTGAACCTTGTGCCTTGGCGGCGCAGTCAGGTCGTCTGCGCCATGCCGATAGGCCACCCGCTTGCCGACAAGACAAGGGTTGCGCCCCAAGACCTTGAGGGCGTCGACATGATCGAGTTTCTCAGGCGTATTGGAACCCGCGCCATGACCGAGCAGATCTTTGCCAAAGCCGGTGTGCGTCCACGCCAGGTGGCCGAGACCGCAACCAGCATGGCCGCGCTGGAACTTGTTCGAGAAGGCTTGGGGATCACGCTTGTCAATCCGTTTCCGCTTCTGTCTGCCGGTTTGGAAGGGGTCGTGGTTCGGCCTTTCGATGCTGCGATCCACTATAACACGAGCTTCGTTTTGCCTGCGGGACGGCCGCCCACGCAGCTTGCGCGACAATTCATGAAATTCATTCGGATCATGACGCCGAAGGATCAGTATTCGGAACCGCTGGAATGACGTCGCTCTGGGGTCCATTCAGTGGCAGGATCCATTGGGAAATTCGGGCGCGGCAGGTGCTTGAACGGCCAGCGGTCGTGGATCGGGCTTGTCAATCCGGCGGTGTCTACCTCGAACACGCGGGACGGGTCGAACCATTTGGCGAACCCGGCCCGGAAATGACCGCGGGATTTCACAACGACGGTCTGCGCGGCGGCGACATCCAGACCCATCATGTGAAAGAAGACCGGATCGGCCGTTTGCGTCCGATCCGTGATGACCACGACCGTGATCCCACCGATACGAAGCGCCGCCGACGGCCCGAGGATCAGCTTGCGACCGGCGGTCATGCCACGTTCGCCGACAACGGTACCATCGTGCAGGGCGACGACCTTGGCCTCGGCCTCGAATGGCAAATCCCAGCGTTCCCAGCCCTGATCTGTGTCCTGCGACCGGTTGAACCGCGCCATGAAGGTCCCGCCAAGGCCGGTCTTGTGGGCGTCCTGCGCAAGCTCCGGATCGCAGAACGATCCGAAAAGGCACTGGTCCACATCGCTCGCATGCAGTGCTGCCAGCAGTTCTGTCGTGCGTCCGCTGCCGCCGCCGCCCGGGTTGTCGCCTGCGTCGGAAAAGATCACCGGCGCACGGTCAGGTGTCTTGGCGAGGGCCACTGCATCGGCAACAGAGGTCAGGTCGCGGACGAATTGGTCGCGCCACGACCAGGCCAGTTGCGCCAACTCGTCCGCGAGGGCCTGGGCCGCCGCCGCGTCGTGGCGCGCCGTCACGACGATGCTGATCCCATTGTCCGGCGTGTCCGAAAACAGGAAGTTGCCGAAAACGGACACGTTCAGGATGGCGCTTCGGAATTCGGCCTGCCGCCGTTGGCCGATGTCGATCAGCGCGCCGTAGGGCTGTTCAGCGGTCAGCAGGGTGACGGATGCCGGTACCAGCGGAAGCTTGACGTGGGCGACGCGTGGCCGTTGCCCCGATGCGAGACAGCGCCGAAGCGAAAACGCGGCCTCTTCGCCCCTTTCGATCTGATCGACATGCGGGTTCGTCCGGTAGCCCACGACAAGATCGCAGGCGTCGGTCATGCGGTCCGAAATATTGGCGTGAAGGTCGAGTGTCGACACGATGAGCACATCCGGTCCCACAACATCGCGCACCCGTGCCATGAGCAAACCATCCGGGTCGTGGTCATGCGTGGCGACCATCGCACCGTGATTGCAGATAAACACGGCATCGAGTGGCCCCGCCGCGCGCAACTGGGTTTCCGCGGTGGCGATGACCTCTTCGATCACGTCTTCGCGCACAGGGCCGGCCGGGTGGCTGGCGGCGAGGATGCAAGGGACCGGTTCCCATGGGCCGGTCGCGTCCATGCTGCGGACAAATGCTGCAAATTCCGGTGCAAGTGTTGGCGTGTCAGAGCGCGCCTCGGACATCAGGGCGTCGCCCGTCAGCCATGTCAGGGAACGGAAGTCTTCGGCCTCCGCAGGTTTTGCAAACCGGTTCGATTCAAGGATTGCGCCCAACAAGGCGACCCTGGGGCTGTTCATGCGACCGCCTTTCGGAATGACTTAATCAGGTGAGGGAACACCAACAGATGAGCAAGATCAATATCCCCAACGCGTATCCGGTTGAGCTTGAGACGCCCGATATCGCGCCCTATGAGGCCGGAAACACGGGTATTCCCTTTGTCTGGCGGTTTGACAGCGGCGCACCCGGTCGAAACGTCATGGTCAGCGCGCTTGTGCATGGCAATGAACCCTGCGGTGCGATTGCGCTGGATTGGCTGTTCCGGAACGAGATCAGGCCGGTTGCGGGAACGCTGACACTCGCCTTCATGAACATAGAGGCTTACCGCGCGTTTGATCCGGCGAACCCGAACGCCACGCGCTGGCTTGACGAAGACATGAACCGCGTATGGGACAAGCGCGTTCTGGACGGCGACCGGACCAGCAGCGAAATCGCGCGCGCCCGCGAAGTGCGCCCGGTGCTGGACGAGATCGACCTCTTGTTCGACATTCACAGCATGCAGCACCTCGCGCCGCCGCTGATGATGACAGGGCGGCACAAACGCGCGAAGGACCTTGCCGCGCAAATCGGCGTGCCCGAGCGTGTTGTCGGTGATGCGGGTCATGCTGCCGGTCGCCGGATGCGGGACTATGGCGGTTTCGACGATCCCAATTCGGCCAAGACAGCGCTGTTGATCGAATGTGGTCAGCACTGGCAAGCCGCCGCCGGCGATTTGGCCATCGAGTCGATGCTCAGGTTCCTTGTCGCCACGGGGTCAATCGCGCCCGACCATCTGGACCGGTTCTCTGCCGCGCCGCCGCAAAACGCCTTTACCGTGGTCGAGGCCGTGACCATCGAGAGCGAGTCTTTCCAGTTCGCTCAGGCCTTTACCGGGGGTGAAATCATTGCCGAGAAAGGGACCCTGATTGGCCATGACGGTGATCGGGCGATCCTTACGCCCGCCGATAACACCATGCTGGTCATGCCATCCAAACGTCTTTGGAAAGGGCAGACCGCCGTGCGGCTTGCCGTCCTTGACGATGCGCTTGGCACGGGATGACGTCGTTTCACGGCACGGCAGGACCGGTCAGAGGCTTGGCAACCAGGTTGCAAGGATCGGAAACAGGATCAGCAGCCCGACCACCATCAACGAGCACAAGATGAACGGAATCGCCGCGCGGTAAATCTCGCGCATCGTTGTTTCGGGGGGTGCCACGCCCTTCATCACGAACAGCAAAAGCCCGAAGGGTGGGGTGGTAAAGCTGATTTCCAGCGCCAGCAGCATGATGAGGCCGAACCAGATCGGGTCGAACCCCAAGGTCTGCGCCAGTGGGAAGAAGATCGGGACGGTCAGCAGCATGATGGAGATCTGTTCCATGAACATGCCCAGCACCAGCAGCACCCCGAACATCACCAAGAGCATCAGCGTCGGGTCCAGATCGAACCCTGTGGCCCAGTTGATCAACCCGCGTGACGCGCCGGAAAACGCCAGAAGCTGGCTGAAGGTCGCGGAGCCAAACACGATCAGATATGCCATCAGGGTCACACGAAGAGCGCCGCGCACCGATTTCCTGACCGCGTCCCAGGTCAGGCACCGATAGAACGCGGCAAGGATCAGCACACCCAGCGCGCCAAAGGCGGCGGCCTCGGACGGGGTGACAATGCCGTTGATCATCATGATGACGATGGCGACCATCAGGCCGATCATCGGCACCACGTCGCGCATCAGGATGCCGATCTTTTCACCGGTCGTCATCGGCTCCACATCATAGGCAGGGGCGGCGTCCGGGTCGATCCGGGTCTGGATATAGATCGTGGCGATGTAGAACCCGGCCAGGATCAGACCGGGGATCACACCAGCGATCAACAAGGCGCCGACATCGATCTTGGCCAGTGTCGCCAAGAGCACCGCAAGGGCCGATGGTGGAATGATGATCGCCAATCCCCCAGTGCCAAGGATCGGGCCGATGGACATGTGGCTTTTGTATCCGCGCCGGTTCATTTCCGGCACCATGAGCGAACCCAACAGCGCGGTGGACCCCATCGACGACCCCGACAGCGTGGAAAACCCGGTGCCGCCCAGTACGGTGACATAGCTCAGTCGCCCCGGCAGCCGGCCCAGCAGCTTGTCGATGGCCGAGAACATGCGACTGCCCAGCCCGGTCTGAAAGAAAATCTCGCCCATCAAGAGGAAGAGCGGGATCGGCACAAGCGCGAAGATCGTCAGCGACCCCCAGCCGTTGTTCAAAAGCGCGACCACCCCGCGCTCGCCGCCCATGAAGACCCATGCACCAAGGATGTTGGCAGCCAGAAAGGCGAGGGCGACCGGCATCCCCAGCGCCATGAGGAACATGATGCTGCCGACCAGCAGACCAAGCGCTTCGTACCATTCCATTATTCGTGAATCCCCGCTTCGCCGGAATGCATCAGCTCGGGTCCAAAGACAAAGCGTGCGAATTCGATGGCCATCACGGAAAACGCGATGGGAAAGGTGATGGTCAGCAGCCATCGCGGATAGTAATAGGCCCGAACGTCAAAATCGTTGCGTTCGATATTCGTGAGGAACAGGTCCAGCCCGTACCAGGCCAGGATCAGCGACACGATCACACAAGCCAGTGCCACGGTGCGGCTTACGATGCGGCGCAGTCCGGAGGGCAGGGCGGCGGTGACCAGTTCGATATGCACATGGCCTTTCTCGCGCACCAGCCACGGCGCCCCCAGCATGGTCATGTAAAGGATGCCATATTCGGCCGATGTAAAGAGCCAGGCAAAAGGTTGCAGACCCAGGTTGCGCATCACCACGGACACCACGACTGACACCATCAGCCAAACCAGCGTCAGTGCGGCCACAAAGGCCATGGAGTAGAGAAGGGCGTCATAGGCCCGGATCACGGCGCGCATGGGGTCATCCGTCTGAGTGAGGCGGGCCGGGACAGGTGCCCCGGCCCGGTGGTCTTAGTTGTCTGCGGCCGGGTCGTAGAACTTGGCGATCAGGTCGTCATAGCTCGCAACCGACTGCGGCTCTGCTTCCATCAGCTCTTTCATCCGGGCCCAGGTGGTTTCGCGTGCAGCGGCAAGATAGTTGGCTTTCGCCTCACCTTCGAGTTCGACAACTTTCATGCCTGCGGCGTCCAGCGCTGCAAAATCCTCGTCGCGCTTTCCACGCAGGGCGTTGACGCTGTCGATCTCGTGCTGGATCGCGGTGTCCTGAAGGATGGTCTTGGCTTCATCGCTCAGACCGTTCCACGAGTCGAGGTTCACGATCACACCAAGGTCGGTCGAGAAGAAGCAGGGCTCGATCCGGTAGTTCAGAAACTCGTTCCACTTGAGGTCGATCAGGCCGATCTGTGTCCAGCCGGTCGCATCCACAACACCGTTCTGAAGCGCGGAATACACTTCGCCGGTCGGCAGGTCGATCACCTGTGCTTCGAGATAGTTGGTGAAGAACGCGTTGTAGACCGCGTTGCCGCGCAGGCGCAGGCCGTCCACTTCGAGGTTGCCATCGGCATCAAAGGACGGCTCGTTGCGGGTCCAGAGGTTGTAGCACACACCGCTGTCGAACCAGCCGAGATACTTGAGCCCCATGCGTTCCTGGTGGATCTGGTCGATCAGTTCGATCCCGCCGTTTTCACGGGTCTCGATGGCGGTCAGGTTCGACGCCACAAGCGCGTCTTTCTCGGGCAGCGCGCCGCCGTAGAACGATCCGGGCGTGTAGACCATGTCCACGATCCCATCGCGAACGGCGTCCGGCTGCTGGAACATGCCGATGGCCTCGGGGCCGCCGCGCACTTCGATCTGGATCACGCCGGCACCGGCTTCGTTCACCTTGTCCACGAAGGACAGGAAGCTCTGCGTGTAAATCAGCGTTTCAGGGAAAGCATGCACCGCCGTGATGGTTTCTTCCGCATGGGCCACGGACCCAAGCAGCACGCCACCGGCAACGCAGCCTTTGAGCAAGTTCATAGTCATGGATAGTTCCTCCTACACCCTTTGGCCGTCATGGCCTGTGTTACTGCGAAACGGTGTCCCGCCCCGCGCTCCTGAAGTTGGTCTGTTGGACTT
>CAYZAD010000015.1:0-29397 GCA_964476315.1 uncultured Rhodobacterales bacterium
GCGTTCTTCTGATGTCAGCACCGCTGGAAGGTTTGAAAGTTCTCGAATTGGCCCGCATCCTTGCCGGGCCAATTGTCGGTCAGACGCTGGCCGACCTTGGCGCAACAGTGATCAAGGTGGAAAGCCCCAAGGGCGATGACACCCGGACATGGGGCCCGCCGTTCATCGAGCGCGAAGGCGAGGACACGCCGTCAGCGGCGTATTTCTACAGCTGCAACCGCGGCAAATACTCGGTCACAGCTGACCTGACGACCGAGGAAGGTCGCACCTTCGTGCAGGACCTTGCCCGCGAGGCGGATGTGGTGATCGAGAATTTCAAGGTTGGGGGACTGGCGAAATACGGGTTGGACTACGCCAGCTTGTCAGCGGCCAATCCGGGTCTTGTCTACTGCTCGATCACCGGCTTCGGCCAGACCGGGCCCTATGCCGAACGGGCGGGCTATGACTACCTTGTGCAGGGCATGTCGGGCCTGATGTCGATCACCGGCGACCCGAATGGCGAGCCGCAAAAGGTGGGGGTTGCTGTCACAGATATTTACACTGGCCTATACGCCGTCATCGCCATTCAGGCGGCGTTGACAACGCGGGAGAATACGGGGCAGGGCCAGCATATCGATATGAGCCTCCTGGATGCAGGGACGGGGAGCCTTGTCAATCAGGCGATGAATTTCCTTGCGACGGGTCAATCCCCGAACCGAATGGGCAACCAGCACCCCAATATTGTCCCCTACGAGGTGTTTCCCGTCTCTGATGGCGACATCATCATCGCGGCGGGTAATGACGGTCAGTATGCGCGTCTGTGCGGAGTGCTCAAACGCGCCGATCTGGCGGACCACCCGGATTACCGAACCAATGCGAGCAGGGTGAAATTGCGGGATATCCTTGTTCCGATCCTGAAAGCGGAAACGGTGAAATGGACAAAGGCAGGCCTGCTTGATGCGCTGAAGGCCGTCAAAGTGCCGTCATCCCCCATCAATACGGTTGGCGAGGTCTTTTCGGACCCGCAGATCGTTCATCGGAAGATGCAGATTGCGCCAGAAGGCATCCCGGGCGTGCGCACACCGATCACGTTCAGTGCCGACGACCTGGCGTTGGACAGGTCGGCCCCGTCTCTGGGTGCTCATACCGAGGACGTTCGGACCAAGGGTTGGGCCATTCGCAACTGACCCGTTCGGGCATGACAGGGCGTTCAGCTCAACTCGGGCCACCGCAATGAGCGTCCGTCGCTTTGCGCGCCTCAAAGCCCAAGAGCGCTGAGGCGGCGTTGCTGGCGGGCGGCGAGGGCGTCAATCTCGGCGATGGCTTGTGATGAGAGGCCCGCGCCCGGTTTGCGCAGGGTTGGGTGCGCGATGATCCCCTGCTTCGCAAGGGTGTATTTTCGGATTGCCAGCCCCATCCCCGGCTGTGCTTCGTATCGGACCATCGGCATGTAGGCATCAAAGATGTCCCGGGCGCGTTCGATGTCGCCGGACCGCACGGCATCCACGACCAGCCGCATCATCTCGGGGTATCCGAACCCGGTCATGGCGCCATCCGCGCCGCGCAGCAGTTCTTCCAACAGGTACATCCCGCCATTGCCGCACAGGATCGAAATGCGCCGCGCCCCGGTGTCAGAGGCGTTGCGCAGCGTGGTGATCTTTTCCAAACCGGGCCAGTCTTCGTGTTTCAACATCACGCAAGTGGGGCAGTCCTCGACGATTTGCAGGATGACCGACGGTGAGATTTGCACGCCGGTTGCCAGCGGAAAGTCCTGCAGCACAAACGGGATATCGCCCAGGGCATCGGCGGTGTTGTGGAAATAGCTGATAATCTGCGCATCGGTCTGCAATCCCATCGGCGGCGCGACCATGACGGCGCTGGCACCCGCCTCCATCGCCGCGGTGCTGAGCGCTGTCATCGCGGCGAAACCGGGGGCAGACGCGCCTACGACAATCGGCACCGAACAGCGCGCCGTGACGCGCCGGATCACGGCGAGGGATTCGTCGGCAGAAAGCTTACCGGCCTCGCCCATCATGCCAAGGATGGTCAGGCCGTTGGCGCCCCGTTGGATATAGGCGTCGACCATGCGGTCGATGCTGTCGAAATCCAATGTGCCGTCCGGCAGAAACGGCGTGGCGGCGATGGTGAAAACGCCCGTGGTGGTTTCATCAAGCATGTTCGGCTCTTTTCGGTGAATGTGACAGGTTCAGGCGTATGTGACCCAGCGCCAGACTGACGGCGGCCTGTGTCGGTTCGACAACCGGCAGGCCGGTCGCCTGTTCCAGTGTCGCGCGGTACTGGGCCATGCCCGCGCAGCCCATGATGAGGACGTTTGCGCCATCCTCGTCGCGCAAACGCTTGCCGGTGGCAATCATGGCCTCAAGGCTTCTGGACGGATCGGCAAGGTCGGACACGCTCAACCCCAGCGCGCGGTCCCCGGCCAGCCGATCCAGAACACCCATCGCCCCAAAAGCCCGCAGGTGGCGTGGCACCGAAGCGGGCAGGATTGCGATCACACCGAACCGTTGACCAAGGGTCAAAGCCGTCATCACGGCCGCTTCCTGGATCCCGATGACGGGCAGGGATGTCTGATCGCGCAGCGCGTGCAGCCCGGGATCGCCGAAACAGGCAATGACAAAGCCTGCCGCATTCTGCTGCGCGGCCGCCAACGCCAGCATCGGAGCAATCGTCAGGTCGGCCTGACGCTGGTTTTCAATGCCCGGTGGCCCTTCGGACAGGGTCAGGCATTTGATCGGGATGCCGAAGGCGCGCAACGGATCGATGGCAGCGTCTATGCCGTCGGTGACGGTTTGCGAAGAATTCGGGTTGATGACGATCAGTCTGTTCATGCGCCCGGCCGTGTCGCGGATTGCATTTCGATCTGGTAGCCCTCGGGGTCGTTGAAGACAAAGGCACGGATGCCGATCTCGTCGTTGACGAACAGTTTCGACAGATTGTTAAGCCCCTTGTCTTGCGCATAGGCATACCAGTCATCGACATCGGGCACCCGGATGCACAATTGCACCGGCTTGTCCGGTGTCCATTTGTTCATGCCTTTGGTTTCGTCCACGAGGCCGACATGCGCACCGGGGCAGATCCGGTAGATTTTGCACCAGCCTTGGTCGATGGCCAAGGACAGGCCAAGAACGTCTTCGTAGAACCGCATCGCGGCAGGCAGATCGCGGTAATAAAAGAACGTGATGGCCAGTTCGTTGGGGGCGTCCGGTCGTTTCATCCCATGTCCATGTGTTGAGGTTGGCCCTTGGGTGGGGTGGCAAGCTTTGGCCGGTCGATCCAGGCACCGCTGCCGGGCGTGCCAAGGAACGCACCGTCCTTCACAAGGGTCTGCCCGCGCAGGATCACGTGCTCTGGCCAGCCTGTGATCGTGTGCCCTTCCCAAGGGTTATAGCCGACGTTGTCGTGCAGATCGTTGCCAGCGTAGGTCACCTGCCGGTCGGGATCCCAGATCACGATGTCTGCATCCATGCCTTCGCGAATGGCGCCTTTGCGTTGCAGCCCGTAAAGCTGCGCCGGGGCCTGCGCGGTCAGTTCTACAAACGCCTCTGGACCGCCGCGTCCCTTCGACACCATGGCATCGAACATCAGGGGCAGCCGTGTTTCCAGCCCGGGCAACCCGTTTGCGATCTGGTGAAAGCCTGCGTTCGGACCTGCGGCCAGTTTGCCCGTTTCGTCAAACCGGTAGGGCGCGTGGTCGGACGACACGAGGCTGAGCGTTCCGCCAAGCAACGCGTCCCACAACGCGTCCTGATCCTGTTGCAGGCGTTGCGGCGGCGAACACATCCACTTCGCACCTTCCAGCCCGGGCCTGTCCAGGACGTCTTCCGTCATGAACAGGTAATGCGGGCAGGTTTCAGCCCAGACGGGCGCCCCCCTATCCTGTGCCGCCTTCACAGCGGCGGCTCCTTCGGCGGTGGAGATGTGAAACAGCATCACCGGCTGATCGAGATATTCGGCAAACCGGCACATGCGTTCGACCGCCTCGATTTCCGCCATTCGGGGATGGGATTTTGCGTGGTCGCGCGGGGCAGTGTGTCCGGCGGCGATCAGGGCGCTTTTTGCATGCGATATGATGGCGTCGTTTTCGGCATGTACGCAGACCAGCGCACCGCTTTTGCGCGCCTGTGCGAACACCTTCAGGATATCGCTGTCCGGCAGTTGGATATTGTAGGTTGTGAACACCTTGATCGACCGATGGCCTTCCGTGATGAGAGAGGCGAGGTCGGTTTCGAAATGCGGCACGCCGGTATCGGTGACGGTCATGTGGAAGGCATAGTCGATCATTGCCCCGCGGCGCGCGCGTGCGGCATAGTCGGCGACGGTCTCTGCAAGCGACTGACCGCTGGCTTGCGCCGCGAAAGAGATCACGCTGGTCGTGCCACCCATCGCAGCCGACCGGGTCGCGGTTTCGAACGTGTCGGCATTCCATTGGCCCATGCCCGACATCTGTTCGATATGGGCATGCGGGTCGACGCCGCCGGGCATGACCCATTTGCCCTTGGCCGACAGCCGTTCCCCGGCGTCGGTGACCGGCGTGCCTACGGACACGATTTCGCCGTTGGCAATGGCCACATCCCCTTCGACAATTCCGTCGGGTGTCACCACCCGACCATCGTGGATGACAAGGTCAATGCTGGAAATCATGTGCTGCAGTCCTGTTCGAGTGCCCGTCTTCGCCAACATGCCCTGTCTCGTCGGACGTGCAAAGTGGTTCCGGGATTCATTCGATGAAAGACCAAACATTCTCTGCCTTTGCCCGAAAAGGGCAGGCGCGTCGCAAAGGGGCGAGGGGATGACAAACGATCCGCTTGGCAGATCCTGTCTTTATGCCGTGCCCGGGCCATGTGATAACAGGACGCAACAGCCTGATGCGCTGAGATCGGACCGCGACTTATGGATTCTGCTGCGCTTTTTGTGACCCTTGGTGTGTTGTTCCTTGCCGGTCTGGTCGCTGACCAGGTGGGACGTGTCACGCGGTTGCCCAGGGTGACGATGCTCTTGTTGCTTGGCCTCATGGCTGGGCATTCGGGTTTCGATTTGATCCCGGATACGGTCGCGGAATGGTTCGACGAATTGTCGATTCTGGCGTTGACGCTTGTTGCATTCCTTCTGGGGGGATCCCTGACGTGGAAGAACCTGGCCAGCCATGGCCGGGCGATCCTTGCCATATCGCTGTCGATCGTGTGCTGCACGCTTTTGGTGGTCACTGCCGGTTTGGCGGCCATGGGTTTGCCGGTTGGTCTGTCCGTGTTGCTGGCAGCCATTGCGACCGCGACAGCCCCGGCCGCGATGACGGATGTTCTGCGTCAGTCTGGCATCGAAAACGGGTTCACCGACACGCTGAAGGGCATTGTCGCGATTGACGATGCCTGGGGACTGATTGTCTTCAGTGTCGCCATCGTGCTGGTGGATCAGGCCAATGGCTGGGCCGATCTGGTGACAGGCGTGGCCTGGGAACTGGGGGGCGCATTGCTTCTTGGCTGTGCTGTCGGTGCGCCGGCCGCCTATCTGACCGGGCGCCTGAAACCGGGAGAACCCATGCAGACCGAAGCCATCGGCATCGTGTTCCTTGCTGCCGGTTTGGCGATCTGGCTGGAGGTGTCGTTTCTTGTGACCGGCATGACCGCCGGTGCGATCATCGCGAATTTCGCGCGGCACCATGACCGGGCCTTTCATGAGATCGAGCATATTCAATGGCCGTTCATGATCCTGTTCTTTTTGCTTGCCGGTGCTGGCTTGGAGATTGAGGCGCTGGAACTCCTGGGGTGGACCGGCGTGATTTTCGTGGTCCTGCGCGTCGTGTCGCGCCTGATCGGTGGGATCATCGGGGCGCGCATTGGAGCCACGTCCCGTGCTCAGGCCGCGTGGTTTGGCCCGGCCTTGCTGCCCCAGGCGGGGGTGGCCGTCGGTATGGCTCTGGTCGCAGGAGAGAAGTTTCCGCAATGGGCGCCGGTGATCATGGCGATCACGGTCGCCAGTACAATCGTGTTCGAAATCATCGGCCCGCCGGTCACCCTGCTCTCCGTGCGCCGCGTCGCGCGTTTGGATGACGCGGATGCGCCTTCGGCCAAATCGATGTGAATGTCGCGTTGCACTACCCAAAACGCCTTGATTGATAACACGCAGGTACAAGCCGTGGATTGCATGCAGGCACAATTGATAACTCCGCTTTCGTGCGCCTGTTGACCGCGATACCGTGAGGCATGGACAGACCCCGACACCATTCGAGACATGCGCAAGACAGATCCGGGCAGACGTGACATGACGCGACTTGATCCAGCGTCACTCTCGGTGCGCCACGATCCGACTGCGCAGGCCGTGCATCTGTCCGGGGTGCTGTCGATTGCCACCGTCACCGAGGCCCAAAAGGCTTTCGACACATGGTCCTCGCAAGGCATCGCAACCATCGATCTGAGCGACGTCGCGCGCCTTGACACGGCCGGAGCCTGGGTGCTCGTCGACTTGAAGGACAAGTTCTCTGCGCAGGGCCTCACGCTCGACATTGTCGGAGCCGATTCCAAAGCCGCCAGCCTGATCGCGACGATCGAACGCGCCATGCCCGAGATCGTGTCGCCCCCCGCGCAGGACAGATCACTGAAGGCTTTTCTCGAAGCGTTCGGGATGCGGGTCTATTCCGGCGTGTCCTTCCTGCGCGCGCTGACGGCGTATTTCGGCATCTTTCTGCATCGTCTTGCCCGCGCCGCGCGTCATCCCAGCGAATTCCGCCTGACGGCGCTTGTCCATCACTGCGAGGAGGTCGGTGTAAAGGCCGTGCCGATCGTCGCCCTGATGGCATTTCTGATCGGTGTGGTGCTCGCCTTTCAGGGGTCGACCCAGTTGCAGCAGTTCGGGGCCGAGGTCTTTGTTGTCGATCTCATTGCAATCTCCATCCTGCGCGAACTTGGTATTCTCCTCACCTCGATCATCGTTGCCGGTCGAACGGCATCCGCGTTTACGGCCGCAATCGGGTCGATGAAGATGCGCGAAGAACTCGACGCCATGCGCACGCTTGGGCTTGATCCGGCGATGATCCTGTTTGTGCCACGTATCCTTGCGCTGCTGATCATGCTGCCCATCCTGGGCCTGATCGCGAATATGGCCGGGTTGATTGGCGGGGGCCTCATGGCGTGGATCGATCTTGGGATCTCTCCGGCGATGTTCCAGACGCGGTTGGTCGAGGGCACTGCGGTGGAACATGTCTTTGTGGGGCTGGTCAAAGCGCCTGTCTTTGCGCTGATCATCGGCGTTGTCGGCTGTCACGCGGGTATGCAGGTCGAAAGCAATGCAGAATCGTTGGGGCGCATGACGTCCAACGCGGTTGTGACGGCCATCTTTGCCGTGATCCTTGCCGATGCGGTGTTTTCCATCTTTTTCGCGCAGATTGGCATATGAGCGCGCGCGAGGTTGTCATCCGGCTGCGGGGCATCCGCAATCAATTCGGGTCGCAGGTCGTTCACGAAGACCTCGATCTCGACGTGTATCGCGGTGAAATCCTTGGTGTTGTCGGCGGGTCGGGGACCGGGAAATCGGTTCTCTTGCGCACGATTGCCGGTCTGCAAAAGCCGTTGGCCGGAAGTGTCGATGTGCTTGGCACCAATGTTCTGACTGCGGATGAGGACACGCGACAGGCGCTAGAAAGCCGCTGGGGCGTGATGTTTCAGGATGGCGCGCTGTTTTCGTCGCTGACCGTGCGCGAAAACGTCGAGGTGCCGATGCGCGCGATCGAAGGCCTGGATCCCGCAATCCGGCGGCATCTGGCAGACCTGAAGATCTCTATGGTGGGTCTGAGATACCTGGCCGGTGACAAGTACCCGTCCGAACTGTCGGGCGGCATGCGCAAGCGGGCGGGCCTTGCGCGTGCCTTGGCGCTGGACCCCGATATCGTGTTTCTGGATGAACCGACCGCCGGTCTGGATCCGATCGGGGCCACGGCTTTCGATGACCTGATCCGGGGGCTGAGCCATTCGCTGGGTCTGACGGTGTTTCTTGTCACCCATGATCTGGACACGCTACACGCCACCTGCGACCGCATCGCGGTTCTTGCAGAACGAAAGGTGCTGGTGACTGGCACGATGCAGGATATGCTGGCGGTGGATCACCCCTGGGTGCACGAGTATTTCCACGGACCGCGCGCCCGTGCCGCTGCAACCGAAGGATCGGCCGGGGCAGGCCGGAAAGGCGATTGAATTGGAAACCAAGGCAAATTTCGTACTGATCGGCGCGTTCACTCTTGCAGGGATGCTGGGGATCCTTGGCTTTTTCCTGTGGTTTGCCCAGGTCGAGCTCGACCGTCAGTTCGATTACTACGATATCCGGTTTTCCTCTGTTTCGGGCCTTGGCAACGCGTCGGATGTGCGGTTCAGCGGCTTGCCGGTCGGTCAGGTCGTCAGTGTGCAGCTTTCCCCCGACCAAAGCGGAACCATTCTTGTCCGTGTTGAGGTCGACGCCGCCACGCCGGTGCGCACGGACAGTATTGCAACCATCGAGGCGCAGGGCGTCACGGGGGTCTCTTTTGTCGGGATCAGTGCCGGTTCGCCTGATACAGAGCTGCTTGAACCCACCGAAGATGACCCGGTGCCCGAGATCGCCGCTGGCCGTTCAACCCTGCAAAGCCTGTCGGAAGATGCCCCGCTCTTGCTGCAAGAGGCGCTGCAGCTTGTGGCGGATGTGGGCAACCTGCTGGGTGCGGAAAACCGCGAGAGGATCAACAGCATCATTTCCAATGTCGAAACCGCATCGTCGGATTTCGCGGCAACACTGGACGGGTTTTCGGCGGTGACGACGACGGTCAACGACTTTGCCGAGCAGATCAACCGCTTCAACCGGACGCTTGATACGCTGACCGGAGACCTGAGTGATGTGTTGCAAACGGCGGATACGACACTGGTGTCGATTGGCGAACTTTCGGAACAGGGCAAAGGCGTGCTGACCACCAGCGACGAAACACTGACCCGCGCACAGTCTGCGATCAGCCGGACGGAAGATTACATCACGTCAGAGCTGAGCATGACGACCGACGAGCTGAGGCGCGCGGCGGAGACATTGCAGGCAGAGGTCACCGCGCTGAGCGCGGATGCGCGGGCGCTGATGGCCACGTTGAACGAAACCGGCGTAACGGCGACGGCCCGGCTTCAGGACGCAGAGACCACTCTTGAGGCGGCCAATGCCGCCATAGCGCGGCTGGATGCAACCGCCGTGATCGTGGGCGATGCGGCGGGCAACGTGGACGCGTTGATCCGTGAAGAGGGCAGGCCGCTCTTGTCGGAAACGCGCGCGATGCTGGTGGAGGCCGACCGGGCCATCGCTTCGGTCGCCGCCATCGCCAACGACGATTTGCCTTTGATCATCGCGGATGTGCGCCAGTCCGCCGAAACCTTTCGCACGGTCGCGACAGAGGTCGGCGGAAACCTGACCGCATCCAGCCAATCGGCCGAACAAGTGCTTGAGACGGCGCGGATCACACTGGAAGAGGCGCGCGTATCCTTTGCGAATGCGAACGACACGCTGGCCGCGATCACCGGCGCGCTGGAGACCGGTGAGCAGGCGTTGGGTGCGGCGGAACGCGCGTTTTCCGGCGCGGATCGGATCATCAATGAAGACATGTCAGGCATCATCAGCGGGTTCGAAAAATCGCTCGCCAGTCTGGACGCGGCCATTGCGCAGGTATCGACGGAACTGCCGGGCATTTCCGAAGACCTGCGTTCTGCCAGCCAATCTGCATCGGCCACTTTTGCAGAGTTGCGCAGCCTGACGGATGCCGCCTCGCCGTCCATTCGCGAATTCACGGCAACGGCTCTGCCGCTCTATTCCCGCCTCGCGCAGGAAAGCCGCGCACTGGTTGCAAATCTCGATCGTTTGACCGATCAGATCCAAAGAGATCCCACGCGGTTCTTTCTCGACAGTGAAACGCCGGAGTTCAGACGATGATCAGGGTGGCGCTATTGCGTTTGGTGATATTGGGGGCCGCCCTGTCGGCCCTGACGGGGTGCGCTGCGATCTCGGCCTTGAGCAAGGCAAGCCAGCCGCTTGACGTGTATGAACTGCGCGCGCCGGACGGAATCGCGGCCACGCAGCGCGCGCCATCCGCGCGGGACGTGATCGTGGAACTGCCGACCACAAGCGGCGCATTGGCCACGGATCGCATCCTGATCCGCCCGAACGCCCTGCAAGCCCAGTACCTGCCAGACGTCCGCTGGAGCGAACCGACCCCGGTGATGGTACAGACCCTGATGCTTCGATCCATCGAAGCCACCGGGCGTGTGCGCTATGTCGGGCGGGAACCCTTGGGGGTGAGCGGTGATTTCGCACTTGTGACCGAGGTCGTCGATTTCCAGGCAGAACTGAACCCGGATGGCGACGCAACGACGGTCCGGATCAAGCTGCTGATCCGGGTGGTGCGCGAACAGGATGCGCGCATCGTGGCCAGCCGGACGTTTGAGGCATCCACACCATCCATATCCACCGAAACCACGGATGTGATTGACGCGTTCAGCACGGCTTCCGACCAGGTGTTCGTGGACTTTGCCGAATGGTTGCGCGGTGTGATCTGATTGCTGTGCACAACACACCTGGGCCCAAGCCTTTGCAGACCCGTCATGATGCCTTCGAGGTCAGGGCAAGAATACCGTCGTGAATCTGACTCCGGATGCGTTCGGCAGCCATGCCTAAGGGGTGGTCGCGCGAGGTGATCATCACCAGTTCATGATGGATCGCAGGCAGGAACGGTCGCCATGTCACCCCGTCTTTCAGGTTTGCCTTGCCATTGGCCGGATCCACAATCGCGAGGCTGTCGCCCGCTGCCACAAGTTGGCGCGCGATGGCATAGAAATAGCTTGAGGCGCTTTGAACCAGCCGCGCATCCGCTTGCGCCATGATCTGGCTGAGTTGGCGGTCGACCGTATGATCCCCGGTCACCGCGATCGTCGGCCTGTCGGACAGGTCCTTCGGTGTGATCAGGTCCTTGCTGCAAAGCGGGTCGTCTTCGCGCAGAATGCAGACACATTCCATGTTGAAGTGCTCAGCCGTCAGACCGGCCACGGGCACCGGCGCATCGATCAGGCCGATATCGACCTGGCGGCTGCTGACCCATGACGCCACCTGTCGCGAGCTGCGCACGCGCAGTTCGATAAACGTGCCGGGAAACTCTTGCTGAAAACGCGCGATGATGCCGGGCAGGAAGTTGATCGACATCGCGCCATTGGTCCCAATGATGATGCCGCCCGTCTTGCCTGTGCGGATCTCATCCGAACGCTGTTCAATCCGGGCCATCGCATCCAGACCCAGCGTCACTTCTTCGTGCAGGAGCATCGCTTCGTTCGTCGGAGCGAAAAAGCCGCGGTCGCGATGAAACAGGCGGTAGCCAAGCGCTTCTTCCAGATTGGAGAGCGCGATGCTGACCGCCGGTTGCGACAGGTTCAGGCGTCCTGCCGCGCGCGAGACCGAGCCTGCCTCGATCAGCGCGTTGAACACTTCAAGTTGCCGAAGCTTCACGCGCATGGATCGAGCATCACCTGCATAAACAAATCGAATACTTCTATTCACCATATCAAATTGATTAATTCAAGTCTGTTGGTACGGTAGAGATCGACATGCGCGTCCCGCGATGCGGTGACGGGCTGGGGCTGACCGTTTTGGGGGAAACATGGCAGTGACGCGTGCATCTGCGCCAATCTGGCAGGAAGGATGGTCGGACAGGTCATTCTGGCTGGACGGGCTTGGCCCCGCGCCCGAAAGCGCAGACGATCTGCCCGGTGAGGCCGACGTCATCATCATCGGATCGGGCTATACCGGGCTGAATGCCGCCATCGAATGCGCGCGCGGCGGCAAATCCACGCTTGTGCTTGATGCCGGCGATCCCGGTCACGGGTGCAGTACCCGCAATGGCGGTCAGATCAGCACGTCGATCAAGCCATCGCTTGCCAAGCTGGTGGCGAAATACGGGGTGACACGCGGCACGGCCATTCGCAAAACGGGCGAGACCGCGCTGGACTGGATCGAAACGCGGATCCTGGACGAAGGCATTGCGTGCGATTTCAAGCGCGTGGGCCGGTTTCATGCTGCACACACGCCGCACGCCTACGAAGACCTGGCCCGCACCGCCGATCAACTGACCCGCGAGGAAGGGATCGAGGTTCATACCGTGCCACGATCCGAGCAGCACCAAGAGCTTGGCAGCGATGCCTATCATGGCGGCCTGGTCTATCCGCGCCATGCCTCTGTTGATCCGGCGCGCTATCATCGCGGGCTGTTACAGACGGCACAAGCGGCCGGGGCCATCGTGCGCGGACATTGCGCCGCGACGGGGATCACGCGCAAAAGCACCGGATTCGAGGTCGCGACCGAACGCGGCACCCTGCGGGCGGGCAACGTGATTGTCGCCACGAATGGATACACGACCGGGCTGACCCCTTGGCTGCAACGCCGCATCATCCCGATCGGAAGCTACATCATCGCAACCGAACCCCTGCCGAACGACCTGATGGACCGGCTGTCGCCCAAGGACCGGATCGCCAGCGACACGCGAAAGGTGGTCTATTACTACCGTCCATCGCCGGACCGGAAACGCATTCTCTTTGGTGGGCGCGTGTCGGCCAATGAAACCGATCCGCACATCTCTGGCCCGCGGCTTTACGAGGACATGTGCCGCGTTTATCCGGAACTGCGCGCCTACCGCATCAGCCATTCCTGGATGGGCACTGTCGCTTACACCTTTGACGAACTGGCCCGGACCGGAGTGCATGACGGCGTGCACTACGCGCTGGGCTATTGCGGTTCGGGGGTCTCGATGGCGTCTTATCTGGGCATGCGCGCAGGCCAAAAGGTCTTGGGCCTGAAAGAGGGACAGACCGCGTTTGACGACCTGCCGTTCCCATCGCGCCCGCTTTACACCGGAACACCCTGGTTCCTGCCGCCTGTTGTCGCCTGGTATCGCTGGCGCGACCGGATGCAACACGAACGCAGCATGGCCGGGTAACACCAACCGGTCAGCCGCATCGCCAGGCTGACCGGACAGAAACAGAGGCGAAACCAATCAACAGAGGAGATCACGATGAAAAAAACTTTAACACTGACCGCAGTCGGGGCCCTGATGGCCACGACATCCATGGCCACGGCCAAGGAAATCACCATCGCCTCGTGGGGTGGATCCTACCAGGAAGCGCAGTCCAATGCGCTGTTCGAACCTGCGGCGGCCAATACGGGCATTACCGTCAATCAGGAAACCTATGGCGGCATGTCCGACGTGCGCCTTCAGGTGTCCAGCGGTCAGGTCACGCTTGACATCGTGGTCACCGGATCCGGGTCGGGTGCGCGCGCGGCGGCGGAAGGTTTGCTGGAGCCGCTGGATTATGACGTGATCGACGTCTCAAACTTCCTGCCCGGCCTTTATACGGAGCACTGCGTGGGCGGGGATGTGTTCTCGACGGTGTTTGCCTGGAACACGAACACCTTTGGTGAAGATGGCCCGCAAAGCTGGGCGGATTTCTGGGATGTTGAGAAATTCCCCGGCACCCGTGCCTATCGCGGCAAGGTGGCCGGTGCGCTTGAGCCTGCCTTGATGGCGGATGGCGTGGCGCCAGAGGACGTTTACGATGTGCTCAACTCCGAGGAAGGCATCGAACGCGCGTTGGACAAGATCCGTGAATTGAAGCCGAACATCGCCGTCTTCTGGTCCTCGGGCGCGCAGCATGCGCAGCTCATGAAGGATGGCGAGGTCGATATGACCACAGGTTGGAATGGCCGTTTTGACAATGCCCGCGCCGATGGTGGGGCCGTGATGCACAGCTTCAATCAGGCTTTGCTGGACTATGACTGTTTTGCCATTCCGAAAGGCGCGCCCAACAAGGACGTGGCGATGGAATTCCTGGCCGAGATCTCAAAGCCGGAATACCAGGACGATCTGCCGAAATGGATCACCTACGGCCCGACCAACAAGATGGCCTATGAAACCGGTGAAATCTCGGCAGACGTGGCGGCTATGCTGCCATCCTCGCCCGAGAACGCGGCCAAACAGTTGCCTGTCTCGCTCGAGTGGTACGGAAAGTGGGAAACCATTGCCGAAGAAATGTACCAGGAAATGCTGACCGAGTGATCGCGCGTTTGGTTCACTCTGGCGGCGGGCGCCCTTCGGGGCCCGCCGTCTCTGCACGAAGAAGGACAAGACCTTGAGCGAAGCACAGCTGGACGCGCTGCCGATCACGGTGCGCAACGTGACCAAAACCTATGGCAAGGTGTTTGCGCTGAACGATGTGTCACTGGATGTCAAAAGCGGCGAGTTCCTGACGCTTCTCGGACCTTCGGGATCGGGCAAGACGACCCTGCTGATGGTGCTGGCGGGATTCACGCGGCCAGACCAGGGCAGTCTGAAATTCGGCGATCAGGAGATGATCCGCACACCGCCGCATCTGCGCGATGTCGGCATGGTGTTTCAGAACTACGCGCTTTTCCCGCATATGACCGTGGCGGGGAATGTGGGTTACCCGTTGAAACTGCGCGGCGTGGCTGCGGATGAAATGGCACGCCGGATCGAGGCTGCGTTGGAGACGGTCCAGCTGGGCGGCTATGGCGATCGCCGCATCGACCAGTTGTCCGGCGGTCAAAAGCAGCGCGTTGCACTGGCCCGGTCAATCGTGTTCGAGCCGCGTATCCTGCTTATGGATGAACCCTTGTCGGCACTCGACAAGAAGCTGCGCGACCGGATGCAGATCGAACTTCGTCACCTGCATGAACAGCTTGGCATGACAACTGTGTACGTGACCCACGACCAGAAAGAAGCGTTGACGATGTCCGACCGGATCGCGGTGGTCAATCACGGGCGCATCATGCAACTGGCAAGCCCGCAGGAACTTTATAACCAGCCGGAAAACAAGTTCGTGGCCGATTTCATCGGCGACAGCACGTTTCTTGACGTCGTCCGCGATGGTGACCGGCTGATCGCGGAAGGCGTTGTCCTGGCCACGACGCGCGCGGTGCCTTCAGGTGCCGACCTGTCGCTGATGATCCGGCCCGAACGGGTGCATTTGCTTGAAGGAACACCCGGTCCCGACACCAATGTCTTTGACGCGCAGGTAAGCGAACTGGTGTATCAGGGCGAAAGCTTTGTGCTTTATGCGCGTCTGCCGAGCGGCACGGAAATGGCGGTGCGCGGTGCAATCCGCGCGGATACCTTCAGCAACCTGCCCAAACCGGGTGACGCGGTGCGCCTTGCGCTTGACAGTTCGGACACGGTTGTCATCGCCGGTGGAGACGTCTGATGGCCGCAACGGATATCAATGCAGGCGGTCTGAAACAGGACGAACGGATGGAGCGCTGGCGGCTTTTTGGCCTCAGTTCTCCGGCGCTTGTGCTGGTCCTGGTGATCCTCGTGATCCCGACGGGCTGGCTGTTCTATGTCAGCTTCATCGGTGCCGATGGCACGTTTTCGATGGAAAACTACGAACGGATGATCAAGCGCAAGTCCTACATCCGGATCTTTCAGACCACGTTCGAAGTCAGCCTGTTGACCACGGGCTTGTGCATCCTGATCGGCTATCCGCTGGCCTATTTCATGTCGCAGCTTCCGCTCAGATGGGCCAACCTGTGCCTGATCGCGGTGTTGCTGCCCTTCTGGACATCGCTTCTGGTGCGGACCTATGCATGGCTCGTGCTGTTGCAGCGCCAGGGCCTGGTGAACGAATGGGGTATGAGCCTGGGCTTGTGGGAAGAGCCGATCAAGATGGTCCATAACCTGAACGGCACCTTGATTGGCATGGTCCACATCATGCTGCCCTTCCTGATCCTGCCGGTTTACGGGGCCATGCGCGCGATTGACCGCGACTACCTCAAGGCCGCATCGAACCTGGGCGCAAGCCCAAGCCGCGCGTTCTGGACGGTGTTCTTTCCGCTCAGCACGCCGGGGTTGTTTGCCGGATCGCTGATGGTGTTCATCCTGTGCCTTGGTTTTTTCGTGACGCCTGCGGTGCTGGGCGGCGGAACGGTGATCCTCGTCTCGATGAAGATCGTGTCGAATATCGAACTGTTCGTGAACTGGGGCGCGGCAAGCGCGTTGGGTGTGGTCCTGCTGGTCCTGACCATGGCGGTGCTCTGGGTCGCGTCGCGCTTTGTCCGGTTGGAGCAGATGACCGGAGGGGGCCACTGATGTTCAAATGGTTCAACGCGCCGGCGTCCGAGACGCAGATCACCCATGGGCAGCGGCTCTGGCTGTACGTGACCTCGATCATCACGATGATGCTGCTGGTGCTGCCCACGTTCATCGTGATCCCGATGTCCTTTTCGGACAGCCAGTATCTCGAATTCCCGCCAGAGACATGGTCGCTGCGGTGGTACAGGCATTATTTCGGGTCGCCCGAGTGGATGCAGGCGACCTATACCTCGATCAAGGCGGCGATCCTCACGATGCTGGTCGCGACGCCGATTGGTGTGCTGGCCGCCTACGGTCTGCATGCAACCAAGCTGCCCTATATCCGCGTGGCCTTTGTTCTGCTGATCACGCCGATGATGGTGCCAGTGGTGCTGATCGCGATCGGCGCGTTCTATGCCTACGTGCGCCTGCAACTGCTTTACACGATGACTGGTCTTGTTCTGGCGCACAGCCTGCTGGCCATTCCGCTTGTCGTGATCGTGACCGGATCGGCGCTCAAGAGCTATGACATGAACCAGGAAAACGCGGCCCGGTCGCTGGGCGCGCCGCGCTGGAAGGCATTCCTGACCATCACACTGCCGCAGATCCGGTTCGCGGTCGTCACCAGCGCGCTTTTGTCGTTCCTGACCTCTTTTGACGAGGTGGTGATCGCGATGTTCATTTCCGGTGGCGACAATCCGACCCTGACCCGAAACATGTTCAACGCGCTACGCGATCAGATCGATCCGACGATTGCATCGATTTCCACATTGATGATTGCACTGACGACGCTGATGATGGCACTTGCCGTTCTCTTTGGACGGAACAAGCACGGCGGCTGATCTGAATGGACTTTGACTACGTGATCGTCGGCGGCGGGTCTGCCGGAGCGGTTCTGGCGACAAGGCTGAGCGAACGCCATACCGTCCTGCTGATCGAGGCAGGCGGACGGGCGATCCATCCATGGGTCAAGATCCCGCTGGGCTATGGCAAGCTGTTCTACCACCCGCGGTTCAACTGGGCCTATACGACCGAGGTCGATCCCAACCTTGGGCGCGCCCTGTACTGGCCGCGGGGCAAGGGGCTGGGTGGGTCATCGTCGATCAATGCCATGGTCTATGTACGCGGTCACGCAGCCGACTACGACGAATGGGGCGCCGTGGCACCGGGCTGGGGATGGACGGACGTAGAGCCGATCTTTCGCCGGATGGAGGATTGGCTTGGTCCGCCGCACCCGGCGCGCGGCACCGGCGGCCCGCTAAGCGTCACGGATATGACCGACATGGTGCATCCGTTGACACGGGCCTATCTTGATGCGGCCGGGCAGGCGGGCATTCCGACCAACCACGATTACAACGCGGGCGACATGTTCGGCGCAGGCATCTACCAGGTCACCACGAGAAACGGCATACGCGCCTCGACAGAGCAAGCCTATCTTCGCACGGCGGCAGGCCGCAGCACGCTGCGCATTGAAACCAACGCGCTGGCGACACGGGTTCTGTTCGATGGCAAGCGCGCAACCGGGGTGGAGTACCGGCAGAACGGGGCGACCCGGACCGCCCGCGCACGGGCCGAAGTGATCCTGTGCGGGGGTGCGATCAACACGCCGCAGCTGTTGCAGCTTTCTGGCATCGGCCCCGGGGCCGCGCTGCAAAACCTTGGTCTGGATGTGGTGTACGACGCCCCCCATGTGGGGCGCAATCTGCGCGATCACGTGGGTGTCGATCTGATGTTTGCCGCCCGGCAGGCCAGTCTGAACCAGGTCTTGCGCCCGTGGTGGGGCAAGCTGCGCGTCGGGTTGGAATACCTGCTGACGCGCAAAGGTCCCTTGTCGATGAGCCTCAACCAGGGGGGCGGGTTTGTGCGCCTGTCGCAAGGTGAAGGCCCGCCCGACATCCAGCTTTACTTTTCGCCGTTGACCTACAGCCGGGCACCTGCCGGAGTGCGCCCCTTGCTGAGCCCGGACCCGTTTCCCGCCTTTCGACTGGGCTTTAACCCCTGCAAGCCGACCAGCACGGGGCATCTGGACCTGCGCTCGCCCGACCCGGGCGATGCGCCGCTTCTGCATCCCAACTGCCTTGCCACGTCCGAAGACCGGGAGGTCATGCGCCAGGGATTTCGCCTGATGCGCCGGATCGCGGCCACGCCCGCCTTCGGCGCCATGTCGGACCACGAGATGGACCCGGGCCCGGACGTTGACAGCGACGATGCCATCGCAGAGTTCGTCAGGCGCGACTGTTGGTCGGTCTTCCACCAATGCGGCACCGCGCGGATGGGACAGGATGCGCACGATGCGGTGGTCGACGAACGGCTGCGCGTGCATGGCGTTTCGGGTCTGCGTGTTGCGGATGCGTCGATCTTTCCGACGATTCCGTCGGGCAATACCAATGCGCCTGCGATCATGGTGGGCGAAAAGGCTTCGGATATCCTGTTGGAGGACGCCAGATGAAACTGCAAAAGATCGAAACCTTCACCAACGAGTTCGTTGGTTTCGTGCGCGTCACGATGGAGGATGGCAGCGAGGGCTGGGGTCAGGTTTCGACCTATCATTCGGATATCACCTGCGAGGTGCTGCACCGACAGGTCGCGCCGTGGATGCTGGGTCAGGACACCAGCGATCTGGACGATCTGCTGGACCTTGTGACAGAGCGCGAACACAAGTTCCCCGGTTCCTACCTGCGGCGGGCCATGGGGGGCGTCGATACGGCCATCTGGGACATGCGCGGCAAACAGGCAGGCCAACCGGTCGCGGCCCTGCTAGGGGGATCGGCAGGCACAATCCGTGCCTATGCCAGTTCCATGAAGCGCGACATCACCCCGGCGGACGAAGCCGCGCGTCTGAAACGGCTACGAGACGAACAGGGCTTTGACGCGTTCAAGGTGCGCGCCGGTGCCGAAGTGGGCCGCAACCGCGATGAATGGCCCGGGCGTACCGAAGAAATCATTCCCACCATGCGTCGCGAACTGGGGCCGGATGTTGCTTTGCTTATCGATGCCAACAGTTGCTACACGCCGGAACGCGCGATTGAGGTTGGCCACATGCTTCAGGACCATGGGTTTTCGCATTACGAGGAACCCTGTCCCTATTGGGAGCTGGAGCAAACCAAGCAGGTGACCGACGCGCTCCGGATCGACGTGACCGGGGGCGAACAGGATTGCGATCTGCCGACATGGCGCAGGATGATCGACATGCGCGCTGTTGATATCGTGCAGCCCGATATCCTGTATCTTGGGGGGATCTGCCGAACGCTGCGTGTCGCCCGCATGGCCGAAACTGCCGGTTTGCCGGTCACGCCCCATTGCGCGAACCTGTCGATGGTGACCCTGTTCACCATGCACCTGCTGCGCGCGATCCCGGGAGCGGGCAAATACCTCGAATTCTCGATCGAAGGTCTGGATTATTATCCGTGGCAGGACGGTTTGTTCGTCGAAGACCCCTACAAGATCGAAGACGGCCATGCGCGCGTGACGGATGCCCCGGGTTGGGGCGTGGAGATTTCGCCCGACTGGCTGGCAAAATCGCGGTATCAGGTCAGCGAAGCGGGCTAGTCTTTCCGACCGACAACAAGACAGTCGAGCGCCAAGGCACCGTCCGGCGTGCAGATCAGCGGGTTGATGTCGCTTTCGGCGCAGGCCGGGCCGAGGATCGTCACCATTCTTGAAAACGCGGCGATCTGCCGGGCGGCATCCGCCAGATCCGCAGGTGCAGAACCGCGAACGCCCAGCAACAGGCGGTGGCTTTTCAAAGAGCGAAGCAACGCCATGGCCTGCGCTTCCGTGACCGGGGCAAGCGCCGCGATGCTGTCGTTCAGATACTCGACCAGAACGCCCCCGGCCGACACCACCACCACCGGTCCAAAGCTGTCATCCCAGATCGACCCAAGCGCCAGTTCAACGCTTTTCGGGACCATCTCCATGATCAGGGCGCGGGGGCCAAGACGGGCTGACATTTCGGCATGGGCTGCCTTGACCGCAGAGGCGTCAGGCAGGTTCAACACCACGCCGCCCACGTCGGATTTATGGGCATGATCCTCTGCCGTCTTGAGGACGACCGGAAAACGCAATCCCGCAAGCGCAGCATCGAGTTCGGACGCCTTGGCGACCTGCGCGAAGGCAGGCGATCTTACTCCGAAGTCCTGCAGCATGCGCAGCCCTTCGGCCTCGGACAGTTGGCCTTTGGCCGTGATGACGTCCCGCCAGCCATAATCATCATCGGGGCAGGGCGGGTCTTCCGAAGGAGAGGCCGCAAAATCGCGATAAGTCAGCAGATGTTTGGCGGCCTTCAAGGCGTTCCTGGTTCCTCGCAGCAACGGGATACCGGCCTTCAGCAGCTTTTGCGCGATTTCACGATCATCCACCATCGCGTAATTCGACACCAGCGCAAGCGGCTTCTCCGTCTTTTCCGCCGCTGCCAGAACGGCATCCGAATACTGTTCGGCATAGCCATAACCATCGCGCGGGTCAGACATGAAAAACCCCATCGCCACGGATGGATCATTCGTCAGATCAGCCGTCATCGCCGCATAACGGGGCACGATGTCGGCATTGGTGCCGAACGCATCAAGCGGGTTTTCAGGATGCAAGCCGGGTTCGAGGTTGCGCTTGATCTTCTCGCCGGTCTGCGCGCTCAGGGACGGAAAAGACAGACCGATCCCGTCGGCAAGATCGACGATCATTTCACGTTCGCCCCCGGAATCGCTGATGACACCAAGTCCGCCCGTTGCAGGCCTGCGGTCACTGTCGAACAGGGCCAGAGTCGCGGCCATTTCGTCCATGTCATCGACCGAGATCACGCCATATTTGCGAAAAAGGGCCTGGTAGGCTGCGTCGTTCCCTGCAATCGCGCCGGTATGCGAAACCGCCATGCGTGCGCTGACCTCGGTCCGGCCCACTTTCAGCGCGACCACGGGAATACGCGCGTCACGCGCCTTTTGCAGAGCCGCGACGAACCGGTCAGGCGCGCGCACGGTCTCCAGGAAAAGTCCGATCACCCGGGTGTCGGGCTGCGCCATCGCCCAATCCATGTAATCGGCCACCGTGGTCACCAGTTCCATGCCCGTCGATACGCACAGGCTGAAGCCCAGGCGACGGTCATTATGGGCCAGCGCGCCAAAGGTAGAGCCCGATTGTGCGATCCACGCGATGCCGCCCGCCCGGATGCCCGGTGGCGACGGCATGCTGGCCACGCGCAACCCGTGGGACGGGACGTAGTATCCCATGCAATTCGCACCGCAGAGCGCCATACCCGCAGCCCTCGCCTTGGCGGCTATGCGCCTGGGCAAACGGGGCTGGGTGTCGTGATCGAGGTAGCACGACGCAAAGATCGACGCCGACGGAATACCCAGCGCAATCGCTTCGTCCAGTACGCTCTCGACCCGGCTGCTGGCCACTCCGATGATGACGTGATCCGGCACGTCCGGCAGATCGGCCAGACCCGGATAACAGGTACGCCCCTCCAGCGTGCTCAGGCGCGGGTTGACCGGATAGACGGCCCCTGCATACCCATCGATTGCCACCATGTCCTGCATGGCGAACCCGTTGCTGCCCGGTTTGTCGGATGCGCCGACAATGGCCACCGAGCGGGGGTTGAGAAGCGGGTCAAGCGGGTGCGCGGTCATGACGGGCCATCTTCGTTGATCGCTGGCATCAAGCGCGAAATCGCCGGGTACGTAAATGCAGAAAACGCAAATGATCCCGCAATTTCCGACGTCTTCTTCCGATCTGTTGCTATGTTGCGGTGACTGCTGTGAAAGGACCCATCATGCCTGACGCCCCCGTCTTGACCCGGATCGAAAACCGCACCGGAATTCTGACGTTCAACCGCCCGCATGTGATGAACGCCTTTGACAGCGCCTTGATCGCGGCGACGCATGACGCGATGTCGGATTTCATGTCCAACGACCGGGTGCAGGCGATTGTCGTGCACGGCGCGGGGCGCTGCTTTTCAGCCGGGTTCGACATGAAGGAAAGCGCGGCCAGGAACATCACGGGGGAAGAGGCCTGGCGTAAGGTGCTGACCACGGATTTCGACTTTATCATGCAGTTCTGGGACAGCCCAAAACCGACCATCGCAGCGGTACACGGGTTCTGCATTGCCGGTGCGATGGAGGTCATGATGGCGTGTGACATGGCCATCGCCAGCGAAGAGACGAGGATGGGGGAACCCGAAGTCCGGTTCGGTTCCGGCATCGTGGCGATGCTCGCGCCCTATGTGACCGGCCCAAAACAGGCAAAGGAGCTGTTGCTCACCGGGAACGACCGGATTTCGGCGCAACGCTGCTACGACATGGGGCTGGTCAACCGCGTGGTTCCCGAAGGTCAGGCTTTGGATGCGGCGGTGTCTCTGGCGCATGAGATCACCAGCGCGTCCGCGCAATCCGTCCGCCTGACCAAGCGCGCGATCAACCGGACCTATGAACTTGCGAAGATGCGTGAAGGTCTTGCCGAGGCGCTGAACATCGACGTTCAGATCGAGGCGGACATGTCGCCGGAACGCGTGGAGTTCAACCGCATCCGGCGCGAGGACGGATTGAAAGCGGCCCTTGAATGGCGCGACAGGCACATCAAGGGCGCGTGAAACCGCGCTGCTTTCAAGCCGTCCGGTTCAAATACGCCACGACATCGGTGCCGATGAAAGGGCCGTTTGCCGCCACAGTGTCAGGCGGTGTAGTCGTTGCGCAGGATGTTCTTTTGCACCTTGCCCATCGTGTTTCGGGGAAGGGCGTCCATCATGATGTATTCGCGCGGGTGTTTGAAGCGGGCGAGGCTGCTTTCCACCTTTGCCCTGAGCGTTTCGACGTCAACGGTCGTGCCGGGCAGTGCGACGACGGCTGCGATGACGCTTTCTCCGAAGTCGGCATGCGGCACGCCAAAGACAGCACTTTCCAGAACCCCTGGCACGTCGTTCAGCACCTCTTCGATCTCTTTCGGGTAAACGTTGTACCCGCCGGAAATAATGAGATCCTTCGCGCGGCCGACGATGGAAATGCGGCCGTCTTCAGCTTCGATGGCAAGGTCGCCGGTCAGAAAGAACCCGTTTTCGCGGATTTCCTCTGCGGTCTTTTCCGGCATGTTCCAATAGCCCTGGAACACGTTGTCCCCGCGGACTTCGATCATGCCGATCTCGCCTTTCGGCAGGGTCTCGCCGGTTTCGGCATTGGTGATCTTCACCTCCGTGCCCGGCAGCGGGTACCCGACTGTCCCTGCAATCCGTGCGCCGTCATAGGGGTTTGACGTGATCATGTTGGTTTCGGTCATCCCGTAGCGTTCCAGAATGCGATGCCCGGTGCGCGCCTCGAATGCCTGGTGGGTTTCGGCCAGGAGCGGCGCAGAGCCCGAGATGAAGAGCCGCATGTTTTCGGTCACCGACTTGGTGAATCGCTCGTCGTCAAGCAGTCGCGTATAGAAGGTCGGCACACCCATCATCAGCGTGCTCTTGGGCAGTTCGTCCAACAGCATGTCGAGATTGAAAGCCGCCATGAACCGCACCTCTGCACCGGCCAGAAGCGCGGTGTTCAGCGCCACGAACAGCCCATGTGTGTGAAAGATCGGCAGGGCATGCAGCAGGCGATCCGATTTCTTGATCTGCCACAGATCGACCAGCACTTCGGCATTCGACAGCAGGTTCTTGTGCGACATCATCGCACCCTTGGAGCGTCCGGTCGTGCCGGACGTGTAAAGAAGTGCCGCAAGGTCCTCAGGACCGCGCGCGACCGTTTCGAACGTGGTCGCCTTGCCATTGGCGGCCGTGCTCAGGCTTCCGGTTTTTCCCGACAGCGTCAGAACGCGGGCATTCACGCCTTCGGCAATCTTCGCAATGCCTGCCTCGTCCTTCGTATCGCACACAACAAGAGCCGGCCCTGCATCCTCGACGAAATAGCGCAGTTCCGCATCCGTATACGCGGTGTTCAGCGGCAGGTAGACCGCGCCGGTTTGCAGGGAGGCGGCATAAAGCGCAATGGTGTCGCTTAGCTTGGGTGCCTGAACCACGATGCGGTCGCCCGGTGTGACACCAGCGTCGGCAAGCACATGGGCCATTTGCGCCGCGCGTTGGACAAGGCCCGCATAAGTCAAAACCGATCCGTCATCTTCGATCAGAAAAGCAGTGTCGTTGTCGGCGTGTGGGGCGATAAGTGCGTCGTAGAGAGTATTGGTCACGCAACGTTTTCCTTAGTCTTGGTGTCGACCGCCGCCGAGGCCAGAGCCTGGACAGCGCGTGTCGCTGCAATTGTTCCTGAAGTTGCGAATTCTTCGTGATTCCGCTCGGTTCGGCGCAGATCGTACAGATAATTGACCATCGCACCGTTCGATTGCGCGAGGCCATTTTCCGACAGGTCGGCGCCGACATGAATATCGAAAATCTCGGCTCCGTTGCCAAGGTGGAACCGGGCGACGGGGTCGAATGGCGTGCCATCTTCGCGTTTTGCGCAGAGCAGGTAATGCGCGACAAGGCTCTTGAGCGCGTCATCCTGTTTGCCGCTTTTGCCACCGGACCGCGTTTCTTTGGTCGCACCAAGCGGTGCGTCCTGCGTCGCAAGCCACTGGTTCAGACGCGGGATGGGCGACAGCGTGACGAATGTCTCCAGCTTGGGGAACTCCATCGACAATTCGGCCACCACCTGCTTGATGAGAAGGTTGCCAAAGCTGATCCCGGCCAAGCCTTTCTGACAATTCGAAATCGAATAGAATACGGCGGCCTTTGCCTTGTACGGATCAAGCGGGTCCCGGTCTTCCTCAAGCAGCGTGGCGATGGAATTGGGGATGTCCGCAGTCAGGGCGACTTCGACAAAAATCAGCGGTTCGTCCGGCATGGACGGGTGAAAGAAGGCGAAACAGCGCCGGTCCGGGGGGCTTAACCTGCGACGCAGATCGTCGAAATCGTTGATCCGGTGCACCGCCTCATAGGCCACGATCTTGTCGAGAATGCGCGCGGGTGTGTCCCAGTTGATCTGTTTGAGCACGAGAAACCCGCGATTGAACCAGCTTCGCAGCAAATGCATGAAATCATAATCGGTGCGCAACAGCTCCGGATGTGATTTCGAGAACCGCAACAGATCGACCCGCATGTCCACCAGCGCGTCCGTGGCGCCGACAGGCTGGTTCAGGCGGCGCAGCAGTTCTTGACGTCGCGGCTCGGACGCCTTGCTCAGCGTCTTGAAGGCCTCCGGCGTCGGCGTGTTGGCATAGGCCTTTGCCAGGTCGGCCACCTGCTGTGCGTCGATGTCGAGCGCATCGTTCATATGCCGGAAGAAAGCCAGCTTGGCCGTGTCATCCGAAGACCGGTATCGGTCCAGCAAGGTTGCGGCAAGCTTGTAGCCCGAGACTTCACCCTCGGCCGACAAAAGCGCTTCGCACAGGTCAGTCATGGAGCGGGTGTCGTCATTGCCCCAAACCTGGCCTGTGCGTGCAAACAATTGCGATAGCAGGTCGCCGAAGACCCAGTTCCGTCTCACGTCAGTTCTCCAATCGGTCGATCAATACTGGACTGTTCGGTGGCGGTGCTCAAGACGGGTGGCGCGTATGGCATTCCCGCCTGTGCCGCTTGGGCGTCGCGCATGTGCCCTTGCCGCCCAAGTGTCAGATGATCTTGACGCCTTGACCCTTCAAGGGGGGACGACGCGCAGTTGGCTGATGCGGGGCAGAATTTCGGTGACTGCACAGGTTCGGGGTATGACAGCGCAACCCGCTTGCCCTGCGGTAACGGGCCGAAACCTCGCACCACGCATGGCGGCCAGTGGTGAAATCTCCGTGCGTTCCCGTGGTATTTGGCCTAATCCGAACATATGCGGATTTCGGTCGTATATGTCTTGGCTGCGCTGCTGGCTCTTGCCCTTGGGATCGGGCTGATCTTCCCACGGGTCGAAGGGGTGTTTCTGCAGCGCGAACAGGATGCCGCCGAAGATACCCGGCGATTGGTGATCGAAGCCATCGACCAAACCATCGGCAGATACGAACCCCTGCCACAACTGGTGGCTGATGACCCGGTGTTCCAGGACCTGCTGCGCCAGTCCGACAATTCGGGGCTTGTGCCCTTCATCAACGAAAAACTGAGACTTCTGGCGCAGTCTCTGGGTGTCTCTGACATCTACATCATGGACAAGAGCGGTCTGACAATTGCCACGAGCAATTACCGGCGGGAAGATTCTTTCTTTGGCAAGAACTTCGCTTACCGCCCGTATTTCCAGATCCCGCTTGAAGGCGAAACCACACTGTTTCATGCCCTTGGCACCACATCCGGGGAACGCGGTTTCTTCTTCTCGGCACCGATCCTGGACGGGATCGAGGTGGTTGGGGTTCTTGCCATAAAGGTGCCGGTTGACCGGATCGAAACCGCTTGGACCGGCAGCGAACGCGAAATCATCGTGGCCGACCCCAACGGCGTGGCGTTTCTATCCAGCCGGCCGGAGTACCGGATGCGCGCGCTGGCCCCGCTGAACGACGGTCAGCGCAAGGAAATCGCGATGACCCGTCAGTATCCGCTTGACCTCGTCGCCCCGCTCAATCTTTCGGCCAGTGTCATCTCGTCCGGCGTTGTCGGCGTCACGGTCAGCGCGGCGGAAGAGACCCGGTTCCTGTCGATCAGCGGTCCGCTGGACCTTGCCGGATGGCACGCGATTGTTCTGACGCCCTTTGTTCCCATCCGGATGCGCGCGCTTGCCGCCGTGGGTGTCCTTGCGCTTGCCATAACCGCGCTCGCCCTTGTCGGACTGCTGATCTATCAGCGCCGCGCGTCCCTGCTTGACCGGATGCGGTTCGAACAGGAACAGCGCGTGATCCTTGAAGATACGGTCAAGGCACGCACCGCAGACCTCGATGCCACCAATGCATCGCTTCTGATGGAGGTGGCCGAGCGCAAATCGACCGAGGAACGTCTGCGCAAGTCGCAAAACGAACTGATCCAGGCTGGCAAGCTGGCCGCCCTGGGCAAGATGTCGGCCGCGCTGTCGCATGAGATCAATCAACCTTTGGGCGCGGTGAAGTCATATGCCTACAACGCGTCGCGTTTTCTGGAACGCGGGCAGACCACGGAAGTGGCGGAAAATATCTCTTTGATTTCCGAAATGGCGGACCGCATGGTGCGCATTTCCAACCACCTGCGCGGCTTTGCCCGACAACCGGGTGAAAAGCTGCGCGCCATTCCGATCGGGGACGTGGTGCAAAAGGCGATTGATCTGTCGACCCCGCAAATGCGCAGCAGCGGCGTGACGGTGACATTTGATCCACCCCAGCCCGAGGTCTTCGGCATTGGCGGCGCGTTGCGTTTGCAGCAGGTCATCGTCAACCTGCTTACCAATGCGGCGGATGCCATGGCGGATGCACCGGTCAAAACCGTTGAGATTGACGTGCAGGACACCGGGGACGCCATCCGGATCAACCTGCGCGATCACGGCCCGGGACTCGCGCCTGAGGCGATGGAGCAGGTGTTCGATGCCTTCTACACCACCAAGGAGGCGGGCGTCGGCATGGGCCTTGGCCTGTCGATCTCTTTCAATATCGTCGAAGATTTCGGGGGCAGCATGAGTGTCGTCAACCATCCCGACGGCGGGGCGGTCTTTACGGTGACCCTCAATCGTGCGGTGCCCATGCAGGAGGCCGCCGAGTGACTGCGCCCGAAGTCCTTTATGTCGATGACGAAGAACATCTGCGCCGCGCCGCAAGCCAGACATTCGCTTTGGCCGACATCACCTGCCAAACGCTCGATCACGCCGATGCCGCGCTTTCGATGATCGCCACGGGCTTTGATGGCGTGCTGGTCACCGATATTCGCATGCCGAACACGGATGGCGTCACATTGATGCGCAAGGCGCTTGAGCTTGACCCCAACCTGCCCATCATCCTCGTCACCGGCTTTGGCGATGTCAGTCTTGCCGTCGATTGCATCAAGGCCGGGGCTTATGATTTTCTTGAAAAGCCCTGCGATCCCGAACAGCTCATCGCCTGTGTCGAACGCGCGCTCGAGCGCCGCCGCCTGATCCAAGACAATGCTGCGCTGCGCGCCCAGCTTGGCGCAGGCGATATCATCGAAAAATACCTGCCCGGTCGCAGCAGGATCATCAAGGAACTGCGCGCCATCCTGAGCACCGTGGCGGCCACCGATACGGATGTGCTCATCACGGGCGAGACCGGTACGGGCAAGGAACAAGCCGCCCGCGCGTTGCACGCAGCCAGCGATCGGGGCGTGAAGCCTTTTGTCCATATCAACTGTGCGGCGTTGCCCGAAACGATGATCGAAAGTGAACTGTTCGGTTACGAAGCCGGCGCGTTTCCCGGGGCCACGCGACCGCGTTTTGGCAAGCTGGAGCACGCGCGCGGGGGAACGCTGTGCCTTGATGAGATCGATTCACTGCCGGTTGCATTGCAGGGCAAGCTGCTGGACGTTTTGCACAACCGTGTCATCACCCGGCTGGGATCGAACGATCCCATTCCACTGGACATGCGGGTGATTGCGATCTCGAAATCCGATCTCGACGCGGCTGTGGCAGAAGGCCGGTTCCGGTCGGACCTTTTTTACCGCCTCAACGTGGTGACGCTCAATCTGCCACGGCTGGCCGACCGCCGCGAAGACATCCCGTTGCTTTTCAGTTTGCTGGTTCAGGACACGGCACGCCGTCTTGACAGGTCCGAGCCCGAGGTCAGTGCTGCCCTGCTCAGCCACGTTGCGGCACAGCCGTGGTCTGGCAACATTCGAGAGTTGCGCAATTTTGCAGAACGGCACGTGCTGGGTCTGAGCAACCTGTCATCTGCGTCAGAGACCGCCGTCACCTTGGCGGACCAGATGAACGCCTATGAGAAATCCCTCATCTCTGCCGCCATCGCGGCGCATGACGGGCGGCTCAAGGCCGTGTACGAGTCTCTCGGCCTGTCTCGAAAGACGTTGTACGACAAAATGCAAAAGCACGGATTGAGCCGGGAAGACTTTGCCAAAGAGGACTGATGGGTAAATCCGCACCCATCATCCTATGTCAGAGTCACCAACTCCACCCAAAACGGCGCGCAGCTCGCTCAAAATTTACGTTTTTTGAAAACTCGCCCCTTCCGCATTGTCTTTGGATCGACAAGACACAAGTCAACCGAGGCCCGAGTGGGTCACGGCTATCGTTTCGCGGGGGAGCACCTCGCCTTTGGGAGGAAACCATGAAGAAAATGTCTATTGTCGCCATCGTGGCGGCCAGCTTTGTCACACCTGCATTCGCACAGGATCGCGAAGGTTGGCCTGACAGCTTTACTGTCGGCACCGCGTCGCAGGGCGGCACCTACTTTGCCTACGGCTCTGGCTGGGCCAA